>NZ_JAXBQT020000012.1:34302-154588 GCF_047520755.2 Stenotrophomonas sp. FR010 | reverse complement strand
GGTCGCGGTGATGCGCAAGATGCTGGTGATCCTCAACGCCCGCAAGCGTGACGCGGAGGCCCAGATGGCCTCCGCCTGACAAGACAGTTGCTACAGGATCAGCGTGCCGTGGCCGTTTCCTTGGCCAGCTGCGCGTCGAACTTCTTCTCAGCCGCATCCGCGTAGGCTTTGCAGCTCAGTGCCTTGTCGCTGGCCTTGCTGCCGGCAGCATAGTTCCAGTTGCTGGCGCCCGGATGCGGGGTCAGCAACAGGTCGCAGGGCAGGCCGCGCACCGTAGCGAAGCTGCGTCGGTAGTCCTCGACCAGGCGGGGATAGCGGACATTGCCCTGCAGCTGGTAGCCCGGCGCGCTCAGGCTGTCGGCATAGGCGATGCGCACCGGCTTGCCATCGCGCGTATCGGTCCAGGTCCAGGCGGTGCTGCCCGGGGTGTGCCCGGGCATGAAGTGGGCGGTGAACGCGATGCCACCCACCGTGACCACTTCGCCATCCATGATGATGCGGTCGGTGCTGGCCGGCGGAAAGGTGATGCTGTCGCCAAAGTGCAGGTCGTTGCTGCCGCCGCGCGCCAGCAGCACCGCTGATTCGGCGTTGGCTACCACCATCGCACCGGTACGGCGCTTCAGTTCTGCCACCGGGCCCGCATGGTCGGCATGCGCATGGCTGAGCAGGATCAAGCGCAGGTCCTGCGGCGCCACGTCGCGCACCTTCATGTTGCTGATGAGGTGGCTGGCCATCTGCGGCATGCCGCCGTCGAGCAGCACCGCGCCGTCGGCGGTCTGCACCAGTAGCGCGGTCAGGTCCTCAGTGCCGATCTGCCAGGTATGGTCGGCGATCTGCAGCGGCGCCATCGGCTGCAGCCAGGATGGGTCTACGGTGTAGGCCTGCAGCTGTGGCAGCGGTGTGCCGGCGGCAGTGACATCAAAGGCAAGTGTGGCAGTCAGGGCAAGGGTCGTCAGGCAATGGCGCATGGCGGAGAGGGGTCTGGATAGGGTCGGATGAAGCTAGCACGTACCCTGGACGGCCCGTTTCGCGAATAACTCATGGCTGCCATAAGGTTCGCCGCAGCCGATGCCGGGATTGTTCGCTTGCTCTGGACTGTGAATCCATCTCCACGGGCTGGAGCGCAGAATCGGCCGGGGCTAGCCTGCTTTCAGGCTCAAGGAGGTGGACCATGCATGTGCTCATGGTGATGCTCGGTGGCGTGCTCCTGCTGGGCGTGTTCCTGCTGTTTGGCCGTCTCTGGAGCGTGGGCACCTCGCAGCTGCCCACGGCACTGATCGCCTTCATCGCTACCTGGCTGCTGGTGGCCGTGGCCAACATGTGGGTGGGGGTCAGCAAGGCCGGTTACGCGGTACGCGAGGAGTTGCCGATCCTGTTGCTGGTGTTTGCCGCGCCGGCGTTGCTGGCCGGTTTCCTGTACTGGCGCTTGGCGCGCTGAAGGAGTTCCATGCGTACCCGACTGCGCTTGCCCGCGCTGCGCCACCGCGACGGCCACCATGCCCGCGTGACCTACGAAGAACTGTTCTTCGATCTGGTCTACGTATTCGCGGTCACCCAGCTCAGCCACCATCTGCTGCACCACCTGGACCTGGCCGGTGTACTGCAGACGCTGGTGCTGTGGTTCGCGGTCTGGCTCGGCTGGCAGTACGCGTGCTGGGTCAGCAACTGGTTCGACCCGGAGGCGCCGCGCATCCGCGGCCTGCTGTTCGCCACCATGCTGCTGGCGTTGTTGATGTCCTCGTCCATTCCCGAGGCGTTTGCCGATCGTGCGTGGATCTTCGCCGGGGCGTACGCCACGATGCAGGTCGGACGCACCGCGTTCGTGCTGCTGGAGGTCGGCCGGAGCCATCCGTTGGCACCGAACTTCCGCCGCATGCTGGCCTGGGTCAGCGTGTCGGCCTGCTTCTGGCTGGCCGGCGCGGCGGCCGAGGGCAACCTCCGCCTGGCATTGTGGGCGGTGGCGGTGGCCTGCGAATACATCTCGCCGATGTTCGGCTTCGCGTTCCCGGGCATGGGTCGTTCGCACACCCGCGACTGGACTATCGAGGGGGGGCACCTGGCCGAACGCTGCCAGTTGTTCGTCATCGTCGCGCTGGGTGAGACGCTGCTGGCCACCGGTGGCGTGCTCAGCGACGTCGAGCATTGGAGCCTGGAAGTGGTTTCAGCGGTGCTGGCCACCTTCGCCGGCACGATTGCCATGTGGTGGCTGTACTTCGGCATCTCCAGCCACGATGCAACTGAGGCCATCACCCACGCCGAAGACCCCGGAAGGATGGGCGCCAACTTCCACTACGTGCATGCATTGCTGATCGCGGGCATCATCGCCACGGCGGTGGGCAATGATCTGGTCATGGACCATCCGGGGGTGGCCGCCACCACGGTTTACGCCAGTGTGATGGTGGCAGGCCCGCTGATCTATCTGCTGGGCAGTGCCCTGTACAAACGCGTGGTCTATGGGCACGCGCCGCGCTCGCATCTGCTGGGCGCGGTGGCGCTGCTGGTGCTGGGGCTGATGCTACCGCACGTGCACCTGCTGGCCGCTGGATGGCTGACCAGCCTGGTGCTGCTGGGCGTGGGGCTGCTGGATACGCGATTGAAGCGCCGCTTGCAGCGGGCGTGATCCGTTGGGTCCGCCCACTGCTTCAGCCTTCAAGGAGCGCGAGCGCGGCGCAGTGCCTGAGGGTCGACGCTACCGCCTCCGGCCAGCACGCGGATTGCTGGCAGGCCAGGTAAGCGCTGCGGCCATCACTGCAAGCTTGCCGATTGTGTTCATATTGCGGGCGGTGCCGTGCTGGGCATAGGGCACCCGCAAGCGCGAGTCGGCCATGCCGGCACCGTAGTGGATGAAGATCTCGCGCGTGCCGAGTGCAGGCTGTTCGTCGCGCCGGCCGGTCACGCCGTCCAGCGGATCGGCAGGCAGGCTGCCGTCGATGAACAGCGCGACCACACGGTTGCCGGCGGCCTGCGCAAACGGGTTGCGTGCCACCACGCCGGCGATCTCGTTGGCCGAGCGAACCAGCACGCCCAGCGGCTTGCCGGCGTACGCCTGCAGCCGTTGGGCGAGGGCCTCCCGTACGGTGGATTCATCAAGCCCGCTGCGGAACACCACGTTGCCGCTGGCGATGTAGGTGCGGACATCGGCGAAGCCTGCGTCGTCGCACATTGCCACCAGTTCGCGCATCGGCAGCTTGCCGGTGCCCCCGACATTGACCGCGCGCAGCAAGGCGACGTGGACGTTCATGGCGCACCCGCCTGCAGGCGGTCGTACATGCGTACCAGGTCGACCAGGGTGCGTGCGCCCATCTTGCGCATCACCTGCGCACGGCGCACCTTCACCGTGATCTCGCTGACGCCGAGATCAGCGGCGATCTGCTTGTTGAGGCGGCCGCGCAACACGCCACCGACCACCTCACGCTCGCCGGCATTGAGGGTGTGCCAACGCAGCTGTAGCGCGCCGAGCGCCTCGTCCTCGCGGCGGCGCTGGCGGTCGATCTCGATGCCGTTGTGGATGGCATCAAGCAGTTCCTGGTTACGGAAGGGCTTGGTGAGGAATTCGATGGCGCCGTCCTTGATCGCGTTGACCCCCATCGCGATGTCGCCGTGGCCGGTGATGAACACCACCGGAAGCTGCAGGCCGTGGCTGCCCATCGTGCGATGGAATTCAAGACCGCTCTGCCCGGGCATGCGCACGTCCAGCACGAGACATGCCGGTGCGTCTTCCAGCGCGTGTTCGAGGAAGGCCTGGGTGGAGGCGAAGGCCCGCACCTGTAGGCCCATCGAGGCCAGCAGGTCTTCCAGTGCCGCGCGCACCGACGGATCGTCGTCGACCACATAGACGATGGGTGCCGGATCGAGGTTGGTGGCAGTCGGCTTACGCATGGTGGGCGTCCGTGGCAATGGGCAGGTCGAACACAAAGCAGGCACCGCCGCCTGCCGGTCGTTCGGCACGTATCTGGCCGTCGTTGGCTTCGATCATCGAGCGGCTCAGGCTGAGACCCAGCCCCAGACCGTGCGACTTGGTGGTCCAGAAGGCATCGAAGACGCGTTCGGGATGGTCGGCGGGCAGGCCGACGCCGCGGTCACGCACACTGAGGCTGACCCGCTGGCCGTCGCGCCGGGTCAGCAGGGACAAGCGGCGGTCGGCGGTGGGCACGGTCTCCATCGCGTCCACCGCATTGAGGATCAGGTTGCCGATCACCTGCTGTACCTGCACGCGGTCGGCCTGCACCGGTGGCAGCTCGGCGTCCAGCAGCAGCGCCACGGCCACGCCATGCCGGTCCAGCTCGCTGCGCGACAGCGCCAGCATTTCCTCCACCGCCTGGTTCAGATCGAAGGCGCGTCGCTGCGGTGCCGCGCCCTGGGTCAGGCCGCGGATGCGGGCGATCACGTCGCCTGCGCGGTGTGCATCGGCCAGGATGCGGGCCACGGTCTGCCGGGCCTTGTCCACGTTCGGTGGGTCCTGCGCGAGCCAACGCTGGCAGGCTTCGGCGCTGCTGGCGATGGCCGCCAGCGGCTGGTTCACTTCATGCGCGATGGAAGTGGTCAGTTCGCCTACGGTGGACGCGCGCGCCACACGCAACAGGCGGCCCTGCGCCTCCTGCACGGCGGCCTTGGCTGCTTCCATGTTCAGGGCAAGGTAGGTGGTGATGCCGATCACCAGCATGCCAATGACCGAATTGACCAGGCCGATGCGATAGGTGCCGAAGCGGGTCAGGAAGAAGCTCAGCCCGGTCAGCGCGATGCAGGTAATGGCCAGGGTGATCAACCCGCGTGCGCCCAGCACGCGCGATGCGGCCAGGATGACCGCCGCGTAGAAGCAGGCAGCGGCAACTGCGTAATCGGTGACGGTGTCGATCAGGAAGATCGCCGCCATCACGACGATCAGGGCCAGCAGCACCAGTGGGCGGCGGGGCGACAGCGATGGCATCGGGGAAGCTCCCTGGCGTGGGGTGAAAGGATAGCAAAGCCGCCATCGGTGGATACCGGCCTTGGTCGGCACCGGTCAAAGCGATGCCTGGTAGTGCCGGCCGCTGGCCGGCATCTGCAGGGTGCTTCCGGAGATCATCAGGTTGCCGGCCAGCCGCCGGCACTACTCCTCCAGGCTGGCGTTCCAGAACCCCTGCAGCACGCCGGGCGTGGTCGCCAGCGTCGCCAGTACCGCATCCAGTTCGCCGGCATCCACCGTGGTGGCATACAGCACCGCTTCGATTTCCACGTCGCGCTCGCCGAACGGGCGCTGGTCCACCGCGCGCACCGGGTACTGCGCCTGCTCAAGCAGCAGCAACAGCTGATCCAGCACCTCTGCCTGTTGCTCGCGCTGGCAGACCACGTTGATCGCATAGGTCGCTTCGCTGAACGCTTCCGGCAGCGGCTGCCGCTGGATGCGGTTCACCACCGGCCGCAGCAGGGTGTTGGCGGCCAGCACGAACACCGCGGCGAGCACTGCTTCGGGCAGCAGCTTGATACCGGCACATGCTCCCACCGCCGCCGATCCCCACAGGGTAGCGGCGGTGTTCAGGCCGGACACCTGCGCGCCGTCCTTCATGATCGCGCCGGCACCGAGGAAGCCGACGCCGGAGATCACATAGGCCACCACATGCAGCGGTGACGGCGGGCCGCCGTACAGGTCATGGAAGCGCACGGCCAGATCGACGAACACCGCCGCACCCACCGCCACCAGCGTGTTGGTACGCAGGCCCGCGGTGCGTTGCCGCAGCTGGCGTTCCAGGCCGATGACCGTGCCCAGCACGAACGCCACCGACAGGCTGATCAGCGAGCTGAGCGTGGCACCGGCGTCGAACGCCGGCAGGTTCGGATTGATGTCCATTGTGTTTCTCCCTGGACAAAGCGGCGGGCGCTTACTGCCAGCCGTAACGACGGATGTAGAACCGCTTCAGCGCAGTGGTCAGCACCGCGTAGCCGAACAGGATCGCCACCAGGAACGGCCAGTAGCCGGCCGGCAGCGCCTGCAGCTTGAAGTAGCCGGCCAGCGGGCTCATCGGCAGGGCCACGCCAATGGCCATGATCAGGCCGGTCATCAGCAGCAGTGGCGGCGCGGCGATGCTCTGCAGGAACGGCACCTTCGGCGTGCGGATCATGTGCACGATCAGGGTCTGGGTCAGCAGGCCGACCACGAACCAGCCGGACTGGAACAGGCCCTGGTCGGCCGGCGTGCGTGCATCGAACACGTACCACATCAGCGCGAAGCAGCTCAGGTCGAAGATCGAGCTGATCGGCCCGAAGAACACCATGAAGCGGCCGATGTCCGCCGGGTTCCAATTCAGCGGCTTGCGCACCAGCTCCTCGTCCACGTTGTCGAACGGAATGGCGATCTGCGAGATGTCGTACAGCAGGTTCTGCACCAGCAGCTGCAGCGGCAGCATCGGCAGGAACGGCAGGAAGGCCGAGGCCACCAGCACCGAGAACACATTGCCGAAGTTGGAGCTGGCGGTCATGCGGATGTACTTCAGCATGTTGTTGAACGTGCGCCGGCCCTGGATGACGCCTTCCTCCAGCACCATCAGGTTCTTTTCCAGCAGGATGATGTCGGCGGCCTCCTTGGCGATGTCCACCGCACTGTCCACGCTGATGCCGATATCGGCTGCGCGCAGCGCCGGTGCATCATTGATGCCGTCGCCGAGGAAGCCGACCACCTTGCCCTGAGCACGCAGCTCGCGCACCAGGCGCTCCTTGTGCAGCGGCGTCAGCCGGGCGAACACGCAATGGTGGTGCAGCGCCCGCGACAGCGCGCCGTCATCCATGCGCTCGATCTGCGGCCCGGTCAGGATGGTGTCGGCGTCCAGCCCCACCTGCGCGCAGACACGCGCGGTCACCAGTTCGTTGTCGCCGGTGAAGACCTTGACCTCCACGCCATGCGCGGCCAGCGCCTGCAGCGCCTGCGCGGCCGATTCCTTCGGCGGGTCGAGGAACGCCACGTAGCCGACCAGGGTCAACCCGCACTCGTCCGCCTGCGAGTAGGTGGTCTGGCTGGCTGCGGTCTCCTTCATCGCCACCGCCACCACGCGCAGGCCCTGTTCGTTCAGTTCCTCGGTGGTCTGCCGCACCCGCGCCAGGCGGCGCTCGTCCAGCGGCATGTCCTGGCCGTTCTCGCGCACGGTGCTGCACACCGCCAGCATCTCTTCCACGGCGCCCTTGCAGATCAGCTCATGGTGGTTCTCGCGCTCGGAGACCACCACCGACATGCGGCGGCGCTCGAAGTCGAACGGGATCTCATCCACCTTGTGGTAGTCCTGCGACAGCCGCAGCGAGCTCTGCAGCTCCACGTGCTCCAGTACCGCACGGTCCAGCAGGTTGATCAGCCCGGTCTGGAAGTGGCTGTTGAGGTAAGCGAACTTCAGTACGTCTTCCGAATCGTGGCCGAACACATCGGTGTGGCGCTCCAGCGCGATCCTGTCCTGGGTGAGGGTGCCGGTCTTGTCGGTGCACAGCACTTCCATCGCGCCGAAGTTCTGGATGGCATCCAGGCGCTTGACGATCACCTTGCGCCGCGACAGCAGCACCGCGCCCTTGGCCAGGGTGGAAGTGACGATCATCGGCAGCATTTCCGGCGTCAGGCCCACCGCCACCGACAGCGCGAACAGGAACGCCTCGGTCCAGTCGCCCTTGGTCCAGCCGTTGATCAGCAGCACGAACGGCACCATCACCAGCGCGAAGCGGATCAGCAGCCAGCTGACACTGTTGACGCCGGCCTGGAATGCGGTGGGCGCACGGTCGGTGGCGGTGCTGCGCTGGGCCAGGGTGCCGAAGTAGGTGCGGTTACCGGTGGCCAGCACAATGGCGGTGGCCGTACCGGACACCACGTTGGTACCCATGAACAGCAGGTTGTGCTGTTCCAGCAGGCCGGCCAGGCCATCGCCCGGGTGCGCGAATTTCTCCACCGGCAGCGACTCGCCGGTCATCGCCGCCTGCGCCACGAACAGGTCCTTGGCGTTCAGCACGCGGCAATCGGCCGGAATCATGTCGCCTGCCGACAGCACGATGTGGTCGCCGGGCACCAGTTCACGGATCGGCAGGTCCAGCAGGCGTGCAGGGCGACGGCTGTGCAGGCGCGCGCCGAAGTACTGGTCTGCCACATCCGCAGCCTCGGTGCCGGGATTGCGGCGCAGCACGCGCGCAGTGTTGCCGACCAGTGCCTTCAGCCGCTCGGCCGCTCGGTTCGAACGACCCTCCTGCACGAAGCGGATCAGCGTGGACAGCAGCACCATCGCACCGATGACGATCGTCGCCTTGATGTCCTCGGTCAGCCAGGACACCGCCGCCAGCACGGTCAGCAGCAGGTTGAACGGATTGCGGTAGCACTGCCACAGGTGGCGCCACCACGGCAGCGGCTTCTCGTGATCCACCTCATTGGGGCCGAGCGTGGACAGTCGCTCCTCGGCCTCATGGGGACTGAGGCCATCGGCATGCGAGCCCAGCGTGGCCAGCAGCTCGGCTTCGTCCTGCTGGGCGAGCGTGACCAGGCCGGTGGTGAGCGCGAACGGCGCCGCTTCGGCGCTGCCCGGACCAAACCCGACTTCGGGCATCGCGCGGCGGCGGAACAGGTTGCCTGCGCGACGGCTGCGCAGGAAGGCGTTGAACCAGGCGTTGAGCAGGCTCATGGGACGCTCCTCGAATGTCAGAGCCGGCCGCAGCCGGAACACGAACGGAATGGGTGACACAGATCAGGCGTGGCGCATCGCCAGCACCGCCGGTGACCATGGCTGCATGTGCAGCCGCTGGCTGCCACCGATGCACAGCGGCTTCATCGCATCGCGCAGGGGATAGGGCAGATGACGCAGCACAGTGATGCGCTCGCTGATCGGCAGCAGCGACAAGGCGTCGGCCACCACGCGCGGCGAACCGAGCGACAGCGAACGGGCAAACATGACCGGGCCGTATTGCAGCAGCTGGCTGCGCAGGGCGGCAACATCGCGCTCGCCGATCAGGCGGCGCAGGGTGATGTAGAGGATCTTGTAGGACATGGGGGCGATCTCCAGGCAGGCGGCGCCTGGCGGTCCCCCGTCACTCAGGCAGGCAGGGACCGGCGGGCAGGTGCCAGGAACAGGCAACAGGCGGTGATCCGGGGTGCGGCGCACCCGGCAGGGTCGGGGTCCATCTGCGTCTCCATGAGGGGAAGTTGGCAGCCAGGGTTGCCCTGGCCAGTGGTGCTATTGTCCGCCCCTGAATGGGACAGGCCTAGAGACTCGTGGGTTAGCCCGGCTATACCTTGGTATAGCCGGGCATGCACAGCGCCAATCGAGGGTTCAGTGATGGATCAATGCGAAGCGCTGGTCTGCTTGCACACGTCGTACTCGCCACGGGTCAACGTCTTGTCACGGTCGGTATCGCAGGCATGCAGCCGTTCGGCCCAGTCCGGTGCTACCGCATCGACTTCCGCCAGGGTGACGATGCCGTCCTTGTCCTTGTCCAGCGATTCGTAGGCAGGGATGAGCCTTACTTCTGTCACGTCCTCGGCGGCGGTGGCCTTGCTGGCCTCCTGGGGATTGGAACAGGCGCCCAGCAGCAGGCCCGCAGATAGCGAGAGAGCGATGGGAAGGCAGCGATAACCGGTCATGGCGTGCTCCTGGGGAAAGGGCGAACCACCGGTGCGGTGGTCACCGCCGGATCTTCTGCGCGGAGCTGTAAGCGGGCTGCGAAGAATGGGGCCGTGGACCGTTGCCGGTGGGTCGCCATTCACCTGGCCGCGCAGCAGCGATTGCGCGGAGTCGAAGCTACCCTCGAACGGTGGGATGCCGGCCAGCGGCCGGCACTACCATCTGCTCAGAAACGGTCGGCAAAGGCGTCCGTGGCCCGCACCAGCGCATCCACCGTGGCCGGCTCGTTCGCGCTGTGGCCGGAGGTCACCATCTCCAGCCGGGCTTCCGGCCAGGCCTTGGCCAGATCCCACGCACTGCGCGGCGGGCAGATGATGTCGTAGCGCCCCTGCACGATCACGCAGGGCAGGTGGCGGATGTGATCGATATCGCGCAGCAGCTGGTCCGGCTCCAGGAAGATGCTGTTGCGGAAGTAATGCGCTTCAATGCGGGCCTTTGCCAATGTGTCCAGCGGGTCGTCGGTGGATTGCGCATCCACGTCGTGCTGCAGGGTGGCCGCGTTGTCCTCCCAGCCCAGCCAGGCCTGCGCGGCTTCGATCCGGATCGCCACATCCGGGCTGTCCATGCGGCTCCAGTAGGCTGCGATCATGTCGCCGCGCTCGGCTTCCGGAATGTAGGCCTCATAGCGGTCCCAGCGCTCCGGGAAGATCCAGCGCGCACCGCCGTTGGCTTCGGCGAACCAGCGGTTTTCCATTTCGCGGCCGAGGAATACGCCGCGCACGATCAGGCCGGTGGCGCGCTCGGGATGTGCCTGTGCGTAGGCCAGTGACAGGGTCGACCCCCAGGAGCCGCCATAGACCAGCCAACGCTCGATGCCCAGGTGCTCACGCACCTTCTCGATGTCGGCCACCAGGTCCTGCGTGGTGTTGTCGCGCAGCTCGCCGAACGGGGTGGAGCGGCCGCTGCCACGCTGGTCGATCAACACAATGCGGTAGCGTGCCGGATCGAAGAAACGGCGATGGGTGGGTGAAATGCCCGCGCCTGGGCCGCCGTGCAGGTACACCACCGGAATGCCGTCCGGTGTGCCGCACTCTTCGACATGCAGCGTGTGCAGATCGCTCACCGGCAGGGTGAACTCGCGGTAGGGTTCGATGGCGGGGTACAGGGTACGCATGGCAGGTGTCTCACAAGCTGGGGCGGCCAGCATAGCGCCGCCACCTGCGGGCTGCAGCGACGCACTCCTGCGCGGCGCTGGAAATGGGTTGGCCGATGCGCATAAGCTTCCGCGATGCAAGCGACCACGACCGGGACGTCAACCTTCAACTTCACCCTTGGCAGCGGCGCGCGCGAGCTGCTGAAGTGGATCGCACTGCTGGCCATGACCGGTGATCACGTGGCCAAGGTGGTCTTTGGCGGCTACGTACCGGTGGTCAGCGAACTGGGGCGCATTGCCTTCCCGCTGTTCGCGCTGGTGATGGCCTGCAACCTGGCCCAGCCCGGGGCCGACCTGCGCAAGTCGATGCGTCGGCTCGCGCTGTGGGGGCTGATCGCGCAGCCAGTGCACGCATTCGCGTTTGGTTCCTGGCTGCCGCTCAACATCCTGCTGACCTTTGCCCTGGCTGCGGTGGCCGTTCATGCGCTGGCGAACCATCGGCCCGTTCAGCTGTTGCTGGCTGCCGGCGTGCTGCCGATGTTCGTGGATTACCAGTGGGCGGGTGTCGGCTGCGTGCTGCTGGGATGGATCGCGTTCCGGCATCGCGCGTGGTGGCTGCTGCTGGTCGGGCTCGCAGCGGTGTGCTGGGCGAACCACAACGGCTGGGCATTGCTGGCCGTACCGGTGGTGCTGCTGGCCGCGCGGGTGACATGGCCACTGCCGCGCTGGCGGTGGGTGTTCTACGGGTACTACGTGGGACATCTGGCGGTGCTGGCGTTGATTGCACATCTGCTTGCGTAATGTCGGAACTGGCGTGTCGCGCGTCTTGAAAGCCGGATGCGGTCAAGGAACGCATGGTGCCGATGCAGGTGAAGCCAGGCGCCATCGGCATGGTGCAAGTTGTTGAATTTCGGCTCGATTGTCGATATGCGACAATGCTGCCACTGCGTGAACGTTGCTGTCTTTGCACGTGGGTTGTTGGCGCCTGCCACCCCGTTGTGCACATGATGGGGTGCCGCCGGAAAAGGGTGGCCGGGGCCTGGAAACCCCGTTGGTCGCGTGTAGTTTGCGCACGCCAGCCGGCGCCGCTTTGTGCGGTGCCGGCTGGCAATTCGCCCGTGCTTTATGGCGGGCGGTGCGTGGAGGTGGGCGATAGCCCACCTGCCGGTTAGTGCTTACGCGACCGCCGGATTTCCAGCCACGTACCGTCCGCCGCCTTTGTTAAGGGCGGTGGCACCGTAGCCTTGTACGGAGACTTGCCATGAACCCTTCGGACATTCCCCCTCTGCGCACCCAGTACGCCCCGGCCAACGCCGATGAAGGCGAGGAAGCGAGCGCAACGCCCGACCCCAACAACCTGATCGCGCTGCTGCACCAGATCGGCCGCGGCGTGGCCGCGGACGGCCAGCCTTGGCCCGAGCGTCACCAGCTGCCGGGCCGTTGCCTGGCGCTGGCCGACAGCGATGGCGCCCTGGCCGGCCTGCGCATCATCAACGAGATCCTGCTGGCCGCCGAGCGCGCCCGCCAGAACGGCGGCCCGGAGCACTACGTGGGCGACCGCGTGATGGAAGGGCTGAAGCTGGCCGCGCTGGCGCTGACCAACCACGCCATCTTCCGGCTGCACCCCGAGTAGATCCACGCCATGCGCGGATGCTGTTCATATAGAGCCGGACAAAACGCAGCCGAGCATGGCTCGGCGCCATGCGTGGACGCTACCGCGGGTACCTCAGCGGCCACCACGCGGCAGCCGCACTGGCACCCCACGCCACCCACGCGCCCAGCCCCACGTAGTCCAGCGCCTGCAGGCCGGCCGCAGGCACGAACGGTTCGGCGCGCTGTGCCATCGGCAGGCATACGCCACCCAGCACCAGCAGGCCGGCCAGCAGCCATGCTGCCGAGCCCATCGACGCTCGCTCCCGGGTTGCACGCGGCAGCACCGCGCAGGCGGCTGCTACGCAGAACGGCAATAGCAGCGGCAGGGCCTGCCAGGCCACACCCACGGCCAGGCTGACGCAGGCAATGGCAGCCCAGCAGATCCGCTCGCGCACCGCCGGGTGTTCGTGGCGTGCCAGCGATGTCCCCAGCGCATGGATTCCCGCCGCGATCGCACTACCCAACAGCAACCCTGCAGCAACATCGCTCCAATAGTGAACCCCCAGCCAGACCCGGGCCATTCCAGCGATCACCCCGGCCAGCAGCGCGATACCCAGCACTGCCGAGCGTTTGAACCTTCCGGTGATGTGTTGGCGTGCCAACAACCACAGCGCGACCAGCACGAAGAAGCAGGTGGCGCTGGTGGTGTGTCCGCTGGGCAGGGAAGGGCCGGCGGCACCGGCCAGGCTGAGCGTGGCGTCGAAGCTGAAGGGGCGTGGCACCGGTGCGAAGACCTTGATGCTCTGCACGGCCAGCGTGACCACCATCAACGCCATCAGCATCAGGCGGGATGCCTGCGCGCCGAACGCAACCCACAACACGGGCATTGCCAGCAGATAGAACCAGAATTCGCCCAGGACGTTGCCAATCATCGCCAGCCCGCGCACCGGCCACTGCTGGGTGCGCTGCACGCAATCCAGTTCCGCTTGGCGGAAGGCCGAGGCGGCCCCGAAGCGCGCGACGGGGCGTACTTCACTCTCGGCTACTGCGTGCAGCCGCTGATACGCGCGCTCCAACTGCTGCGGGAAACGCGTGCGCAGTGTACGCACCTCGTCGCGGCTGACCCAGCGCGCCTGGATGATCTCCCGCCCGAGGTGCGGCGCATCCAGCACATTCACCGCATTGCCGTGCACCTGGACGGGTTCGAGGGCACGGCAGGCGAATACATGCACACCCAACTTGTCGTCCAGCAGGTCGGTGGTGGCGACGGCAAGCCCGGTTTCTTCCAGCGCTTCGCGGGCAGCGGTCTGTTGCGGCAATTCACCGTGTTCTGCCGTTCCGCCAGGCAGCTGCCAGCGCGAGGTGACATCCTGCACCAGCAGCAGGCGCTCACCCGAGCGCATGACACAGATCGAGGCGGCGGTTGCCAGCGAGGGTACGAGAAGGAGTGTTGCGAGCAGCACATGTCGCAACGACGTGGTGAACGAAGGAAAGGCTGGAAGGCGCATGGCACCACCGCGTGAGGAGGGTCACGCCGATGGTGGAGTCCGGCCGGGAAGGACACTATCGGATTCGTACGAACCCGACAGTGCGCTTTTGTAGATCTACGCCCTGCGTGGATGCCGATCGCGGATTGCCTGACGATCCGTAGAGCCGTGCCCGCGCTCGGCTCCTCGGACCAGACGGAACCTTGCATGGCTCAGCGCTACAGGAACAGCGCTGTGCGGGCGTACTGCGAGAAAAGACAATCGCGATGGCGCATGTCTTGTTTGGCTGGTTGCAGCTTTCGTACTGCGGATGGATTTGCAACAAGTTGCATGGCATTCGGTGGCGTACGGGGCGAAAGTTCCTGCCTATACCACCTTTCGATTCCTGGACGCCATGAACAACCTCACCCGACAGCCTCTGGCGGCAGCATTGATGCTGGCCCTGGTTCTACCCGCAGCATCGGTTGCCGCCGCTCCTCCCGGCGTGCCCTGCCCGAGCATTCCGCGCCCGGCTGATCCGGGTGATCCTGCTGTAGAGGTGTCCTACCTGTGTGGCGTTGAAATCGCCGCCCACGATCTCTGGTTCGATCGGTCGCTGGAGGTCTACGACGCCACCGTGATCGGCAGTCGCGATCGCTGGCCAGGCGTGGAGATGGATATCAATCAGCGTGGTTATCTGGTGATGGAAGACAGCCTGGTCGAGACTGCAGGGACGATGTCCGACGCCTTGGTGATGACCAGCAACCATGTGGACGGCGCAAGGATCAGCCGGTCGCACCTGCGGACCTCCGGCGA
Organism: Stenotrophomonas sp. FR010; assembly: GCF_047520755.2. Classification (NCBI taxonomy): domain Bacteria; kingdom Pseudomonadati; phylum Pseudomonadota; class Gammaproteobacteria; order Lysobacterales; family Lysobacteraceae; genus Stenotrophomonas; species Stenotrophomonas sp. FR010. Next base: position 140,006 of record NZ_JAXBQT020000012.1, on the reverse strand, counting down.
GGCTTCGACGGGGCTGTACGTAGGCAATATTTCGCCGGACGCGTCAGGATTCATCGCCAAGGCGAATACGACCACCGTGATCGACAGCTCGATCTTCACGCAGGGCCAAGATAGTGCGGGCGTCGCGCTCAATCCCAGTGCGTGGCTGCAGCTGCGCAACGTGGACATCGCGACCCAGGGTGACAGGGCGTTCGGCCTCTGGAACTATCGATCGGATGTGGCCATGCAGGGCGGCAGCATTCGCACAGCGGGGGAAGACAGTACGGGGCTCTACGTCGAGTCGGGTCACATTGGTTTCGGAGGCCCGTCGTACGCCTACGTGGGTCGTGCCCAGCTGTACGGTGTGCAGGTTCGCGTTGAGGGCAATGGTAGCAATGGCATCGTTGCAGGCTATCGCGGCGCTGACGCGGGCCGTGCAGGCATGGGCGCCGAACTGATGCTGCAGGACAGCCAGGTACAGGCGCTGCAGGGCGATGCAGTGCGCTTCCTCGATGGCGATGCCAATCGATTGGAGATGGTCAACAGCGTGGCAGAGGGCAGCGACGCGGCGCTGCGCATGGCGGTTGGGCATGGTCAGGTGCGGGTGAACCTGCACGCATCCAAGCTGCTTGGCGGAGGGGCTGCGGCGATCGTCCTGGAGGCACCCGATACCCGGGTGCAGCTGCGCGCGCAGGCGGGCAGCGTACTTGCGAACGAGCGCGGTGCACTGTTCGATATCGGCCGCTTCGCCGCGGCCGATGTCCAGCTGCAGGGCAGCCTGATGCGGGGGGGCGCCCGCGTCGCGGATGTTGGCCGGCTCGATGTCGCATTGCGCGAGCGCAGCGTCTGGCAGGTGGACGGCAACGCCATGGTCGATCAGTTGAGTGTGCAGCGCAGCGAGGTGTCGCTGGCCAACGGCCATGCAGGTGATCGCTTCGTCGTGCGCGGCGATCTGCTTCTTGATGACGGTCACCTGCGCCTGGATACGGTGCTTGGCGGTGACGCCGCGGCCAGTGATCGCTTCGACGTCCAGGGCGATTTCCTGGGCAACGGCACGGTCTCGGTGGTCGGCGTTGGCGACGGGGCCGCAACCGACAAGGGAATCCCTTTGATCACCGTGGGCGGGCAGTCGCTGGCGACGCTGGCCCTGTCCGGTCGTGCGGTCGGCGGCATGTATGAGTACTTCCTGCATCACGATGGCGCCGATGGTGACTGGTACCTGCGCTCGCAGTTGTCCGCCGTTGACCCATGCGATGACGATCCGACGCTACCCGGCTGCGGTGCGGATCCAGTTCCCGATCCCGACCCCGACCCGGCACCGGAGCCGGGCCCTGATCCAACCCCGGAAGTTCCATCACTGCCTGACCCGGCAGGCGTGCTGCGACCGGAAGCGGGTGCCTATCTGGCCAACCGGTGGGTGCGACAGGCGCTGCTGCAGCCACGCCAGCCTCTGGCCACGAATGAGGGAACGCAGGGCGTACGCGGGTGGACCCATGTCGAGAGCGGCCAGGCACAGCTGCCAGGACTGGTCGATCAGCTGCAGCAGTCCGCGCAGTGGAACAGCCTGCAGCTGGGCGCCGACCTGGGCGTGTTCGACGCCGGGCGTGGCCGCGCTGGCGTGCTGCTGTCGTCCGGGCGTGCCGATGCGCAGTCGCGCTCGTCCCTGACCGGCTATGCCGCCCGCGGCCGGGTGCAGTCCAATGCCCTCGGCGTGTACGCCGGTTGGCAGGGTGAGGCCGCTTATGTGGATGCTGCAGTTGTGCATGCCCGCTTCCGCAATCGCGTGCAGGGTGATGCGCTGGCGCCAGAGCACTACCGGTCGCGCGCACGCCAGGCATCGCTTCAGGCCGGCTACCGCCTGCCGCTGGGCACGCTTGGCGGCACCGCGTTGACCTTGCAACCGGATGTACAGATCGTCCAGTTCCGCGATCGCGGCAACCTGCACGTGGAGACAACCGGCACCTCGATCGCACATCCAACCCGTACCGCGTGGTCACGGCGTCTGGGGTTGCGCCTGGAGGGGCAGGGTGCCGGAGGACAGGGCGCAGTGGTCAATCCATGGCTGGCCGTCCACGGGTATCGCGATACTGGCCGATCCGAGCTCGGTTTCGGCAACGAGACAATCCCCGGTATTGCACCGCGCAGCCGCTACGAAATGGGAGGTGGGGTACGCATCCAGTTCCGGAGCGGCCTGTCCGCCTGGGGCGGCCTCAACGTCTCGCGTGGTGATCACGGCTACCGCCAGACGAGCGCACAGCTGGGCGTGGCACGGCGCTGGTAGTACAGCATCGATGTAGCGCCGGGCCTACGCCCGGCGGCGTTCCTGGCCGCCAGCGCGGGTCTGCAATGCGGGCCGCGCAACGCCAGATGAACTCACCGACCCCTGTACTGCCTGATTGCAACAAGTTGCATGGATGAGCTCTGCGACAGAAAGGACCATTTGCGACATTACCTTTCGTTGGAGCGCTTTCATGTGTCGCAATCATCGTGTCGTCCCCTCTTTGGGACTGCTTGCTGGCGTGCTCGCCGGCTTCCCGGTGCTGGCGCAGCAGGTCATCGCCGATGGCAATGAGCAGACGCCTGCAGCCGGTGACTATCGGGCCTACAGCAGTGACGCTGCGCCGGTATTCCACGCGCTCAACGGCGGTTCGATCATTCCCCTAGGAGCGGTGAATCTCTACCAGTGGGGCGACGACGTTCCAGCCGTCCGGGTCGAAGGCTCGGGAAGCCGCGTCGCGCTGGAAGGGGGCAGTATCTTCTCTGGGGGGAGCGGCGCGCCCGGCATCTCTGTTGGCACGGGAGGATACGCGCGTCTTTCTGGCGTGCATCTGGAAACCCGCTCTTCGAAGGCCGTGGCGGTCGATGGTGAAGGGAGCCGGATCGTGATCGAGGGCGGCAGCATCCAGACCAACGGCAGCGATGCACACGGCATTTCCGCGAGGTCAGCGGCATCGGTGCATGTCTCGAACATGGACATTTCGGTAGGAGGTTTGCGAAGCACCGGAGTTTCGGTGGACGGAGGGGACGTTATCCTCGAGAACGTCGGTATCACGACGGCCGAAAGCAGTGGCGCTGGTATCTCGGTACAGGACGGCAGCCTGCAGATGCGGGGCGGGAAGATCACCTCGAACAGCGACACGGCCTTCGTAGCGACCGGTGGAACGTCGCTGCTGGAGGGCGTGCAGGTGGACCTGCAGGGGAATTCGGGCACCGGCATCCTGGCCACGGGTACATCGGAGGTCGTGCTGCGGAATGTCCGCATCGTTGAAAAACCGGCTGCACCGGGGTCGTTCTTCGAACCCCGGGGCATTGTTGTGCGCGAAAGTGCGCGGCTGGCGCTGCATGGCGTTGAGATCGTCTTGAGTGACCAGGAGAAATTCTTCAGTCCGGCGGGCCTGTCGCTGGCCGACGGAGGGATGGCACAGGTCTACGCCAGCCGGATTCATGCTGGAGGCGGCGTGGCGGCACGTATCTACAAGGGGCAGCTGGATATCGCCGGCAGCGAGCTGAGCGGGGTCATCGCGTTGGACCTGAACAGTGGCATGGGCACGGTATCCGGCAGCCAGCTGAGCGCTACCTACATAGCGGTCGACGTCCGCGGCGACGGAAGCCAGCTCACCCTTGGAAACAGCATTGTTTCTTCCAGCGGGAGCAATGCAGTATCAATAACGGGTAGTGACCATACCGTCCTGGTCGGCGAGAGCCGGCTTGAGGCTGCTGCAGGCGTAGAAGGCGCCAGATCCGGCACAGGCCTCTCCATCACCGGAGAGCGCAATACGGCCAAGGTTGAATCGAGTTTCATCAGTGGCGGGAACGGTATTCGCTCGTCGGGCAACAACGCGCTGGAGGTGCGCGGTTCCAGCCTCAGCGCGCTGGCCGATTCCGGTGTGGCCCTGTGGTTGGAAGGTGGCAAGGCCACGGTCCACGAGAGTGCGTTGCAGGCATCGGGCCACGGAGCAACGGCCCTCCTGGCTGATGGCAGCCGTGTCGGCGCAACGCCTCCCACGGTAGACATGGTGGGTTCCTGGATCACGACCGAGGGCGACCAGGCTTCGGCGGTGGTTGCGCGACAGGGCGGTACTATCCGTTTGGACGGCTCGGTGGTGCGTACCACCGGTACAGACGCGACCGGCGTGATGGCCGGTGGCACCGGCGACGTTGTGCTGCACGACACCCACGTATTGACCGAAGGCGAGGGCTCGTGGGCGACAGTGGTCAACGATGGCGGCCGCCTGCAGATCGATGGCGGATCGCTGGTAAGCCAGCAGCACGGCGGCGCCTGGATCCGTTCCACGCGTGATGCCGGACTGGCGCTGGGCAAGGGCGCGGTGCTGTACGGTGGCAACGGCATCGCCGTGCAGCTGGATGCGGCCGTGGCCGGTCGCTTCGACGTGGCCTTGGCGGAGGGCGCGCGGATGCAGGGCGACATCGTCATTAATCCCGACGATCTGGCGGCGGGCCGGGTGCCGCAGTCGGAACTGCACGTGCACTTGACGGAGGGCTCGCTGTGGGTGGGCCGCTCGGATCGGTTGCACGGCGTCTCGCTGGACAGTGGCAGCCAATGGACGTTGACCGGTGATACTGCGGTCGAATCGCTGCAGGTCAACGGCAGTGGCCTTGCACTGTCCGACGGGCGCGGTTTCAACACGTTGACCGTGGCCGGTGATCTGGATACGACCGCTGCGACGTTCCTGTTCAACGGTGCATTGCAGGGGGACGATTCGGCCATCGACCGCCTTTACGTGCATGGCGACGCGCGGGGCGATGCGCAGGTGGTGGTAAACAACGTCGGTGGCCTCGGTGCGCAAACGCTGGACGGGATCGAACTGATCCGGGTTGATGGCGCGTCGCTGGCCCGCTACACGCTGGCCGGACGTGCCGTGGCCGGTACGTATGAGTACTTCCTGCACAAGGGTGGTGTGGCTGGTGGCGAGGGCAACTGGTACCTGCGTTCCGAACTGCCGACGACGCCCGACCCGTGCCAGGTCGATCCGTCGCTGCCGGGCTGTGCGCCGATTGACCCGATCGATCCGGTTGACCCCATCACTCCGCCTCGGCTGCTGCGCCCGGAAGCCGGTGCGTACTTGGCCAACCAAGCTGCCGCGGTGGGCATGTTTGGTCATCGACTCAACGATCGCCAGGGTAGCGCGGGTGCAGGTGATACACGCAACGCCTGGGCGCGGGTCGGACATGGTCGGGCCGACTTCACCGCGGTGGGTGGCCAGCTGTCGGTAGACAGCAACACCTCGGTGCTGCAGATCGGCACTGACCTGGCTCGCCGAGGCAATGCTGCATTCGGCGTGATGTTGGGCACGGGGCGCGCCGACAGCAGCGCAGTGTCCGATCTGACGGGCTACAGTGCCAAGGGCCGGGTGCGTGGCAGCGCGGTGGGCGTGTACGGCACCTGGTTGCAGGAGGCCGATGGCACGCGAGGCGCGTATGTGGATGCGACCCTGCAGTACGGCCGATTCGACAACCGGGTGCAGGGCATCGGCCTGGCGTCGGAGCGCTACGACTCACGCCTGGTCAGTGCGTCGCTGGAGACCGGCTACACCTTCAACGTGTGGCAGCGTGCCGCCAGCGAATTGTACGTGCAGCCGCAGCTGCAGCTGAGTCATGTCGACTTCCGCGCCGATCGCCACGTGGAGAGCAATGGCACGGTGATGGACCACGCCGATGCCGGTGGCCTGAGCGGGCGCCTGGGCGTGCGCGTGTTTGGTCATGCCACTGCAGCCGGCAACACGGTGCAGCCGTACCTCGGCGTAAACTGGCTGCGTGGCAGCGGCACCAGCGCGTTGCAGTTCAACGGTGAGACGCTGGGTGCGGACATGCCGCGCAACCGCTATGAGGTGCAGGCCGGTGCCGAGCTGAAGCTGGGCCAGCGCTGGGGTGCGTGGGGCGGCGTGAGCGTGCAGCGCGGCGACCGTGGCTATCGCAATATGGGTGGCCAAGTGGGCTTGCGCATGGCCTGGTAGGTGAGCCTGCATCGGGGTCTCATCCTCTTGGCTCGGCAACGGAATCCGGCCCCAACTTCTGCTGTGGAGCCGAGCTTATGCTCGGCTCCGCAGTAGATCGATGCCATGCGTGGATGGCTTCTCAGAAATCGATGGTTGCCGAGAGCAGCACCGCCCTTGGCGCACCCAGCGCCAGGCTCGACAACAACGGCATGCCCCAGTACGCCTTGTTGGTCACGTTGTTGACGGTGGCCCGCAGCGCCAGCGGCCTACCGGCCAGCATCGTGCTGTAGCGCGCCCCGACATCGAACAACGTCCTCCCAGGCACCGACAGGCGGTTGTCGGCACTGATGTACTGCTTCGACATCGCCGTGGCATTGCCGGTCAGGGTCAGGCCTTCCAGCGCGGGCACATCCCATTCCACGCCCAGCTTGGCCTGCCGCTGCGCAATTGCCGTGGCCATGCGGCCTTCATTCACGCCGCCCGCCGTGCGGGTCAGCTTCGGCTGCACGTAGGCCACGCCGCCCAGCAGGCGCACGCCGTCCAGCGGCGCACCGAAGAAGCCCCATTCCACACCGCGGTTCCGCTGTTCGCCGCCGAACGAGAAGATATTCGTGACCGGGTCGGTGTAGCTGCTGGGCCGCTTGATTTCATACAGGCTGAAGGTGTGCGCGAAGCGGCCCAGGTCCAGCTTCAGGCCCAGCTCCTTCTGCTTGGTGCGGAACGGCGCGAATACATCGCCGGCATTGGCGGCGGTCATCGGCGCGGTGGCGCCCTGGCTGAGGCCCTCGATGTAGTTGGTGTAGAGGGAGATCGTGTCGGTGGCTTTCACCAGCAGCGCCGCTGCTGCCGTGGTGGCGCTCTCGTCGTAGCGTGAGGTGCGTGCACCCGTGGCGACGTTGAAGGTCTCGCTGACCACCTGCTGGCGGCGCACGCCCAGGGTCAACTGCACGCGCTCATCGGCGAAGGACAGGGTATCGGCAACGCCGAGGCTGTCCAGACGCAGTTCGGTATGCGAGATGTGCGGCGCTACGAACGGCGCGGCCGGTCCCCAAACCGGGTTGTAGAGGTTGGTGGTCCAGTCCCAGCCCGGCACGCTGCGGCGGCCGTAGTCGTTCTGGGTGTGCTGGTAGTGGGTTACGTTGGCGGCCCATTGGTGGCCGACGCTGCCGGTGTGGAACGAACCGCGCAGGCCGGCATCGCCGGACTGCTTCCTGATGTCGAAGGCGAGCTGGCCGATCACCGTGGTGAAGTCGCCGGCCGTATTGAGGATCTGTGCGCTGATCGAACCGTTGTAGCGGTAGTCGGTCCTGCTGGTGCCGTAGGCCAGGTAGGCCATCAGGGTGTCGTTGATATCCAGTTCGCCGCGCAGCATCGCGCCCTTGTCCTGGCTGTCCACGTAGGCCCAGTCCGGGTTGATCAGCGTATCGCCACGCGGCGGCCGCGGAATGGCGACGCCGGGTGCCAGGCCGACGCCACGTGCGGGGCCGTCAACACGGTCATCGGCGCTGTACAGATCGGCCGACAGCCGCGCACGTTCGCCGCGCCAGTCCAGTGCCAGCGAACCGAGCTGGACCTTCTTGCGCTGCTTGCCCACGGCGCCATCGCCATCACGGTACGCGCCGTTGAAGCGGATGCCGAACTGCTTGTCCGCGCCGAGCCGACGGCCTATGTCCACATGGGTGCCGAACTGCGCGTCGGAGGCGAAGTTGGCGCTGACCCGCAACAGCGGCTGCTGGCCGGCGCGCTTGGGCACGAGGTTGACGCTGCCACCGACCGAACCACCCGGCGGCATGCCATTGAGCAGCGCGGAGGGGCCCTTCAGTACCTCGATGCGTTCGAACATTTCCGGCGAGGTGCGGTAGTAGGGCGCCATGCCACTCAGCCCGTTGAAGGTGGTGTCGCTGGTGCTGGAGGCGAAGCCGCGGATTGCGTAGTTCTCGCTCCAGGAACCGGTGACGCCGTTGCTGAACACCGTGGGGTCGGTGGCGGCGATGACGTCGGTCAGGGCCTTGGCCTGGCGGTCGCGGATGAAGGACTCGGTGTAGCTGACCGTACTGAACGGCGTATCCATGAAGTCCTTGTCGCCGAGCAGGCCGATACGGCCGCCGGCGGCCACCTGGCCGCCGGCATAGTCGCCGGTCACGCGGCGCTGTTCCTGTACCTGCACCGAGGGCAGGGTGGACGGCGCGGTTTCGGCCAGCGCGGCACACGATGCCATCAGGCCAAGCGCGAGCGCCGATGCGCGGTAGCGCCGGGCCAGGCCGTGTGGAAGTGGCTGGCTGCAGGACACGGCGGCAGCTTGGTTCTGTGAAGAGGAGAAGGGGGATGCGGTCATACCAGGGTCCTGTGAATCGCGAGGGCGAGCGCGCCTGGCGCGCGGCCATCGGCAAGCACGGGGGAGGGCGCATCGCGGGGTTGTCGGCTGGGTGGGGACCTGGCGGGAAGTGAGCCACGGGCTCGATCCGGAGGGCGCCATGATTGCCAACCAGACGCATTCCGAATTAGTTGAGTAAATTAAACTAAAGAGACCAAAGCGGACAAGAGGGTCCCTTTGCTGGCACCCTCGGCAGGGTATGAACACGCAACGCGAAACCACGGTGCCGCCTCGCGGCCGTCCACCGACCATCACCCCCGAGCGCCTGGCCGACATCGGCATCCGCATGGGTCTGCCCAACCTGACCATGGCCAACGTGGCCGCCGAACTGGCGGTGACCCAGGCCGCGCTGTACAAGCGCGTGGCCAATTTGGAGGCGTTGAAGCGGCTGGTGGCGGAGGCAGTGTTCCGGCGCTGGCAGATCCCGCGCGCGTCGGCCGATGCGGCAGGCGGCCTGCAGGGCTATCTGATGGTGTTCGTGGAATCGTTGTGCGAGGTGGTGAAGGCGCATCCCGGGTTGCCGCCATACCTGCTGCGGCGCACGGTGGCGACCGCGCCGATGCTGGAAAAGATTGCCTCGCACCAGGCGCACGTGGCCGAAGTGTTCGGCCTGCCGATGGACAAGGCACGCTGGCTGCTGGCCACGATCGCGTTCTATTGCATCGCCGGTGCCGACACCATCTACGCGATTGCGGACGACGAAGAAGGCCAGGTGATCACCGAGTTCAAGCAGGGCATGCGGGCGCTGGTGATCGGGTCGTTGCAGTTGTTGGATGCGGAGGACGCGGACGGATCACCGTGATGCCATCCACGCATGGGGTGGATCTACAATGAGGCCATGCCAGCCACGCCCACCCTTGAAGATCTGCGCCGCTATGCGGTGGCGCGCACCCTGTTCAAGCCGACCACGCTGCTGACCGCGATCCGGAAGCTGGGCTTCGTGCAGGCCGACCCGATCCGGGCACCGGCACGCGCGCAGGATCTGACCCTGCGGCACCGGGTGAAAGACTACCGCGCGGGTGATCTTGAACGTCGTTATGCGCGCTTGCCGGTGGAAGAGGACTGCCTGGTGAACTACGGCTTCCTGCCGCGCGAGCATCTGGCGCTGATGCACCCGCGCGTGTCCAAGCGCGAGTGGGACGCCGAGACCCATCGCCGCGCGGCCGAGGTGCTGGCGTTCGTGCGCGAGCGCGGCAGCGTGCACCCCCGCGAGGTCGACCAGGCGTTTGCGCATGGGCGGGTGACCAACTACTGGGGCGGCACCAGCAATGCCAGCACCCACCTGCTCGATGGCATGCACTACCGCGGAATGCTGCGCGTGGCGCGGCGTGACAACGGCACCCGTATCTACGCCGTGGCCGAGCATGCCGAGGCGGATGCCAGCGAGCAGTCGCAGGTCGAACGCGCGGCCGCCCTGATTGATCTGGTGGTGCGCAAGTACGCGCCGCTGCCATCGGCCAGCCTGACCTACCTGGTGCGCCTGCTGGGCTATGGTGCACCGCATCTGGCCGAGCAGACCCGCAAGGCATTGGCGCTGGCCAAGCAGCAGCTGGCCAGCTGCTCGCTGGAGGGCACCACCTGGCACTGGCCGGCAGACGAGAATCCACGCTCGCGCAGGCACGCGCCAGACGAGCAGGTGCGCCTGCTGGCGCCGTTCGACCCGGTGGTGTGGGACCGCCGCCGTTTTGAGCTATTGTGGAATTGGGTCTACAAGTTCGAAGCGTACACGCCTGCGCCGAAACGCCAGTACGGCTACTACGCGCTGCCGGTGTTGTGGCACGACCAAGTGGTGGGCTGGGCCAATCTCAGCGCACGCGAGGGTGAGTTGGTGTCGAACGTGGGTTATGCCGGCAAGTCGCTGGCCCGCGACAAGATGTTTGGTGGTGCGCTGGACGACGAGCTGCAGCGCATGGCGGAGTTCCTGTAGCGTCAAGCGGCGCATGGGTACCTATCTGGTGCTGGCCGCGTTGGTGTGTTCGTCTGTGATCGGGCTGGGCGTCGGCTGCTTCCCGGCACGCAGTGCTGCACAGCTGGACCCTATCCAGGCACTGGCGGCGGAATAGGGCCGCCCGCTATGGCACCTGTAGAGCCGAGCCCGCGCTCGGCTGCACTCCGTTCAAGTCGCGCGCACCGAGCGCTGCGCGCAGCAAGCCGAGCATGCGCTCGGCTCCACAGCTGCTCAGCGCACCTTGCCTTTGATTGGTACGCTTCCCGGTAGCTGGGAATAGCCGCCGTCACCCCAGTGCCGGGTGATGCGCTGGAAGAACAAGGAGTTGGGCACGCGCAGCAGGCAACCGCGCGCGCCTTCGCCCCGATCACTCAGCGTGGTGTAGATCAGGTTGATGTCCACCACCTCACCGCACAGGCCCGGCTTGTCCACGCTTTCCAGCACCTCAATGGTGTCATTGATGCGGAAAGGGCGCGTGGCGACGATCAGGAACGAACAGAACAGGTTGGACAACACGCTCCATGCGGCAAAGAACGCCACCGCACCGACCGCCATGAACCCGGTCAGCGCGGTCCACAGCACCGAGCGCGACACGCCCAGTCGCTCCAGTATCAGCAGCGCAGCCGCCAGATACAGCAGCAAGGCACCGCCGCGGCGCAGGCCCACATGAAGCTCTGGAGCCAGCCTGCCGCGCTGCCGGGCCTGCACCAGCAACCACGCCAGGGCACGCACCATCAACCATGCGATGCCGAGGATGGCCAGCACCTCGGCCACCGGTACAACCACGGTCAGCCAGTCCTCGATCCAGGCGGGCAGTCCGGCCATGAGGGGTCACAGTGTTGCCGCGCCGCCGGAGATGGTCAGCAGCGCCCCGGAGGTGTAGCTGGCGCTGTCCGAAGCCAGCATCACATAGGCCGAGGCCAGCTCGGCCGGCTGTCCGGGGCGGCCGAACGGCGTCTGTGCGCCGAACTGTTCGACCTCTTGGGCGGCCATGCCTGCGGGAATGAACGGCGTCCAGATCGGGCCGGGCAGCACGGCATTGACGCGGATCTGATGCTCGGCCAGCAGGCCGGCCAGCCCCAGCGTCAGGTTGGCGACGGCACCTTTGGTTGCAGAATAGGGAAGGATGTTCGGCGTCGGCCGCTTGGAGTTGACCGATGCGGTGTTGATGATCGCACCGCCACCGCGCAGGTGCGGGACGCACAGCCGGGTCAGATTGAACACGGCATGCACGTTGGTATCGAACGTCCGCTTCCAGTCATCCAGGGTGATGTCGTCGAAGTGCTCGTAGTAGCGCTGGTAGGCCGCGTTGTTGACCAGGATATCGAGACCGTCCAGTTCGCTGGCCACGCGGTCTACGAGCGATCGCGCCTGTGACGGGTCACTGATGTCGCAGGGTACCAGCACGGCTTTGCGCCCGGCCTGTTCGATCTGCTGCTGCACATGGCGGGCGTCGTCCTGCTCGCCATCGAGGAATGCGATGGCAACGTCGGCGCCTTCGCGCGCGAAAGCGATCGCCACCGCCGCGCCGATACCGCTGTCACCGCCGGTGATCAGTGCCTTCTTGCCCTGCAGCAGGCCATGCCCGCGATAACTGTCCTCGCCGTGGTCCGGCCGGGGCTGCATCTGCGCAGTCTTGCCGGGGAAGGATTGCTGCTGGGCCGGGAAGGGCGGGCGTGGATAGTCGGGCAGGGCCATCGTCACTCTCCGAAAGGAAACCGGCGCCAGTCTCCCTCCAAGCGGGTAAACGGCTGGACGGCGCGGTGTCGTTGCAGCGTGGACGCCTGCGCGCGCGGCTTCACACTGGATGCGCGATGGTGGTCATGATGCTGTTGGCCGGTTGCGTGAATCCAGCCGCGTGTGCTGCACGATGATCGGCTGGTCGGATTCGACGAGGGTGGCGAAGCCCGTGCCGCGCGGCACAGGTGCCGGATCCTGCAGATCGTTGAAGCGCAGATGGCAGGTGCGCTGCGCCGGCACCGTGATCCGGTAGGGACCCACCGGATCGCGGTCCTCGAAGTAGAGGGTCAGCGTGACATGCGCGTCCTCGCTGCCGGCATTGAGGACACAGCAGGTTTCGTGACTCTGCATCTCCGGTGACGGGCCGTTGCTCCAGGCTGGAATGTAGCCCTCGGCGATAGCCCAGCGTCGATGCCCGATGCAGGGAGTGTTCGTTTCCATGACGCCGTTTTAGCTGGAGGGATGTTGCCATCGTGTCCAGTCCCCGCACGGAATCGGTGATGACCATCGGCTACCACGCATCGCATGAGCAGTTCCCGCCCGCCACCTTGCTGGGCCTGGCGCTGCGCGCCGAACAAGCGGGATTCGAGGCCCTGATGTGCTCGGACCATTTCCACCCGTGGACGACCGCACAAGGGCAGTCGGGCCACAGCTGGGTGTGGGCCGGCGCGCTGGCGGTGCAGAGCGCGTTGACCCTGGGCATGGTGACCTGCCCGATGCTGCGCCAGCACCCGGCCTTGGTGGCACAGGCAGCGGCGACGCTGGAGCAGCTGGCGCCGGGCCGGATCTGGCTGGCGCTGGGTACTGGCGAGGCCCTGAACGAGTGCATCACCGGCCAGCCGTGGCCAGCCAAGCGCGAGCGGCAGAAGGCACTGCGCGCTGCGGCCGAGGTGATGCGGCGGCTGTGGGGCGGCGAGCAGGTCGACCACGACTGTGGCTTCCAGGTGCGCCAGGCACGGCTCTACAGTCGCCCGGCGCTGCCCTTGCCGCTACTGGGGGCGGCCGTCACTGAGGAAACCGCACGCTGGATGGGGGGCTGGGCCGATGGCCTGATCACCATCAGCCAACCACTTGCGCAGTTGCGGCGTGTGGTAGCGGCGTTCGAGGACGGCGGTGGCAGGGGCAAGCCGATGTACCTGCAGGCCAAGCTCTCCTACGCGCGTGCCGAACAGGCGGCACTGGAAGGCGCGATGGAGCAGTGGAGCGCCAATGTGCTGCCACCGGAACTGGCCGAAGGCCTGGACCAGCCCGAGCAGTTCGAGGCACAGGCCCGGTCGGTCAGTGCCGAGGAGCTGCGCCAGCACGTGCATGTCTCGGCGGATCTTGGCCAGCACCGGGCCTGGCTGCAGGAACTGCAGTCACTGGGCTTCGATCGCATCTACCTGCACAACGTGAACCGCGAGCAGGACCGCTTCATCGATGATTTCGCCGAACACGTGCTGCCCGCGCTGCGCACTCAGGCACCCTCGGCGGCCAGCCACGCGTAGCCGTGGCACTGCAGGATGCAGCGGTTATTCTGCATGGTGGTGCCGTGGCCCACCAGCATACGCAGCGAGCCGTGCAGTGGCACCTCTACCTCAACCGGGTTGTCGCCGAAGTTGATCAGTGCAAGCGCCTGGTGGGGGGCCTCGCCGTAGCGGAGCATCAGCAGCGCAGGTGAAGGTGGGTCGAGCGTGTGTGGCCCCTGCTGCAGCACGGGATGGGCATTGCGTTGCTGCAGCAGCTCGCGCACACGCCGCAGCAGCGAGCCGGGCGTCGCGCGTTGCGCCTCGACATTCACTGTCCGGTAACCGTAAGCGCCGTCTGCCGGAGGCGCGCGCCACGCATGCCGTGGCTGATCGGTAAACCCCGCTCCTGGGCGGTCGTGCCAGTGCATCGGCATCCGCACGGCGTTGCGCTCGGGCAGTTCCAGGCAGTCACCGAGGCCGATTTCCTCGCCATACCGGATCACCGGCACCTGACCCAGCGACAGCAGTGCGGCCCAGGCCATGGCCTGCCACGCGGTGTCGCCGTCCAGCATGGGCGCCAGCCGGCGGCGGATGCCGCGGCCATAGATGCGCATGCCAGGTTCGGGCGCGAAGCGCTCCATCACCGCTTCGCGTTCGTCGGGCCGCAGCTGCTCCAGGTCAAGCTCATCATTGTTGCGCAGCCAGGCGATGCGGGTGTGCGGCGGCGCCTGCGATCCGTACTCGGCCATGACCCGGGCCACTTCGCTGGCATCGCCGCGCGCCAGGGCCAGGAAGAAATGATTGTTCAGATGGAAGTCGAGCAGGTGCGAAAGCCGCCGCCCCTGGCACAGGAAGTCACCGTAGCGGGACGCGCGGACATCCGCTTCGCCGATCAACGGAAGCCCTGGCTGCTGTGCGTCTGCCGTGGCGCGCATTTCCTCCAGCAGCCACAGCCCGTCGTCGCGCGGGTCCGCGTGGCGGGCGCGCTCGACCATGTACGGGACCGCATCCACGCGGAAGCCGGCCACGCCGCGCTGCATCCAGAACGTCATCACCCGCAGCAGTTCGTCGCGTACTGGCGCATGGGCCAGCTCCAGGTCTGGCTCGTGCCGGTAGAACATGTGCCGGTTGAACGCGCCGGCCTCGGCGTCCCATGTCCAGGCAGACGCCTCGATCGGCGGGAACATCGGCTGCAGGCCGTCGTCGGGCACGTGGTCGCTCCACAGGTACCAGCGGCGCCATACCGGGTCGCCCCGCTGCGCGGCGACGAACCACGGGTGGGCGCTGGCCGTGTGCTGCATCACCAGTTCGACGATGATACCGATACCGCGTGCGTCGGCAGCATCGACCAGGCGCTGGAACGCGGTCTGGTCGCCCAGGCGTGGATCGATGCGGTAGTGATCGGTGACATCGTAGCCACCGTCACGGCCGGCGTTGCAGTAGAACGGCAGCAGCCACAGGTGGCTGACACCGAGCCACTGCAGGTAGTCCAGCTTTTCGGTGATGCCATCCAGCGTGCCCCAGCCGCGCCCATTGCTGTCGCGGAACAGGTAGGGGTCGACCTGGTAGATCGCGCGCAGCGGGCGCACCGCCATGGGGCTTCTCCGTCACTGGCCACGGGTGACCAGCCTGCTGTCGCCCGTGGCAGCGGTTGGTGAAACGGATGGCACCCTGTCATGACATGGCATCCACGGACTCTGCATGCGCGGGCGGGCACAGTGAATGCTCATTCCCGGCGCCGAGGAGGCTTCCTGCATGGCCCGACGCAAGACGCTTCGCATTGCCACGTTCAACGTCAACGGCATCGGCACACGCCTGCCGCAGCTGTTGGACTGGCTGCACAGGGAATCGCCGGATGTGGTTGCCCTGCAGGAACTGAAGGCGACCGACGCCGCGTTTCCGGCTGCGGCGCTGGAAGAGGCGGGCTACGGCGCGCTCTGGCAGGGCGAGGCGCGGTGGAACGGCGTGGCGCTGCTGGCACGAGGGACCACGCCGGTTGAGAGCCGCCGCCGATTGCCGGGCGAGCCCAAGGACACCCAGAGCCGCTACCTGGAGGCGGCGGCGCACGGGGTCATCGTGGGTGCCCTCTACCTGCCCAACGGCAACCCGCAGCCCGGGCCCAGGTTCGACTACAAGCTGCGCTGGATGGAGCGCCTGATCCGGCATGCGCGCAGCCTGGTCGAGCTGCCGCATCCGGCGCTGCTGCTGGGTGATTTCAACGTGATTCCCACCGAAGCCGACGTCTACGACCCCAAGGCCTGGCGCCGCGATGCGCTGTTCCAGCCGGAGGTGCGCGAGGCCTTCGAACGACTGCTGGCGCAGGGCTGGACCGATGCGGTGCGGAAGGTGCACGGCGACGCCACGATCTATACCTTCTGGGATTATTTCCGCCAGCATGCCGAGCGCGACCGTGGGTTGCGCATCGATCATCTGCTGTTGAACCCCGTACTGGCGTCGCGACTGAAGGACGCTGGCGTCGACCGCTGGGTACGCCTGCAGGAAAAGGCCAGCGACCACGCGCCGGCCTGGGTGACGGTAAGCGCGTGATCAACGGGCGGCTGGGTCCTCGCGTCGCTCGCGGCGTACCCGTGCGCGGGTGCGATACAGGCGGCTGTCCGCTTTCTGGATGGTGTCGGCCACCGGCTCGCCGGGCGTGTTGATGGCCGCACCCATCGAGAACGCGCTGGGCGAGAGCGCGGCGTGGTCCTGGTACCAATGCTCCAGTTCGCTCAACCGGCCGTCCGCAGGCGCGACCAGTACCACCATGAATTCGTCGCCGCCCAGTCGCACCACTGTCTCATCCTTGCCCAGCGGTGAGCGCAGGAAGGTGGCGAACTCGACCAGGACGGCGTCGCCACGCCGGTGGCCTTGGGTGTCGTTGATGTGCTTGAAGTGGTCCAGGTCGAACATCACGCAGGCCCAGCGCTCGTCAATCAGTTCATCCAGCCGGTGCAGGTAGCGCCGGTTGTAGCACTGGGTGAGCGGATCCTTGAAGGACATTTCGCGCAGCTGCTGCTCCTGCATCCGCAGCGCGGTGACGTCCTGTGCATGTCCCAGCACGTAGGGCGGGCTGGCCTCGCTGTCGAGCACGTTGTGGTACGCCCAGTAGTGGCGCGTACCGTCCGCGGCAATCAGCTCGATCACGCCAGCGTCGGTGTGATTTGCCCGGATCCGAGCGAGGTAGGCCTTGAAGCCCTCGCGTTTTTCCGGCGGCATCAGGTCACACAGGCTGCGCCCGATCATCTGGCTTTCCTCGAAGCCCAGCGACTGCACCGCCGCGGGATTCACCGAGGTCAATGTGCCGTCCAGCGTGTGGGTGCAGATCAGGCCCAGGCTATAGTGGAACAGTCGCCGGTAGCGGGTTTCGCTCGCTTCCAGCGCGTCGAGCGCGGCTCGCTCGTCCGTGATGTCCTGGATCGCCCCGACCAGGCGCGGATGGCCGTCGACCTGTTGCCGGCTGCCGACCACCCGGGTCCAGATCGCGCGCCCGTCGGCGGTGGTCATTGGCAGCTGCACCTCCCAGGACGTGCCTTCGTCGATGCAACGCTGCACTGCTGCCCGGATGATGTTGCGGCTGTCTTCGCGATAGAACGAGAGTGCGGTCTCCAACGTAGGCTCGAAGTTGCTGCGTACGCCATGCAACTGCTTGGTTTCCCGTGTCCAGCGCACCTCGTTGGTCAGCAGGTCCATCTCCCAGCCGCCTACCCGTGCGGCACGGTTGGTACGCTCCAGGAAGTCCTCGCTGCGTTTCAGCTCGCGATGCAGCGCCTTGGCCTGGCCCACCTGCGCCATCAGGGTGCTGCGCTGTTCCAGCACCTGGGTGGTGACCCGCGCCAGATGCACCATCAGTTCGCGCTGGGAGGGGGACAGCACACCGGGCATCGGGTCGAGCAGGCACAGCGTGCCGATACGTGCGCCGTGCGCCGAGCCCAGAGGGATGCCAGCGTAGTGGCGGATACGCGGCCCACCCGTCACCAGGGGATTGGTGGAGAAACGTGGGTCCTGGCGCGCATCGGGTATCTCGAACAGCTCGTCCTGGCGTATGGCATGGGTGCAGAAGGAAATTTCGCGGGCCGTTTCGCTGACGCTTTCAAGGCCGATGTTGGCCTTGAACCACTGGCGGTCTTCGGCCACCACGCTGATCAGGCCCATGGTCATGCCGGTTGCGGCGCGGGCGGCGGCGACGATGGCATCGAACACCGGCTCCGGGGGCGTATCCAACAGGTGCAGTCGTTCGATCTCAAGCAGTCGTTCGGCTTCGTCCATGGTGCTTTTCAGGGCAGGGTGGCGAGGGCGCTTGCGGCGGCTGTCTGGGACTACGGTAGTCGGTACAGTGTTATGTATCGCTGTGACGGGGTGATGCCGGCGTGAGGTGGGTGCGTCGGTTCAGTGCTCGCGCAGCGATGCCTGCAATGCGGTCGCCAGCGCCGCGTCTCCGGACACCAGATCCTGCCAACGCAGCGCAATGCCCTTGCGTCGTCCCTTCTCAACCAGCTTCAGGCCTTCAGGGTCCACAGTCAGGGTGTAGGGCTGGCCATCGATCTCCAGTTCGCGTCGCAACGGCTTGTCGAGAGGTGTCATCAACGTCTCCTTGCGGGGGCGGAGATGCGGCGTCGCCGCACCGATACGTGACGGTGGTCACGGACGTGCCATCGCCAGGGGAAATCGACGGCGCGCGTGATGCCGATCCGTGGACCAACTTCCGGGTCGGACGGAGGCGGGGTGCCATCGCTGGCGATCACGATGCCATGGCTGCCTGTTACCAGATCGGCGCCGTCGAAGCTGCGGTCCAGCCCGAAGGCCTGCGAGAGCTTGCCGGGGCCGCTGGCCAGATCGTGGTCCCGGCGCGCGGCGGGGCGCAGCTCGTGCATACGCTCCAGGCCCGCCAGCGGCTCGACGGCCCGCAGCAGCACCGCCACGCCTTCACCGACCTCTCCGCAGACAACGTTGCTGCCCCAGTGCATGCCGTACGTGAAGTAGACATAGAGGTGGCCGGCCTCACCGAACATGCTGGCCGTGCGCGGCGTTGGCCCGCGATAGGAGTGCGCGGCGGGATCGTCGCTGCCGGCATAGGCTTCAACCTCGACGATGCGGCCAGCGCGACCATCGTCGCGCACCAGCAGCTTGTTGAGCAGCTCCGGCGCAACGTCGGTCGATGGACGCCGGTAGAAGCGGCGCGGCAGGATGTGCAGGGAGGCGGGCAACCAATCCGGCACGGTGGTGGCAGGCTCGGGAGAAAGACCGTGGCACTGTGGCATCGATCAGGTGAAACGGGCGCAGACGCCGCGTCATTCCGGCGCAGGCGGTGCGGCCAATGCAGCGCGCCGGGCGGCATACACCTCCGGCGTCTGCGGCTTGATGAACAGTGCCACCAGCTCCGGATACTCGCGCTTCACCGCCGTTTCGATGCGGGTGATGCAGGCTTCGATCTGCGGGGTCCGCCGGTCATCCTCGAACTCGGCGCTGAGC
The DNA here is from genome assembly GCF_047520755.2 of Stenotrophomonas sp. FR010. Taxonomy (NCBI): domain Bacteria; kingdom Pseudomonadati; phylum Pseudomonadota; class Gammaproteobacteria; order Lysobacterales; family Lysobacteraceae; genus Stenotrophomonas; species Stenotrophomonas sp. FR010. Next base: position 121,091 of record NZ_JAXBQT020000012.1, on the reverse strand, counting down.
ATGGCCACCACCTGTTCCGGGCCCATCTGCATGGTGGTCACCCCGTTGGCGCGGCGCAGATCCGGATCGGTTTCGGCCACCGCCATGATCCGCTCGGCCACTGCGGGATGGGCAGGCTCTCCGACCAGCAGGCCCTTGGTCTCACGGGCCAGGAGGAAGGCGGTGGCGGCCAGCACGCCAGCGATGCACAGCGACGCAACGCCATCAAGCACCGGCATGTCCAGCACCTGCGCGGCCACCAGGCCGATCAGTGCGAAGCCCAGGCCCAGCAGGGCCGCGCTATCCTCCAGCAGCACGGTAAAGGTGGAAGGATCCTTGCTGCGGCGGAACGCTTCGAAGTAGCCAAGTCTGCCCTTGGTGCGCCGGAACTCACGCAGCGCCACCCACCAGGAAGCCCCCTCGAACAGGATGGAGATGCCCAGCACGCTGTAGCTCAACGCGTGGTTGGTGGCCGGCTCCGGCTGGCGGATGTGCTGGATACCTTCGTAGGCCGAAACGCCGGCGCCGGCAGCGAACACCAGCAGGGCGACGATGAAGCTCCAGAAGTACAGTTCGCGGCCATAGCCGAACGGATGCAGGGAATCCGGCGCCTTGCTGGCACGGCGCAGCCCGTACAGCAGCAGAAGTTCATTCAATGTGTCGACCAGCGAATGCACGCCTTCGCTGAGCATGGCCGAGCTGCCGGAGATGCCGGCTGCGATGAACTTGGCCACGGCAATGGCCAGATTGCCTGCAAGGGCCGCATAGATGACGAGACGGGAGCCGGTGGGAGCGGACATTTCGGTGGCGGGGTGGGGCGGATGCCTGATCTTCCCGATCAGCGCGTGCCCACTGCGTGCACGGTGCGATCAGCGCCCCTTGGGATTGAGATACAAGCGCGCACCATCCGATTCACGGTACCCCGTCCAGCGTCCGCCGCCCGACGCGCGGAAGCGCCCGAATACGGTGTTGCTGGTGTCAGTCAGCAGCAGCTGGTTGCCCGACAGCACCCAGCGGTTGGCCGAGAAGAAGCCATCCGGGCAGCCGGCAGGCACATAGGCACTGTAGCCGCCGAACCACTCGATGTTCTTCAGCTCGATGGTGCAGGTGCTGCCGTTCTCCTGGCCCAGTGTCCAGCTGCGGAACAGATCGCCTTCGCGCACGCCGCGGCCGCCGCGCTGGCGGTCGTGGTCCCAGTCATCGTTGTTGTCGTGGAAGCCGAAGTCCACGTCCAGCCCCTTGCTTTCACTGCGCGACTCGGACTACGAGCTGCCGCTGGTGGTGGTCTGCGTGGTCACCGCGCCACTGCTCTGGGTCTGGGTACTGCTGGATTGCGTGGTCTGCTCGGTACGGGTGGCCTGTTCACCGAAGCCGAACGACGCGTCCTGGGCAAGGGCGGGCAGGGTCAGGAAGCACGGGACGGACAGGCAGGCACGGGCAGGAACGGCGGCCATCGCACGATCCTCGGAAGGGTGGATCGCGCGAGTACCGAACCGGTGGGGCGGGAGACGGTGTGAGGGCGCGCCCTGAGGCAAGCCAGCCAAGAACAGGTGCTGTCCGCTGAAGGGTCGTGCCGGCCGCTGGCCGGCTCCCCTTTGACGCCCAGAGACCGAAGGAATGCCGGCCCGCGGCCGGCATGACCCGCAGCCAGGCATGGCCTGGCGCTACTGATCCGGCTTCACCCTTGCCACCCGTTTCCGGTACTCATACACGTTGTCACCGCGGATACGCTTGTCCTCGGTGCCGGTGATCCGGCCGACCTGCTGGTCCGAGCCGGTGACCGGTTTGGCCTCGATCTCGGTCTCGTGTTCGAAGGAGTGCGATTTGTCGGTGTTGCGGTAATAGCGGTACAGCGCCCAGTACAGCGCGGTTGCGCCGGCCGGACCTGCCGCCAACAGCCAGAGGCCACTGTCGTCGCTCATGTCGATGCCACCAGGAAGGCAATTGCGAGGGCTTCAATGACGGTGCCGGTGGCCAGGGCCGCCAGCAGCATCTTCCATTGCTGCACGGGCACACTGCCCATGGTTTCGCCGGTACGGCCGTTCACTGCGATGTAGTGCAACATGCCGCCGTTCTTTCCGGGCTGGTGATACGAGTACAACCACACCGGCAGGTACATCGACACCCAGCGCGTTCCATGCACCTCCAGCTGCTCCTGTTCCCAACGCACGCCACGGTTGTAGCGCCTCACGGAACCTTCCACCTGCGCGCGGGCGATCGACAGCAGCTGGTCTTCCAGCCGCGGCCGCAGCTTCTCCACGTCGAGGTTGCGCTTCTCAGAGGTGAAGCCAGCCAGGTATGAGGCGTTCCATTTCACCGCGTTCTTGGTATCGAACGGCAGGATGGTGTTGATGATGTTGTTGGTGTTGGCGCGGCTATCGAGATTCCCGCGCTCGGCCGAGGATTCAAGGGGCAGGTCATCAACCGTGAAATCCACCTGGCGTTCGACCTGGTAGACATCGGCGTCGTACAGGGTGCGCTTGTTCTTCTCGGTGCCGACCGTGTATTGCCGGGTCTGGATCTCGCCCTTGCCGGCCACGGCCGCGCTGACGTTGCTGTCCACGATCATGTAGGGCAGGAACACGCCCACCACGTTTTCCGGGGTGAACTGCTCCTTGAACGCGTTCAGCGCGAACATGCGGCGCTTGTCGACGAACTGGCGGATGCGCGCGACCGCATCGTCCTTCTTGATGTGGAAGGGCAGCACCGCGTCGGGCACCGCACCATTGCTGATCTGTTCGTTGACGCCGAAGACGTGGCGGCACCAGTGGCAGCGCGCCGTCATCGTACTCTCGGTATTGACCGTGACTTCAGCGCCGCACCCGGTGCATTTGAACGTCATCAGTGCCGAGGTGTCGGCGTCGATGTCACGCGCGCCGGAAGCGATGACCGTGCCGCGCAGCTGGTCGATGGCCTCGCCCAGCCCGAATTCCTCCTCGACCCGCGCGCCATGCCATTCGTGACGGCAGTACAGGCAGACGAGAATGTCGGTGCCGGCCTTGGGCCGGATGTCGGTGGCGCCGCACTTCGGGCAGCGGTTGAGGCCGTCCTTCAGCTCGCTGGCCGAGGTATCGATGGCCACAGGATCGGGGGCTTCCACTTCATCGCGGATGGCCTGTGGCAGTTTCGAGGTGTCCAGCGGGAAGCTGCCGGGCAGGGGAGGGACGTCCTGCGGCGAACCGGGCCCATCCAACGACGCCGCCGGCAAGGGCGGCGGCGTCGCGGGCACGGATCCGGGCAGCGGCGGTGGGCCGTTTCTGGGATCGGACATGTGGGTTGTGCGTCCTGCTGTTACAGGCCCAGCGCCTTGGCTTTCAGGGCGTCATAGTCGCCCTGGGTGATCAGGCCCAGGTCCAGCATTTCCTTGGCCTTCTTCAGCTTGGCCACCGGATCGTCGGCAGCCGGCGTGACCGGCTGCTGCATGCCGCCGACACCGAACATGCCCGAGGCCATGCCGACACCGACCAGGCCAGCCGCACCGCCGTTCTCGCCGGCCGACTGGATGCCCTGGGCGACGCTCGCCTGCAGGTTGGAATTACCGCGCGAGCCAGACAGTGCATCTGCGCGCTGCACGGTCTTCAGCAGCTCGCGGGTGTTGGCGTCGTACTCGATCGAGACAATGGCGGTCTTGACGATGGCCAGGCCGCGATCCGACTTCCACTGGTAGCCCTGCTCGACGGCGGCCGACAGGCTCTGTGCAAAGCCCAGCGAGTCCTGCTGCAGCCTGGTGATGCGGTTGCCCTTGCCCGGATCGTTCGTGTACAGGCTGAAAGCCGGCGCCAGCGAACCGACCACTTCATTGAACAGCTGGCTGGCGGCGGCGTTGTCCAGGTCGGTGAAGTCGAACACCTGGCCCGGCTGCAGGTAACTGGCCGGCACGAAGTTCTTCACGAACAGGATCGGATCGACGATCTTCAGCGTGTACGAGCCACGCGTGACTGCACCCACCTGGGTATTGAGGAAGCCGTCGTCCCAGTAGATTTCCGACTGGGTCCCGAAGCGGTTGTCCGGCAGCTCCTTCAGCGAGACGAAATAAGCCGCCTGCTGCGAACCGGGCTGGCCGCCGAACTTGAAGCGTTCCCAGCTCTGCTTGATGAAGGTGCTGACCAGACCGTCGCCGGCGAAGATCGACTGCGAGTTCAGGTCATCCGAACGCCACTCGTAGCCGCCCGGTTCGGCGACGAACGCGGTGATCGCGCCGTCCTGGAACAGCAGCAGGCCGTAGCCCTCCGGCACGATGATCTTCGAGCCGTTGCTGATGATGTTGGACGAGCCGCTGGTGTTGGAGCCGCGGCCGGCGTTGGTGCCGCGCGGCACCGCCGCGAACAGGGCCGCCGTCGAGGGCAGGCCCGTGGGCACGGTGTAGAAGTCCTTCCACTGGTCGGCCAGCACACCACCGACCGCACCCTTCACCGCCTGTACCAGACCCATGTCCAACTCCCTGTGATTCGAGGGCAGGCACCATGCCTGCCGAGCTGGGCTGAATATAGCAGCGGGCAGGGACCGCTGTGGTGCCGGAAGATGAATCCAGGCCCTGCCCGGGGCGCAGAGCCGTGCCTGGCGCTGTCTCTACAACATGTACGGGATCTTGAAGGCGAGAGTGAAGTCCGGTGCATCCGGGGTCAGCCCGATGCCGAGCAGGGTCACCAGTGTGGTGTGCTGGTTGAGCGCGTAGGTCACGCCCAGATTCAGTGATGCCGCGTTGGCGTCGCTGCCGATCACTTTCATCCACTTCCCGCCTTGGAAACGGGTGGAAGCGCGGGCGCTGATGCGGTCGCTGAAGGACAGGCTGAGGCTGGTGCGCTCGTTGAACGCAAAGGCCACGCCAGCGCCGAAGTAGACCGCGCCGCCGAGCTTCACGTCACCCGGGTTGACCGTGTCGGGGTTGCTGTCGATATCACTGAAACCACGCGGGAACGAATGCACATAGCCAACGTTGGCGAACAGGATTGCCGGATCGGCGGCCTTGACCATCGACAGGCCCACATTGGCCTGCCACACGCCATTGCCGGTGGGCTGTTCCCTGGGTACGGCGAAGCGGATGTAGTCATCGTCGTCGCGCTCGATCACCTTCCAGTCCAGACCGTAGGGTGCGCGCCCGGTAGGGGCGGTGACTCCGGCGGTGAGCACCGTTTCCGGGCGCCAGCCGCGTTCGCCGAACAAGCGGTAGTTCGCACTCAAGCCGATATCGCCCAGCCCGTTGCCATTGGTTTCTTCCTGCGCGATCGCGGCCGCCGCACCGCCCGCGCCGCCCTTCTGGTAGACGGTGCGCCGCGCCAGGTAAGGCACGTCCAGGTTGAGCGTCAGGTTCGGGCTGACACCCCAACGTGCGGCCAGGTTGTAGGTGAGCGAATCGGATTCAACGTTCTCGATGGCGATGTTGCCGAGGAAGATCGCGTCCAGCGCCAGGAAACCATTGAGGGTGAGCTGCTTGCGGTCGTAGCGGGCGTAGGTGAGGCTGTTCTCGACGGTGAAGCGGCGCGAGAACAGCGCCGACTGCTGTTGTTTCACATCATCCACGCTGCGCCGCGATTCCTGCTTCGCCTGCTGTGCCTCGGCCGCCGTACTGGCGTAGCTCTCGCTACCCTGCGACGTCTGTAACGTCGAGCCATGCTCGACTGCGGCGCCCGTTGCCGCCGCCGTTGCCGGCCCGGTGGGCCCGGTGCGTCCACTCAATCGCGCCTGCATCGCCTGCACCTGCATGTCCAGTTCGCGCAGCCGCCGCACTTCCTGTGCATAGTTGGATTTGAGCTGCTCCAGCTGGCTGGCCAGTGCCTGCACGTCGGCGCCATCGTCCGCCGCTGGCGGCGCGGCGAAGGCGGTGCCCGCCAGCGCCGCCAGCGCCAACGGGGTGATCCTCATCAAGGTGTGCATGTTCGTGTCCTGCGTTGTGGAACACTTCCCCCAACGCCGTGCCGTGGTGCTAGCGGCCCGGCCCCATGCCGCGGTTCATCGCAATCGCCTGGGCCACGTTCTGGCTCAACGGCAGGTTGCCGCCCGCGGTATCCCGCACCAGTTCCAGCCGCAGCTGGTTGCTGGCGATCTGGCCGTCACCGGCCAGGGCGATGCCCTGGCCGACGCTGCCGTTACGTATCCATTGCTGGACCATGCCCTGGCCCTCCACCTGCAGCTGCAGGCGCGCCTGGTTGCCGTCCAGCACTGCGGAGGCCGAGACGCCTGCACCCTGCGCACTGAGCGAATGAGCACCGTCATCCGAAAGGCCCGGCACCGTGCCGTTGCGCACCACCAGCGTGGTCGAATTGCGGGCAACGTTGCCATCGCCGGCCACCTGCACGCTCTGCACCAGGCCATTGGCGTTGGCCAGGCCGCTGCTGTCGATATGGCGGCCCTGCGTGTCCGGCAGCGGCGCATCTGCAGCAGTCACGTGCACGCTGGGCTGGAAGCTCAATTTCGGGCTGCCGCCGCCGCGGAAGTCCATGCCCAGGGTCAACGCACCCTGCAGCACGCTTCCGTTGCTGGCCTGCCACTGCGAGACCATCGTCACTCCGAACCAGGCCACGGTATTGCCACCTACGGTGTAGCGGCCGCGCATCAGGTTCAGTTCGGGATCCGGAATTTCCTTCAGGCCACGCCCGGGCGCCGCGTCCGCTGCCTGCAGGGGCAGGGCGGGGCAGGCCAGCAGCAGGGCCATCAACAGTCGGTGGCGGAACATGGCGGAGCCTCCTTCAGAACAGGTCGGCGTGGCTGAAGCCGAAGTCGACCAGTTCGGCATCGGTGATCGGCCCCTGTCGCGCGTAGAGCGCGCGGGCACTGGGTCGTTCGCTGGGTTGCAGCAGGACTGTGTTGCGATCGAAATCGCTGCCGATCACCACGAATACGGCGCGCGATGGCCAGGCAGCGAGAAATTCAGGCAGCGCCAGGCTGCGGTTGCCAAGGATGGGATCGGCCACCTCGACCACGCCGTCGCGTACCTGCTTGAGCACCACGAAGTGGCGGAATCCGCGCACGTCCATCAGGACAAGACCGGGAACGCGAAGCGTGCGCAGGCGTGCCTCATCGATGCGATAGCCGCGCCCACGCATGCCCAGCGATTCCACATAGCGCTTGATGTCGAGCAGTGAAAAACCGCGCTCGGCCACCAGCGCCGGATCTGACACCCCCATCATCCCTTCGATCACCGTCGCCTCGTCGGTGTCCAGGTGGTAGGCATGGCGCAGGACGGTCGCCAGTGCGGCCGCTCCGCAGCTGTAATCGGTGTGCTGGCGTACCACGTTGCGGTAGCGCCGTTCCTGCATGCTCTCCACCTTCTGCTGCAGCAGCGCGCCATTGGGCAGTACGCCGGCGAAGCCGACGTCGCCCGCCCGCGCGGACGCGCCGCCCAGCAACAGCAGGCAGGCCAGCAGGCGTATCGAGAGACGGTGGCCGAACATCGCATTCTCCGGCAGCAAGGGGGAGCTCCTGTCCCAAGGGGGAGGAGGAACAGGAGCTCCCGGGAACCCGGCCGTTGGCGGACGGCCGGGGTGTTGCGCTTACTCGCCGCTGCCACCACCGCCGCCGGTGCTGGGCTGGGCGACTGCCAGGGCCAGGCTGTTGGCCTGCAGGTTGCCGGTGCCCGCGGCCACGTTCACGCCGATGTTGCCCGAGGCGCCGGAGAAGGCGCTGCCCGACAAGGCCGAGGTGTTGGTCGCGTTGACGTTCACCCAGCGCGTGGTGCTGACCGTGCCGCTGAGGCTGGCATACAGGTCGGCCACGCCCAGCTCGACGAACTGGCTGGTGCCACTCTCACGCGTATCGAAGCCCAGGCCACCCACCCCCGGCCGGTTGGGGTTCATCGTGGCGTTCTGGATTTCGTCGTCCAGGTCGATGTGGCCGGTGCTGCTGCCACCCGGGTGTGGCAGCTCGCCACTCCAGGTATCTAGATAGTAGTTGGCCATCTGGTAGGCGTTGCCGGTACCGCGGTAGGTGCCGGCGCCATAGGCCAGGGTCAGGCCGCTGACGCCGCCACGCATGCCGACCTGCACGGTATCGGTGTAGGACCGCACGAAGCCGGCGTTGCTGACCGTGTTGCCGGTGGAGACCTGGTTGGAGCTGATGCTCGACTGCGCCACCGCGGTGGTCGCGACCGACGCCGCCAGCGCGTTCTTCTGCTCGTTGTTGTTGCCCGACGCAATGTTGACACCGATGTTGCCGGATGCACCGCCGAAGGCATTGCCACCGAGACCTGCGGCATTGGTGACGCCGGAGTTCATGGTCGCGTTGCCGAAGCCGGCCTGGTTGACGAACACCTCGGCGTCGGCCATGCCGAAGCTGAAGGACGCGTCGGCGGCGGACAATGACGCGGCATTGTCCTGGGCGTTGTTGTCGCCCGATACCACGTTGAAGCCGAGGTTGCCGGAGGCACCTGCGCCCACGCTGTCACCGATGGAGGCACTGTTGGTGACCAGGCTGTTGCTGGTGGCGTTGTTGCTGATCGACTGGCGGTTGTCGATCACGGCGATGGCCGCCGAGTCGAGGTCGATGTCGCCGGTGATGTTCGGGTCGCCGGAGAAATTGATGTCGGTGCTCAGTCGCAGGTCCTTCTCCAGGTTCACGTCGACGCCGTGGTTGTTCTTTTCCTTGCGTTCGTCGGCCTGGATGGTGCTGTGCTTCTGCACATTGACGTTGACGGTGCGGTTGCGCACGTCGTTGTCGGTGTGGTTGTGCGTCTCGTTGCGGGTTTCGCTGACGGTGTGGGTGTGGTTGATGTTCGCGTTGGCGTTCTGGTTGTCCCAGCCATTGGCCGCAGCGGCGGTCGAGGCAGTGGCAATCGCCATTGCGAGCATGGTCCGTTTGACGGTCGCTTTCATGGTGCCCTCTCTCTCATCAGGTGGTGCATCGGTTGGGTGGTTGTCACGGGCGGTCCTGCACGACCAGGCCCAGCACATTGGCCGTGTCATTGCCGCTGCCCGCGATCTGATTGAGTTGCAGGACCCCGTCGAATCCCCGCAGCGCGGTGCTGGTGACACCGGCGCTGCGGGTGCCCGCCGCGACGCCGCGACCGGCGTCGTCCCGCCCCCCTGCCAACGCGGAACCCTCGGCGGCCAAGGCCGTATCGTCGGTTTCGCGTATGCCCTGTCGGGCCAGCGTCGCGCTGACGACGTTGAGCGTCGTGTTGGCGATGCCGCTGGCCTGGTTGATGGATGCGATGCCGCTGGCACCGGCCAGCGCCTCGCCATCGATGACGGCGGTGGCGTGCAGCGGGGCACCCGGCACGCGGTTGCCACCGCGCAGTTGTCGGTTGCCGATCGAGACGTCGGCATGTTCGCCCGTGGCGATGCCGCGCAGGTTGGCCTGCAGATTGAGGTCGCCGGCCGCCTGGTTGACCGCGATGGCGCCGTTCGCGCCGGCCAGTGCATGGCCGTCGATGCGGGCAACGTCGAGGTAGGCGAGCATGCCGCTGTAGTCATCGGCCTGCGCGATCAACGGCGTGGCAGGCAGGATCAGCAGCAGCCAGTGCGCCCGCCTCACTTTCCACCTGCCGGGGCCATGCCCTGCAGTGGGAACTGGCCGAGCGCGCCGCGCACGGTATCGCCGATGCCGCGGGTACTGTTGCCGACCGCACCGAGCGGCCCGCTCATGGCGCCACCGAGGCTGCTGCCGACCATGCCGTCACCGCTGCGGCCGAGCGTACCGCCCAATGCCTGCTGCGTCACACGTTCGACCGTGGTGCCTGCGGGTGTGGTGGTTGTGGCTGCGTGACCTGCCCCCATGCCTGCGTAGTCCTCATCGCTCAGCTCGTCCATCCCGTTTGCAGGGGAACTCGCACCGAGGGCCGCCCCGATCTCGCGCTGGGGTTTCGGGTCGGCGATCAGCGCCATGCCGGGCGGTGCCATGCGATAGGCCGGGCGTGCGGACACATCACGCAACAGGACGATTTCGCCCGGTTGAGCCTTCACGCCCTGGCGTGCACCGGAGGCAGAGGCGCTCGCGGCAACCGACAGCAGGGCCACGGCCAGCGTTGCCAGCAGGCCGCGAATGGGGGTGATGCCGTCCATGCCGATCTCCCGTGGTGGGTGCGGCGGAACCACGCATCAACCGTGCCAACCCTGCAAGGCTTGGCTACCATGGCGCCAGGCGCTGGCGAGCGTAGGGTGCTGCTGCCGCGCTGTTACAGCGGCGTCGGAAGAATGTTGGGATTGCGCCGCACCAAGCGCCGCAGGGCAAGGCGGGCGCCCGACTGTCACACCGGCGTTACAGGTGCCGTCGCGGACTGTAACGATGCCGCTTCAGCCGGTGCTCTCTTGACGCGGCGCTCATTGCGCCGCGGTTTAGCGCAGCGCTAGGATCCGCCCATCAAAGGCCACTGCGGTGGCCGTAGAGGGTCCCGGCGGAGGGCGGCACGCCGGTGATTGCCAGACAGTCCGCCGACGGTGTCCGGATGCTGGGGGAAGCATGGCGGCGGTCCCGGAGGCTTCTACATCACGTTGCGTGCTCTGGTTCGGCGAGCCGCTGGCGAACGAGCGCAGCGCGCTGGCGGCCGCAGGCTGGTACGTGCGCCGCATCCATCCCGACCCGGCGATGGCGATCGGGCTGCGCGGGCGTGACCGGCTGCTCGCTGTGCTGGATCTTCGCCATCTGGATACGCCCGCGCTGCAGTTGCTGGCGCCATGGATCGAACAGCACGTGCATCTGCCCTGGCTTGCGGTGCTGCCACCCGGCGCGGGGCCCACGCCCGCAGCGTGGCTGCCCTTGCTGCAGCGTTGCATCTCGCGGTTCACGCTGCCTTTCGGCCTGCAGGACCTGGTGGCTGCAATGCGCCAGCAGTTCGACGCGGATGATCCTTCTGCCAGCGAGGTGTGCGGCGGCCAGGGGCCGCGCACACTGATCGGCGAGAGTCCTGCATTGCATGCGGTGCGCACCGTGCTGCACAAGTTCGCGCCGGTCGAACTGCCGGTGCTGGTCACCGGCGAAACCGGTACCGGCAAGGAGCTGGCGGCTCACGCGCTGCATGCGTTGTCCGGCCGTGCGGACAAGCCGTTCATCGCGGTCAACTGCGGTGCCATTCCGGCCAACCTGGTGCAGTCGGAGCTGTTCGGCCACGAGCGCGGCTCGTTCACCGGCGCCGACAAGCGCCAGATAGGCGTATTCGAAGCCGCACACGGCGGCACCGTGTTCCTCGACGAGGTCGGCGACCTGCCAGCGGAGGCGCAGACCAGCCTGCTGCGCGTGCTGCAGGAAGGCACATTCGAGCGTGTCGGCAGCAGCCAGCCGCTGCGTGCGGATGTGCGGGTACTCGCCGCCACCCACGTGGAGCTGGAACACGCGGTGGCGCAGGGTCGGTTCCGCAGTGATCTCTACTATCGGCTCAATGTGCTGCGCCTGCTGATGCCGCCCTTGCGCGAGCGTGGCGCCGATGTGCAACTGCTGGCCGAGCACTTCCTGCGCTGCTTCCGACTGCGCCACAGCGTGCGTGCACGTGGCTTTGCGCTCGCTGCGCTGCAGGCGATGCGGCGCTTCGGTTGGCCCGGCAACGTGCGTGAACTGCTCAACCGGGTGCAGCGGGCGGCGATCATGGCCGAAGGTGAACTGATCAGCGAGCGTGACCTCGAACTGGGGGGGGGCGAGCATGCGCCGCCGGGGGCGATGCTGCACGATGCCCGCGGCCAGGCCGAGCGCGATGTGCTGCTGCAGACCCTGCGCCAGACCGGCTACAACGTCTCCGAGTGCGCACGGCAGATGCAGATTTCGCGGGTGACCGTGTATCGGCTGTGCCGCAAGCATCGTCTGGAACTGCCGGCGCAGCGTTGAGTGCGGATCATGGTTCGCCTGAACGGTAGCGGATGCGGTACAGGTCCAACCCCGCACCGTCTGCGCGCCGCGCCGAATAGGTCAAAGTGTCAGGTTGCGAGCCATCCAGCATCGCACCGTAGCTGTCGCCGAAGGCTTCGTTCACCGGGGAGGGCAATGCATGGCCCGCGTCATAACGGCCTCCACGCTCGTAGGCAATGAACTGGCGGACCGGTGCAGTGGCGAAGTCCAGGGCGCGGGCAAACACCACCGTTTGGCCGTTGCCGAGGAACGTGGCATCGAACTCCTGTGCGGCGGTATTGATGCCGCCTGCCAGCGGCCGCGCCAGCTGCGCCACGCCGCCCATCATCGTGGCGCTGTAGAGGTCATGGCCGCCGGCACCGCCCGCGCGATCGCTGGAGAACAACAGCGTACGACCGTCCGGCGAGAGCATCGGCGCGAACTCGTCGGCCGCGCTGTTCACCGCGGGACCCAGATTCTCCGGTTCGCCGAATCGACCGTCGCGTCCAATGCTGACCCGATACAGATCGTCACCGCCCTGGCCATCTGCTCGATCCGAACAGAAATACACCGTGCGGCCATCGGCAGAAAAGGCGGGATCGAAGTCTCGTCCCGGCGTGTTGAACGAGACCGGCGTCGCCGGCCGCCAGCGCTGCCCATCGTGGCGGGAGACCCAGATGTCATACCCGCCCGGACCGCCGGGACGGTTGCGGCTGAACCACAGTGCGGTGTTTCCGTCCGGGCTCAGGGTCAGTCGAATCTCGTCGTAATGCGTGGATGCAACGCCCGGCGCAAAGCGTTCGGCGGGGCCGACGATCTGCAGCACCCTTGAGGGAGTCGCGGGGGGCGACGCAGAAACCAGCAGCATCACGGCCAGCAGCGCTTTCATGCCTGCCGCTCGAAGTCGCTGACCCAGTTGGTTTCCCAGCTGCGTCCCCCATCGGTCGAAGCCGCCTGTTCCCAGCGCGCCGAGCGCGGGGTAATGCGTGACCAGATCACCCGCGTCTGGATCGCCCGTCCGTCGTGCTGGTCATCGCCGAAGAAGCGCCCGACGCCGGCCTCGAAACCACCGCGCAGCGGCGCGCCGATCCGGGTCGGCTCCCGGCCATCCAGCCACCAGCTCAGCCAGTGCCGCTCAGCCGCACTCCAGGCGCGGATACCCATGCCGCGCAGCGGTGCTCCCGGCACGTCCATCAGGTTGTCGCCCACGTTGCCGAATCCTCCCAGTACCGGCCAGTTGTGCAGGGTGCCGTTGAACGCGTCCCACGCATCACTGCCTGCCAGCCGAGCGCGCAGGCGACGATGGCGCACGTTCCAATGGCCCACCAGGAAATCAAAATCGCGCGGTGCATCCGGCAGCTTCGGAAGCGGTGAGGGGACCGCCGCAGTGCGGCGGAACCAGTTGCGCCAGTTCACTTCCCAGTGCGCGCCGGCATCGTCGGAGAACGCCTGCTCCCACCACGGCTCCTCGCCATGGATGTCATGCCAGCGGAACCAGACGTCGATGGGGCGTCCCTTGAAGTGGTCACGACCACGGAAGCTGCCGCCATCGCCTTCGAAGGCGCCGCGCACGGGCGCTTCGATATGGGCAGGGTTGCGCCCATCGGTCCACCAGATCGACCACGTGGAAGACACAGGATCAAAGGCACGCACGCCCAGGCCTCTATACGGGCCCGAAGGCAGCGCCATGACGTTGTCATCGATGGTGCCGAGCCCGCCCAGGGTGAGCCAGACCGCGCTGGCGCCGGTGAAGGCTTCCCAGCGGGTGTCGCCCACCAGGCGCTCCTTCAGGCGTTGGTGCCGGACCTGCCAGTTGCCCTGCAACCATTTCCAGTCGTCGCTGTGGCTGGACAGGGGCCGCCCCGAGGGTAGGGCGCTTGAGGCTGCCACTGCGGCCAAGGTGGCCAGGAACTGCCGTCGATCCATGTGCGTGACCCCTTGCCGGAAGTGCCTCCATCGTTGCGGATGCGAGGGGGATTGACCACGCAGATATCCGGGCTCAGGCTAAGCCACACTTATGGTGACCCAACGCCAGCTTCCATCGCTTGCCGCCATCCGCGCCTTCGAAGCGGCGGCGCGGCTGGGCAGTTTTGCCCGTGCCGCCGAAGAGCTCGACACCAGCGCGGCATCGGTGAGTTACCACGTGCGCCGGCTGGAGGCCCAGACCGGCACCTGCCTGTTCCTGCGCCATCCACAGCATGTGGAGCTGACGGCAGCGGGTGCCAGCGTCGCGCAGGAGGCCACCCGGGCCTTCGACGCGCTTCGTGCCAGTTTCATGCGCGCCGCTGACATGGATGCGGCGCGACTGCGCCTGTCCGTATTGCCCACGCTGGGCACCAGCTGGTTGACACCGCGGCTGGGCAGTTTCCGCGGCCGCCATCGGAGCATCGTGCTGGAACTGGACCTGTCGGCAGAGCCGCAGGACCTGGCCGCCGGGCATTTTGATGCTGCCATCCGCAATGGGCATGGCGAGTGGCCCGGGCTGCAGGCCACGCCCCTGTTCCCCAGCATTTTCACCCCGTTGTGCGCGCCAGCGCTGCTGCCGGCGGCTGACGGGCTCGGGCGCCGGGCCTTGGAGGTTCCGCTGCTCGGCAGGCCCGACTGGTGGGCACTGTGGTTTTCCGCACATGGCGCGGTTCCGCCGCCGGCCGAGGAGAGCCTGGTCAGCCCCTTTGCGGTAGAGCATCTGGACGTCGGCGCGGCCATTGCCGGGCAGGGCATCGCCATTGCTTCGCCAATCCTGTTCCAGGCCGAACTGGACAGCGGGCGCCTGGTGCAGGCACATCCCGGTGTGGCCAGCGACGGGCGTGGTTTCTGGTTCGTGGCACCGACGGCGCGCAGCCGGAGCGCGAAGGTCATTGCATTCGGTGACTGGTTGGGCGAGCAGGCCGCGCAGGCCAGGCATGCGGCGCGACATCATCTGGCGCGCACGGTGGCGGCATGAACCAGAGCCCTGAACTGCTGCGACGCCTGCTGCGTGCCAAGGACCGGATGGACCATGCCAGCCACGAGGACTGGCCGGTGGCCCGCCTGGCCGAAGTGAGTGCCGTATCCGCGGCGCATTTCGCGCGTTCGTTCAAGCAGGCCTTCGGGCTGCCACCGCATCGCTACCTGCTGAGCCGACGGATTGAACGGGCCGTGGCGATGTTGCGTGACACCGATCTGCCGGTCACCGAGATCGCCGCGCAGACCGGCTGGAGCAGCCTGGGCACCTTCGGCCGCATCTTCCGTGACATCACCGGCGACAGCCCGGGCAACGTGCGCGAGCGTGAGCGGGCCGGCCAGGCGACGCCGGCCTGCGTGCCGGAGTGCCACGCACGTGCCGCGCAGCGACCGGACCTGAACATGGCAGTTTTGGAGAGGCGCCGGCGCGCGGCGGTTGCTAACGTGGATCCCACGTGAGGGAGGTCCCATGACAAACACTGTGAACACGGTCGGCCTCTATGTGCGCGACCAGGATGAAGCGCTCGCGTTCTACGTCGGCATGCTCGGTTTCGAAGTGCACACCGATGTGCGCAATGGCAGCTACCGTTGGCTGACGGTACGCAGCCCCGGCCAGGACGGATTCCAGCTGGGGCTGTTCGTTCCGGGCCCGCCCACACACGACGCGGCCACCGCGCAGGCACTGCAGCAGCTGGTGGCGAAAGGCGCAATGCCTCCGCTGGTGCTGGCCGTCGATGACTGCCGGGCACGCTATACGCAATGGCTGGCACGGGGCGTCGAGTTCACCCAGGAGCCGGTCGAACGCTATGGCGCCATCGATGCCGGATTCCGTGACCCGTCCGGCAATGGCTGGAAGATGATCGAAGCCCGATCCGAAGCGAGGCGCCGTCAATGAGCCGGGGTGGCTGGGCGCGGCCCGTGCATCGCTGGACCTCGATCGTCTTCACCCTGGCGGTGATCGCCAATTTCGCCGTTCGCGGGCTGGGGCAGGGCGAGCCGGCAGCGTGGATCACCTATTCGCCACTGCCGCCGCTGTTCCTGCAGCTGTTCACTGGCCTGTACCTGTTCGTGCTGCATTACACCGGGAAACGCCGCAGCGCCACGCTGGGCGCTGCAGGCTGAGGCCGCCTCAGGCTGCAGCGTCGGCGGCGTAGGCCGCCAGCAATGCCGGCAGCTGGTCCATGCGCTGGAAGATCACCTTCGCACCCGCAGCGCGCAGGGCCTCCGGCGTGCTGTGGTGCGGGCCGCCCTCGCTGAAGCCAAACACGGTTGCACCCGCCGCGACGCCGGCGGTCGCGCCGGTCACGGTGTCTTCAATGACCGCGCAGCGCTTCGGATCCACACCCAGCGCGGCAGCGGCCGCCAGGTAGACGTCCGGGTGCGGCTTGGTGTTCGGCATGTCCTGGCCGCTGTAGACGTGGTCGCCGAATGCATCGAGGATGCCGACCTTGCCCAGCTGCAGTTTCACCTTGATCAGGTCGGCACCGGACGCGCAGGCAATGCGGCCATCGGTCGCTGCGGCGATCGCACGCACGGCCTCGGGCGCCCCCCGGATCGGCTCCAGTTCCCGTTCCAGCGCCCGGTTGCGCTGCTGGCGGAACTCCTCCAGCCATTCCTCGGTGAACGGCTTGCCGGTGCGCTCTGCGATCAGCCCGGCCAGATGGGCCACGGATTGGCCGAGGAAGACCTCGCCGGCCTGCGCCGGGGTCAGCGGCCAGCCGCGTGCGGTCAGCATTTCCGAGAGCACGCGGGCCACCAGCGGCTCGGAATCGACCAGTACGCCGTCGCAGTCGAACAGCACGGCATCGAAGGGGAAACGGGACATCAACTACTCCGGGAACAGCCTAAGGGGCGAGGCGCCCGCCATTTTCCCATAGCGGGACGGGCAGGGCACGCTGGCCACAGGAACGCTAGACTGCCGGGCCACCCCACCCAGCGCTTGCACGGGAATACCCCTTGAACCGAGTGCGATCCCAGGCCCGGCACCATCGCCTCATCAGTGCCAGCATCGCCGGCGCAGTGACGCTGGCCGGCAGCTGCCTGCTCCCCGTCCTGCTTGTCGTTGCCACCGTCGTCGGCGCCGCAGTGTAGTTCCTGGTTGCCAGAGTGCTGGCGTCACGATGGCTGCGCGTACAGGCATCGTGACGTTCCTCTGCCCGCCGATCAGCCCAGGTCACACCCTGCAGGCTGCGGCCAGGTGCTGGCCGGCAGCATGTTCTTCAGCGAGGCCGGTGCGTTGATCGCCACATAGCTGGCGCCCAGCAGCTCCTCCAGATCGGCAATCGTCACCAGGTAGTTGTCCAGGCTGCCCAGGTTGGCCTCGTTGGGAATGATCCAGCTGATCGCCTTGGCGGTTCCGGTGTTCGGGTCACGGGTGATGATCGTCTTCCAGAAGAACTCCGGGGTCGGGATGCCATGGCTGGCCAGGAAGTAATCGTTGGCGGCGTCGCCGTAGACCACGCCACCGTAGACGTCCACCGGCGCGATATCGCGGTAGCACTCGGCCACGTTTTCGGCCTTCACCCAGATGCCCTGGTTGAAGCTGGACACCTGCGGGACGATGTTGGTCATGTAGTTGGCGCGGCGGATGTAGGTCGCGTCGTAGTCCATGTGGTTGGACGTGACCAGATGGCCACGGTCATAGCCGGATCTGATGCTGGCGTAGGACGCGGTGCTGGACTGGCCCAGGCAACCGGCCGGCAGGTCCGGGTCCTTGTAGAAGCTGGACGGCCGTGCGGCCGAACCGGTATCGGCGGTAAGCGTGTACTCGTAGCGGGTGGCGCTGTGGATGCTGCAGTCGTAGGTCAGCACGAAGCCGCCCTTGTTGAGGGTGACCACCTGGGCCTGTGCAGCACCGGCAAAAGCACTGAGTACGAAGGCAAAGACAAAGCTTGCAAGGCGCATTTCGATTCTCCAGCAGAAGATTCAGGGCGCAGCCGCCCGTCACGACCTGGCCGGGGCGAGGACATGCGGAGATGCTGCGGAGACGGATGCTGCGGATTGCGGTGGAGCCTGGCCGCGTTGTTGGGCCATCAGCCCTGCGGTGTCATAAGCGTCACAAGCTGGCGCCTTGTGGTCAATGACGAAAGGGCGAAGCTGTGATCATGCGCAAGCACTGGTGATATGTCAGATCACGCGGCGCGTGGATGACACGCGCGCGTGCTAGGCGCCTGGCAGGCCTGCCAGCTGCGCCCCTGGGCCTGCGGCGGCGGGCGCTACAGGAATGTTTCCTGTTCTTCGTCCGGCGCCAGGCATGCGGCCTTGCTTTGCTCGGTCGAGTGCGCAATGGCCGCCTCGTCGAAACCGGCGCGGCTCAACCACAAACGATTCCAGCGGACCAGTGCGTCGCCGTCGCGTGCCAGGCAGGCATAGCGGACGATCGATTCCAGGTTGTCGATGGTCGGGTACTGCTGAGCGATTTCGTCCAGTCCCTGGCGCATCAGCGGCCAATCGGGCTTCGCCGCGCGGAAGTGATCGGGCGAATATTCGGTGGCCGACCAGTACAGCCGTGCGTAGCGCATGGCCCGCTTCTTCCTGGGTGCACTGGCCATCGAGTGCCGCGCGAAGGCTTCCATCTTCTGCGCGCTGCCACCCCAGGCCGGCGTGAAGTACTCCATGGCAATGAGGTGCAGTGGTTCGTAGTCGGGGAAGGCCTTCGCTGCGCGATCAACGAGCGCGAGCATTTCGTCGTCGTCCGCGCTTTCGCGCAGCGCGATCAGCACGTTCATCTCGTGCCAGAACGGGTCGCCGCCGGCAACATCCTCATGCGATTGCAGGTAGGCCCGCGAAACCGCGTTGTACTCATGGAACTGTGCCCAGTCTTCGGCGTTGACGGTGTTGGCGTAACCGTTGCCGCGGTAGCTCCAGGCCAGGTTGAGTGGAATCCGTGCGGTGATCAGGTGGGCCGCCGCAGACTTCGGCGCGTGCTGAACCCAGCGCGCCGCCCATGCAGACCAGTCGTTCCGGGCTTGAACGTGCTGCCGCGACGTGCCGATTGCACGCGACATGCAGATGTAGAAACGGCCGAGCCGGGATTGGCCGGCGGCGTTGAGCTCGCCCTTGCGGAAACGCGCGGCCATCGCGTCGAGTGCCGCAAAGTCGTCGTTGGCCATCAGCCGCGCAATCTCCGCGCAGTCGTTGGCGGGTTCGGGGGCATCTTCTGCCAACACTGAAGGGGCGAACAGGCAGGCAACGCTGGAGAGCGTGCCTGCGACGAGCATCCTGTGCATCGGGGGCATCCTTGCTTTGATGTGAGACTGCGGAGGGCCCGCAGTGCCTTGAAGCACAGCAAGGCGCGCTTTGCGGCATGTTGCGTCGCAAGGTGCCAGCCACCATTCGCACTGGTACGGTCCGATCCGTTGCACCACCACCGACGGGGAGAGACAACGATGCGCAAGGTTCTGCTGCTGTTGATCCTGCTGACCGGGCTGGCGCCCACGGCCCTGGCGGCCACGGTCAAGACCACCCATCGCACCATCCCCAGCTGGGATGGCACGCCCCTCGGGGCCTTCGTCATCGAACCCCAGGATGCCGGCAGTGGCCGCTATCCGCTGCTGGTGATGCCCAGCAGCTGGGCAGTGCCCAGCGTGGAGTACGTGGCCGCGGCACAGTCGCTGGCGCAGCGCGGCTATGTGGTCATCAGCTACAGCTCGCGCGGCTTCTGGGAGTCCGGCGGCAGCATCGACATCGCCGGGCCCGCCACGGTCGAAGATGTCAGTGCCCTGATCGACTGGGCGCTGGCCAACACCCGGGCCGATCCGGCCAGCATTGGTGTCTCTGGCATCTCCTACGGGGCCGGCACCAGCCTGCTGGCGGCGGCACGCGATCCGCGCATCAAGGCCGTTGCCGCGCTGAGCGGCTGGGCCGACCTGCAGGCGTCGCTCTACAGCCACGACACGCCCAGCGCACAGGGCATCGCCCTGCTGGTGGCAGCCGGCCGGGCCACTGGCCGCCCCGGGGCGGAGCTGGCCACCATCAACGGCAATGTGCTGGTCGGCAACTACCAGGGGGCGGTGGACTCGCTGCTGCCGGTAGCGGCACAGCGCAGCCCGGCCAGCAGCCTTGATGAGATCAATGCCAACCAACCCGCGGTATTCCTCGCCAACGCCTTCAACGACAGCCTGTTCCCGCCGGGCCAGCTGGTCGACTTCTTTACCCGCCTGAAGGGACCCAAGCAGTTGCAGCTGCGCCATGGCGACCACGCCCTCAACGAAGCCTTCGGTGCGCTCGGCATTCCCAATGAAGTCTATGCCGCGGTGGGCGACTGGTTCGACCACTACCTCAAGGGCGTGGCCAATGGCATCGACCGCCAGCCGGCGGTGCAGTTGAAGTCGCAGAAGGGCAGCTGGAGCCGTTATCCGGACTGGCAGGCCACCTCTACCGGCGCCGTAAGCTACGGGCTGACCGCGCCGACCGGGTTTCTGCTGCCCACCGGAGGGCTGGCCGAGAGCGGTGGCGGCACCGGTTGGAACTACCGGATCGGCAGCGGCCTGCTGACCGCCGCCAACTCCGGCGTGGTGATGGCGTCCGGCGCGCTGCAGATGTTCAACCTGCCGCCCGGCGCCTATGTGCCGTTCGTTGGCCGCAACGCCGCAGGCGTCTGGCAAGGCCCGATCTACTGGAGTGCACGCCGCCTGGATGGCGCACCGGAAGTGCGGTTGACGGTGACGCCCACGCGCGCCGACACCACGCTGTATGCCTACCTGTATGCCGAGGATATGCTGGGCAACGGCCAGCTGATCAGCCACAAGCCGTACACCCTGCGCGGTGCCACGCCCGGCCAGCCGAGAACCATCGATCTTCGCCTGGAAGCCAGCAGCTGGAACCTCCCGACCGGCAGCCGGCTGACCCTGGTGGTCGATACCGCGGACCTGCGCTATGCGGGCATCAGCCAGCTGGGCGGTGCGGTGACCTTCAGCTCGCCAGCCAACGCGCCTTCGGTGCTGAAGGTGCCTTTGCATTGATGGGTCAGCGCAGGTCCGGTGGATTCATCGAAGCGTCGGGGACACAGGGATCACAGGCGTCCGGTGTCAGGCACGCCTCGATGTCCGGTGGAAACCGCGGAATCCTGCTGGTCTGCATCACCACCCAGCGCATGATCGTGTGCAGGTAGTTGAGTGGCAGCATCGTGAGCCACATGAAACCCGGGAGCTGCGCGTCTTCGGCGAAGATGCGCTCCTTGCCGGACGCGAAGCTTTCGCGCTTGCCGTCCAGCGGCATGCAGTAGTGCACCGCGTCCACGACGGCTGCCGGTCCTTCTTCCATGTAGCGCCGCAGGAACTCCCAGTGGGCATGCGCGTTCTCGATGCGGGAGGTCGCGATGCAGAACGCGAACGTCTCCCGTACTGTCACGCCATCCGCGTCCAGGATCAGTCCGCGGACATCCCAGTTGTACCATGCGAAGGTTCCGGTTCCGCGGCCAAGCGTGAAATACACCCGGTCCCAGGGCGCGCTGAGGGTGGTGCCATCCAGCCGGAACACGTGTATCTGCCGATGCTTGCGATCAAGCGCGATCGGATAGTAGGTCCAACGGAACAGCTCGAGGCAAGCTACCCATATGCTCGCTGCAGTGAAGACGGCCAGCATCGCCATGCCTATGAATATCGCCTCCCACAGGCCATTTTGGTTCGGTAGCCTGTTCACGACCAGCAACCAGAGCAGCATCAGCATGCCGCCCAGCCCGAAGGCAATGCCGATCGCGCCCAGCAGGGCTGCAAAGCCACGTGCGGCGAACCAGCGATCCACCGAAACCAGGCAGTTCGAATTCATCTTCACCACGCACAGCTGCGCCAGCGGCGCGACATCCAGTCGCTTCTTCCGCAGCAGGCGGTGCTCACGATCAAACGCATTCAGCGGGCGGTTGTTGGGAAATTTGCGCGTGTATCCGGTGTAATCCATGGGCGATCCCTGCGCGATTCCAGCGCCCGTTGGATTCTAGCGGGATTATCCTGGGGGAGATCAGCGACGAACGTCGAACTGATCGCTCTCCATCAGCGCCCGGACTTCAGCTTCGCGGGCAGGGCTGAAGTCGCCGGGAATGGCGTGCTTCAACGCGCCCGCGGCCAGTCCGAAGCGCACGGTGCTTTCTGCGTCCAGCCCGGACAGCAATCCGTGCACGATGCCGGCGGCAAAGGCATCGCCACCGCCGATGCGATCAACGATGCCGGGCAGCGGCCTCGGAGGAGCCTGCGCGCGGGTTCCATCGCGTCCCAGCAGCAGCGCACCGAGCACGTGATGGTCGGCGCTGATTACCTGGCTGTTTCTGAAGAACTACCAGCGCTAAGCTTGATCTCGCGCGACGCACACCTGCGTTGAAGCGCGCAATGCATCACGAAACGGTGAATGGCCCTCCTGCCCCGCCGAGCGCAAAGAGGTTTCCTGCTACCTTCGGCCGTGGAGCCGGCACTGGCTCCTGAACTCATTCCATGGAGGAAACCTAGATGTCGCTAGCATCAGTTCTGCTTGTTCTCGCGTCAGCTCAGAGTCTCGCGGTCATGCCGGCAGGCCAGGCATTTTCGGAGAAGGAATCGGATATCGCTGCCAAGGCCTACATGAGTGCGAACGGCGTGTCACTCGACACCGCCAAGCGCAGGCTGGAAGTTGAATCCGAGCTACCTTCGGTCATCGCCGAACTGAAACGGCGATACAGTGATCGGCTCGCATTTGTTTCGATCGAAAACATGCCCGATCAACACCTCGTTGTTGGACTGAAGGGAAACATGATGGAGGCGGTCCGGCACTTCAGAGTGAGCGACTCATCCATCAGGGTCGAGTTCGAGGAGGGGTATCCGTACACGGAGAAGGAGTTCTCCGAAACCATGCATAGAGTCGTTCCACTTGTGGTCGAACTCATACCTGATGCAGTGAGTGTGGACGGCCGCCCCGAGCTGGGCATGATTGACGTTTCGGTTCGTGGAGCCGATGCAAAATCGTATGAAGCGGCCAAGCGCAAGATTGAAGAGGCTGCGAAGCTGAAGGTCAACATCATCCTTGGGAGGGATCCCTTCCGCAATTCGGCGTACACCGCCGGTGGGGCGATCCTGACTGCCAATGGCAGGATGTGCACAAGCGGCCTTGCGGTTCGGCACAAGCTGACCAAGGTAAAAGGGCTCCTTACGGCAGCGCACTGCGATGATCAGTTGCTTTACAGCAATTACGGTCATGAGGTTGGTGGCCCGCAGGTCATGATGCCACTGACATTCCAGGACGCGCTCTTCGACGGTAGTCACGATGTTCAATGGCACTCGCTTCCTGCTGGAAATACACCGCTCCAGGAAGTGTTCGCAGAATTGAAGGGTGAGTACCAGACGAAGGCATTGATACTGATCCATGCGGACCTTCCACTGCATGGCCTCCTTTGCTTCCGAGGGGCTCGCACCGGCTTCAGTTGCGGAACCGTCACATCGGTGCAGCACGCCCCGTTGGGCGTATGTGGCGCTGCAGTCTGTGCACCCACTTGGGGAAGAGTGGAAGGCTCCGAACTTGCATGCGCGTCCGGTGACAGCGGCGCCGCCGTCTTCAACAAGAGCGGCTCAGGCTACGGGATCGTAAAATCCGCTGAGAATCCCAGTGATTCAATCGAGAAGGGAAGCTGCAAGGCGTTGACCGTCATGCCCTTCGGCAAGGTTGCCGATCTGAATCTCGACCCGGTATGAGGCACCGGGACCGAGGAAGCCTTCAGTAGGCGCCGCAGGGAATTGCTGCGGACAGGAGAGGTGGCGCGCTCTGCCGTGGGCGAGAGCAGGGCACCACGGCGGCGGACTATGCCGATCGTGCGCGACACTACCGGGTTGCCGATCGCGCGTGTCACCAGGGTGGGGTGATCCCCGTCCGGCGTGGCCATCTTCGGCAGCGCTGACACGCCGATGCCGGCCTCGACCATGCCCAATGAGTCGATAGGTGGGCCACTTCGTAGTGCCAGCTGAGCTTGAGGCTCTCACGCGCCAACGCACCATTCAGCAGCGTGCGGTTGCCGCTTGTGCGGTGCACGGTGATCAACTGGCGCTTGGCCAGATCCGCCCATTCCACCTTGCGCTTGCGTGCCAGGGAATGATTGTGCCGGGTCGAACAGGCCTTCGCGCCGGGCCAGCCCGGCCAGCCCGGCCAGCATCATCATGCCGATCAGGAACAGATAGACATCGCGGCCCTCGGCCACCGCGTGCAAGGTCGTGCCGAACGGCACCGTTCCCAGCAGTGGAAGCAGAAGAGCAGCCCCCAGTGCCCACACGTACTCCGGAATGCGGAATGGCCGGAACAGCAGGCCGAGGGTCGCCACGGTCACGGCCGCCCAGAAGAGGAAAGAGGAACAGGAAGCGAGCATCGGGCGGGGTGTCGCACCTCCCCGCATAAGGTGGGAGCAATTCAGGGCGTTGCGGTGGACTCAACGATGTTCGACTACCAGGGCGGACCTTCAACGCCAATGGCCGAACCCGGGTGGCCCGGGTGGAACTGGATGGCGACGGCGGCGGCACCATCAACCGTTACCGGTTGACCCTCGGGCCCGCCCAGTCCGGGCTGTGCATCAAGGTGGCCTCGCAGGAGGAAGCCGCCAAGAGGCTCGAAACCGAGGTGGAGAAACTGCTCGGCCCAGAGTGGTAAAGAGGGGAGTGGAAAAGAGGGCTTCACTGCGGCAGAAGCGTTGTGAGGTTGCCAGCGCCACTCCGCAATCTCAGTCCATGCGACGGCCGACCGTATTCTTACGGCCATGCATTCGCCCTCCAGCGCTCCCGATTTCATGATAGCCCGCCGGCCCTCGGGCTGGGTGCAGAGCGGCGAGCGCTGGGATCTGTGGTGGAACGGCCGTTCGGTGGCCAGTATCGTGTCGCATGCCGCGCTCGGGTTCCGTCTGTACCTGGACGCACGCAAGATGTCACAGGTCAAGGTCGTGTCCGCCACCAGCACCCGTCAGGCCAAGCGCTACGCCGAGCGCTGGTGTGCTGCACGGCTCTGCCCGCAGTTGCCTCTGCGCGATGCGGTGGCGCGATTGGTGGATGCCGGTACTCCACCGCCTCCGGCGCTCACGCGGGAACAGCGGCAGCAGGCCCGGCGCCTGGCCGAAGCCGGGGCAGGGGAGATGGGGCGGATCAAGGAAGCGCTGGCGCCACGGCCGCGCATGACGGCCGCCAGGCCCGAGGTGCAGGGGCGAGGTGGAGCCTGGTCTGTACCCGGCCAGGTTCCATCCTCCCCGCGCCGAAACGGGAACACATCCCCAGCCAGGGCTACGCCGAAAGCTCCTCACGTACGATCCTCGCCCCCGCGCTGAGTGCGCGCAGCTTGCCCCTGGCCACGTCGCGCGCTAACGGCGCCATGCCACAGTTGGTGCTCGGGTAGAGCTTGTCGGCGTCCACGAACTGCAGCGCCCTGCGCAGCGTGTTGGCCACATCCTCCGCCGATTCCACCGTGTTGGAGGCCACGTCGATGGCGCCCACCATCACTTTCTTGCCACGCACCAGCTCGATCAGGTCGATCGGTACGTGCGAGTTGTGGCATTCCAGCGAGATGATGTCGAGGTTGGAGGTCTGCAGCTTGGGGAACGACTCTTCATACTGTCGCCATTCCGATCCCAGCGTCTGCTTCCAGTCGGTGTTGGCCTTGATGCCGTAGCCGTAGCAGATGTGCACGGCGGTCTCGCACTTCAGCCCTTCGATCGCACGCTCCAGCGCGGCCACGCCCCAGTCGTTCACTTCGTCGAAGAACACATTGAAGGCCGGCTCATCGAACTGGATGATGTCAACGCCGGCGGCCTCCAGCTCCTTCGCTTCCTCGTTGAGGATCTTCGCGAACTCCCAGGCCAGCTTTTCGCGGCTCTTGTAGTGCGCGTCGTACAGCGTGTCGATCATCGTCATCGGGCCGGGCAGCGCCCACTTGATCGGCTGCGTGGTCTGCCGGCGCAGGAACTTCGCATCCTCCACGAACACCGGCTTCGGACGGCTCACTGCGCCGACCACGGTCGGCACGCTGGCATCGTAGCGGTTGCGGATGCGCACGGTTTCGCGCTTCTCGAAGTCGACGCCGCTGAGATGCTCGATGAAGGTGGTGACGAAGTGCTGCCGGGTCTGCTCGCCGTCACTGACGATATCAATGCCGGCATGCTGCTGTTCCTGCAGGGACAGGCGCAGGGCGTCCTGCTTGCCCTCGATCAGGCTTTCGTCCTGCAGCTTCCAGGGTGACCAGAGCTTCTCGGGCTCGGCCAGCCAGGAGGGTTTGGGCAGGCTGCCTGCGGTGGAGGTGGGGAGCAGCGTCTTCGTCGGCATCGTGTGGTGTGTCCTGGGGGCGAATGGGAAATCGATGGATCAGCGGGCGGCCCACTGCTCAAGCACGGCGCGGTACGGCTTGATGAAGTGTTCTTCGGTGAACCGGCCCTGCTTGACGGCCAGCTGGCTGCGCTCTTCGCGGTCGTAGACGATGCGGGTGGAGGAGTAATCCTGGTGCTTCAGGCTGGGCTGGTAGACCTTGCCGGCCACGGAATTGGCGTTGTAGATCTCCGGCCGGTAGATCTTCTGGAAGGCCTCCATCGTGCTGATGGTGCCGATCAGCTCCAGGTTCGAGTAGTCCCCCAGCAGGTCGCCCTGGAAGTAGAAGGCAAGCGGCGCCACGCTGCCCGGTGGCATGAAGTAGCGCACCTGCAGGCCCATCTTGTCGAAATACTGGTCAGTGGGGGAGGACTCGCCCTGGCGGTATTCCACGCCCAGGATCGGATGGTGGTTCTCGGTGCGGTGGTAGGTCCTGCTGCTGGAAACACTGATGCAGATCACCGGCCCCTTGCTGAAGTTGGCGCGGTAGGCGTCCGAGCGCAGGAAGTGCTGGAACAGCTTGCCATGCAGGTCGCCAAAGCCCTCCGGAATGCCGAAGGTGTCCTTGCCTTCGTTGCTGGCCGGAAGCACCACGTTGAAGTCGTAGTCACGGACATAGGACGAGAAGTTGTTGCCGACGATGCCTTCGGTGCGTGCGCCGGTGTGCGTGTCGACGACGGTCGGGCGCAGCACTTCTATCAAGGGAAAGGGGTCGCTGCCCGCGTTGCCATCGATGTGCATCTCCACCGAGATGATGTCCAGCTCGACCGCGTAGCGATCGGCGCTTGGGTTGTCCCAATGCGCCAGATCATTGAAGCGGTTGTTGATCATGCGGATGGTGTTGCGCAGGTTTTCCTGCCGGGACGCGCCGCGCGCCAGGTTGGCGAAGTTGGTGGTGATGCGCGTGCCTTCGGCCGGCTGGTAGTCCTCGTTGAAGGGGATGCGCGTGATGCTGAAGGTGAAAGCGTCGTTCGTCATGGGCGGCGTTCCGTTTGCAGGGTGACATCCAGATGCTGGTCGGCGGCATCTGGCATTCAAAGGGCTTCGATGGCCTCAGCGGCGGCGACTGGCGCGCGGCGATTGGACAGCGCAAGCAGCGGCATTGCGCGCTGCACCGCCAGTCGTGCGCGCTGGATCAGCGCTTCGTTGTGCACGCGCCCCTCGGCGAAATCGCGGTCGGTGGCATACACGCCCAGGGGCAGGGTGCGGGCCTGGAAGAAGCTGAAGAGCGGCCGCAGCTGGTGATCGATCACCAGTGCATGGCGGTCACTGCCGCCGGTCGCGGCCAGCAGGATGGGGGTATCGACCAGCGCGTCCTGGTCGATGAAGTCGAAGAAGTGCTTGAACAGCCCTGTGTAGGAGCCTCGATAGACCGGCGTGCTCACCACGAGCACATCGGCCCGTTCGACGGCCGCCAGCTGGCGCTCGACAACCTCCGGGAGCTGCGAACGCCACAGCGCACCGGCCAGCTGCGGCGCCAGTTCGCCGAGTTCGATCAGCTGTTGTTCGCTGCGCATGTTGTCGCCGATCAGGCCCAGCAGGTGCTCGGCGAGGGTGGCGGCCCGGGAGGGGCGCTGCAGTCCACCGGAAACGGCGACGATACGGAGGGGGCGTTGGGATGAAGGCATGACCCGATCCTAGCCATGCCTTTCCATGACGTAAAATGGTATTACTTCACCTATCCATGAGTGAGATTCATCTTTATGTTGGAGCGGATCCACCTCAGCATCGTGCAGCAGGTCGAGCAGCAGGGCTCGCTCACCGCAGCGGCCGGCGTGCTCAACCTGACCCAGTCAGCGCTCAGCCACAGCATGAAGAAGCTGGAGCAGCAGCTGGGTACCGATGTCTGGCTGCGCGAAGGCCGCAGCCTGCGGCTGACCCAGGCCGGGCAATATCTGCTGGCAGTCGCCAACCGGGTGCTGCCGCAGCTGGACCTGGCCGAGGAGCGCCTGCGCCAGTTTGCCCAGGGCGAGCGCGGCGCGCTGCGCATCGGCATGGAATGCCACCCCTGCTACCAGTGGCTGCTGAAGATCGTCTCGCCGTATCTGGCCGCGTGGCCGGATGTGGATGTGGACGTCAAGCAGAAATTCCAGTTCGGCGGTATCGGCGCCTTGTTCGGCTACGAGATCGACCTGCTGGTCACCCCCGACCCGCTGCTGAAGCCAGGCCTGAAGTTCATCCCGGTGTTCGACTACGAGCAGGTGCTGGTGGTGGCCAGCAACCACGCCCTGGCCAAGGTGGACCACGTAAAGCCGCGCCAGCTCAGCCAGGAAGTGCTGATCAGCTACCCGGTGCCGTTCGAGCGCTTGGACATCTACAACCAGTTCCTGCTGCCGGCCGGCATCACCCCGCGGCGCCACAAGGCCATTGAAACCACCGACATCATGATGCAAATGGTGGCCAGCGGCCGCGGCGTGGCCGCCATGCCGCGCTGGCTGGTGGAGGAGTACGCCGCGCGCATGGACGTGGTGCCCGTACGCCTGGGTGCCAAGGGCATCCCCAAGCAGATCTATCTGGGTGCGCGCGAGGCCGATACCAGCATCGATTACCTGCAGGCCTTCATCGAGCTGGCCCGCAACAGCTCGCCGCTTGCCGGCAACGCAGACGGAGCCCGTTGATGCCCGTACCTGGATCACTGCGGGCGGAAGCCTTCATCAACACCTTTTCATTGGAGGTCAGCGCGAAGGCCATGCCCGCGCTGCGCGCCGAGGCTGACCGCATACCGCGCGGCACGATCATCTCCATTCCCTGGCTGGCCAGCGAGGATGACGACGCCCGACTGGCCGCCGCGCGCACGGTGCGCGAGCTCGGCTTCGAGCCGATGCCGCATCTCTCTGCCCGGCGCATCGGGTCACGCGCAGCGCTTGAGCGCTTCCTGGAGCGTGCCGCCGGCGAAGCCGGGGTCGCGCGTTGCCTGCTGATCGCGGGCGACCTGGCCACGCCCACCGGACCGTTTGCCGACAGTGCTTCGATCATCCAGACCGGTCTTCTGGAGCAATCCGGCATCAAGGTCGTTGGTATCGGCGGGCACCCGGAAGGGCATCCGGTGATGAGCAGCGATCAACGCTGGCGGGCGCTTGAACGTAAGTGCCAGGCCATCGAGGCACGCGGCATGGCCCCCTTGGTCGTCACCCAGTTCGCGTTCGATGCCGATACCGTGCTGGCTTGGCTGGATGGACTGCGCGCCCGTGGCATCAGCGTTCCGGTGCTGGTCGGTGTGCCGGGCCCAGCCAGCATCCCCCGGCTGATGCGCTATGCCGCAATGTGCGGCGTGGGCGCCAGTGCATCGATGTTGGCCCGGTATGGCATCTCGATCGGCCGGCTGCTCGGCACGGCGGGGCCGGAAATGTTCGTCGATCGCCTGGTGAAGGGGTTGACCAGTGCCCATGGCCCGGTCAGCCCGCATTTCTTCCCGTTCGGCGGTGTTGCGCCGTCGCTGGAGTGGATGGCGCAGTACCGGCGGCGCATTTCCAGTGCCCGCAGCGTAATCCCCGAAGGCTGACAGCTCTCACTGGCTGCAACCCGGGCGGAAGCGAATAGTGAGCGCCAAGGCGAGCGCACCTCGCCACCACCCACCAAGGGGACCGCTCATGAACATGCTCCAGCATCTCGCCTCGCAGACGCCGATCTGGGTCTGGCTGCTGCTGGCCTTCCTGGTCACCCGTGGCATCGCCGCCATGAAGCCGGCCGAGACCTCGCTGCAGAAGCTGGCGATCGTACCCGCCTTGTTCGCCGTCTGGGGTGCGTGGTCGGTCAGTCATCGCTTCGGCGCGTCGCTGAGCGCCTGGAGCGAATGGCTGGCCGGCATCGCCACGGGCGCGACGCTTGCCTGGCTGCTGCTGAGTCGATTGAAGCTGACGCTGGACCGCAGCACCGGCAAGCTCTGGCGCAGCGCGGACTTCAGCCTGCTGCCGCTGCTGCTGGTCACCTTCCTGGTGAAGTACGGGTTCGAAGTCGCGTTTGCGGTGTCGCCGTCGCTGTCCGCCAGTGCCGGCTTCAGTGCCGCCTACCTGCTGCTGGCAGGCGGATTCACCGGCATCTTCGTCGGCAAGTACGGCCGATACCTGGCCTCGCTGCGGATGGATGCGGCAGGCGAGAAACTGGAAACCGCAGGCTGATCGCCCGGGTAGTGCCGGCCGCTGGCCGGCTTCCCCATGCAGGGTTGTGCGGGGCTGATGCAGGCGTCACGATGCCCACCACTGGCCAACATCGGAAACGTTGACGTCATGAAGACCATATCCTGGTTCTGGATCAACGTGGCCAGTCACTTCGGTATTGTCGCAGCCCTGGCCTGGCTGCCCGCACGGTGGACGGGCCAGCTTGTAGAGGCTTTGGCCGGCACTCAGCCGGCTATTGGCGATGCCCAGCATGTGGCCCTCATTGGTTCCATTTTTGGCTTCTGCGTGACCGCACTGATCTTCATGGGAGCGCTGACAGTCACCGGCGAACTCCTGGGTTTCTCCAGGCCCTATGCGCGGTGGCCGGAGTCCCAAAACGAAGCGCAGGTCGTCCACCGGAAGGTGTTGCTGGTTGCATTCGCCACGCTCTCATGGGTGGCCGTGGGATCGCTTGCAGGTATTGCGTCGATCATCGCGGCTTCGTCATGAAGGGCGGCCCTGTCAGCGCCCAGTGTGCCGGAACGGATGGGTGCGTGAACTGCGGGGCTGCTCACTGCTCACGCCTCCCCGCGCCACTGGCTCATCAGCATCTGCAGGAATCGCTCCGCCGTGGGCGAGAGCAGGGCGCCGCGGCGGCGGACGATGCCGATCGTGCGTGACACCACCGGGTTGCCGATCGCGCGCGTCACCAGGGTGGGGTGATCCCCGTCCGGCGTGGCCATCTTCGGTAGCACCGACACGCCGATGCCCGCCTCGACCATGCCCAGTGACGTTGACAGGTGGGTCACTTCGTAGTGCCAGCTCAACTTGAGGTTCTCGCGCGCCAGCGCACCATCCAGCAGCGTGCGGTTGCCGCTGGTGCGGTGCACGGTGATCAGCTGGTGCTCGGCCAGATCGGCCCATTCCACCTTGCGCTTGCGTGCCAGAGGATGATCGCGCCGGCATGCCAGCACGAATGGATCTTCAGCGAGCACGTCGAAATCGAGATTCGGATCGTTGGCACCCATGAAGTTGATGCCGAACTCCACTTCGCCACGTTCCACTGCCTGCAGACCCTCCGTGGCCGGGATATCCAGGATGCGGAAGCGCACGTTCGGGTGCGCTTCGTGGAAACGCGCCATCACGCTGGGCAGGAAGTAGAACGCCGCCGTCGGCAGGCACGCGATGGTCACGGTAGCGCCGCGGGTGTCTTCGCGGCCACGCAGTGAGAACAGCGAGCCATCGAACTCCTCCAGCATGCGGCGCACCAGCGGCAGCAGGTTCTCGCCGACAGCGGTGGTACTGACGCTGCGCGTGGTGCGCTCCAGCAACGGCGACCCCACGGCCTGCTCCAGTTTCTGGATGCGGCGGCTGAGTGCTGGCTGTGATACGTGCAGGATTTCTGCGGCGCGATGGAAGCTGCGGGTCTCCGAGACCAGCAGGAAGGCGCGTAGATCCAGGATTTCGCAATTGATGCTCATGGGGTATCAATCATCCAAAAATCAGCAATTCACAGATCAATTGGGGCCATGCCAGTATCGAATCACAGAGGGGTCATTCATCCCCTATACGCATCAATCTAGCACACGTATGTCCAACGACCTGCTCAGCATTCCCTGCGTCCTCATGCGCGGCGGCACCTCCAAAGGCCCGTTCTTCCTGGCCAGCGACCTTCCGATGGACATCGCTGAACGCGATCGCCTGCTGCTGGAAGTGATGGGCTCGGGCCACCCGCTGCAGATCGACGGCATCGGCGGTGGCAACGCGCTGACCAGCAAGGTGGCGATCATCGACCGCTCCAGCCGTCCGGACGCCGATGTCGACTACCTGTTCGCCCAGGTACGGGTAGAGCAGCAGGTGGTGGATACCTCGCCGAACTGCGGCAACATGCTGGCGGCCGTAGGCCCGTATGCCATCGAGCGTGGGCTGGTGCAGGCGCAGGATCCGCAGACCGAGGTCCGCATCCACAACGTCAACACCGGCAAGCTGATCATCGCCACGGTGGAAACGCCCGGCGGCAACGTGGTGTACCGAGGTGACACGCGAATTGCCGGCGCGCCGGGCTCGGCCTCGCCGGTCAGGCTCGCTTTCCTTGATGCGGCAGGCGCCCGCACCGGCAAGCTGCTGCCCAGCGGCCACGCGCAGGAGACCATCGATGGCGTGCCGGTCAGCCTGGTGGACTGCGCGATGCCGATGATGCTGGTGCGTGCCGAAGACTTGGGCGTGCGCGGTGATGCCCCGCCCGCCGAATTGAACGCGGACGCGGTATTCATGCGCCGGCTGGAAGCGCTGCGCATCGAGGCGGGCGCCCGCATGGGCATCGCCGACGCCGGCAACAAGGTCATTCCGAAGCCGGTGCTGCTGTCGGCGCCGCAACATGGGGGCGATCTGCAGGTGCGCTATTTCATGCCGCATCAATGCCACACCGCGCTGGCCATTACCGGCGCGGTCGGCCTGGCCACCGCCGCCGTTACGCCGGGCACGCTGGCCCACACTTTGGTCGGATGCCTGTCCGTTCCCGGCAGCATTACCCTCGAACATCCGAGCGGGGCCCTGGAGGTGGGCCTCAGTCGCAGCTCGCAGGACGCGCCGGTCGTTGCCAGCGTCGTGCGCACCGCACGCCGGCTGTTCGAAGGACGCGTGTTTGCCACCACGCCAGCACTTGCCGTGGCCGGTTCCACCCAAGCCCGCCAATGGACGTCAGCGGCATGATCTGAACCCGGACGGGCCGGCGCAGGTGCGCATGCCCGCCATTACAACGTAGATGCTTCACTCCTGGGAGGGATGATGTACAAGCAGTTCTTGATGGCCGCGCTGTGCGCGGCTGGTCTGGCCGCGGCCGGATGCAGCAACAGCGGGCGCACCGAAGGCGCATCCGCCGGCGGTGGTGACAATGCACCGGTACGCATCAGCGTCGGCTCCTACAACCTCAACAACCTGCCGTTCTTCATCGCCGACGCCAAGGGGTACTTCAAGGACGTCGGCCTGCAGGTGAAGACCGAGAACTTCGCCCAGGGCGGCTCCAAGGTATTGCAGGCGCTGGTGGCCAATTCCACCGATGTGGCCGTCGGCTTCTACGACCACACCATCCAGATGCAGGCCAAGGGCAAGGACGTGGTGGCCTTCGTGCTGCTCTCGCGCAACTCCGGCCTGGTGATGGCCGGCCGCGAGGATGCCAGCTTCGATCCGGCACGCCCGGAAACCATCAAGGGCCAGAAGGTCGGGATCACCGCGCCGGGCTCATCGTCGGATTTCTTCGTCCGTCACTTCCTCGCCCAGCACGATATTCCGGCTGACAGCATCTCGCTGATCGGCGTCGGCTCGGGCGCCGCAGCGGTGGCCGCGCTGGAGCAGGGCAAGATCGACCTGCTGGTCAACTACGACCCGGCCGCCACCCTGATCACCGAGCGCAAGGTCGGGAAGATCCTCCTCGACGCGCGCAGCGATGACGGCGCCCGCCAGGTCTATGGCGGCCTGTACCCGACCTCGGTGATGTACGCCAACCAGAGCTTCCTGGACAAGCGCCCCGAAGCGGCCGAGAAGATCGCCCGCGCCGAACAGATGGCGTTGAAGTTCATCGCCGACAACAGTGCTGAAGACATCGTTGCGGCGCTGCCGGACAGCTACGTTTCTGGCGACCGCGCCACCTATGCGCGCGCGGTGGAGAACGCCCGCGCGATCTTCACCCGTAACGGTCATTTCACGCCGGCTGATCTGGAAACGCCGTTGAAGGTGCTGCGCGAGTTCAATACGGATGTGGCCAAGGCCAACATCGATCTGTCCCGCACCTACACCAATGCCTTCGTCGAGCGTGCCAACGCTGCGGCGCCGGCTGCCCAACCGTAAGCGGAGGTAACCCCATGGCCCTCAATGCCACCGTGCGCCACCTCAATGGTGCACCGCAGCTGGAGCCTGCACAGACCATGGTCGCGCTCAACAAGGTGACCATGTCCTTCGGCGAATTCACCGCCGTCCGTGATGTCGACATCCAGGTGGGGGACGGCGAGTTCCTTGCCATCGTCGGGCCGACCGGCTGCGGCAAGAGCACCATCCTCAATTCCGTGGCGGGCCTGCTGAAGCCGTCGTCGGGCCAGGTCAGCATCGATGGCCGTGCGGTCAGCGGCGTCCAGGAGTCGGTCGGCTACCTGTTCCAGCAGGACGCGCTGCTGCCGTGGAAGACGGCTTACCAGAACGTTGAACTCGGCCTGCGCTTCCGTGGCGTGCCCGAAGCCGAACGCAAGGCCAAGGCCAACGCGTGGCTGGCCAAGGTCGGCCTGGCCGGTTTCGAGCACCGCTATCCGCACCAGTTGTCCGGTGGCCAGCGCAAGCGCGTGCAGATGGCGCAGGCGCTGATCGTCGAGCCGAAGGTGATCCTGATGGACGAACCTTTCTCGGCGCTGGACATCCACACCCGGCACCTGATGCAGAACGAACTGCTGCGCCTGTGGCAGGAGGACCGGCGCTCGGTGATCCTGATCACCCACGATCTGGAAGAAGCGATCGCCCTGGGCGACCGCGTGGTGGTGCTGTCATCCGGTCCGGCCAGCCGCGTGGTGCGCAGCTTCGACGTGGATCTGGAACGCCCGCGCAACGTGGCCGAGATCAAGCTGGATGACCGTTTCACCGACCTGTACCGCGACATCTGGGCCTGCCTGCGCGGCGAAGTGGAGAAGAGCTATGCACGCCAAGACTGACAAGTTCATCCAACTGGCCCTGGTTGTGGCCGTGTTCGGCGGCTGGGAGGGCGGCATCGCGCTGGGCGTGATCGATCCGTTCTTCTTCCCCTCGCCAACGGCGATCGTGCAGCAGGCCTGGACCTGGCTGTCCGATACGTCGTTCTACCAGCACGTCTACATCACCCTGACCGAAACCGCGCTGGGCTACATCATCGGCACCGGCCTCGGCGTGGCCGGCGGTGTCTGGTTGGGCCTGAGCCGCCGCTCGGCGCGCATCCTCGATCCCTTCATCAAGGCTTCAACGCAATTCCGCGCGTGGTGCTGGCCCCGATTTTCGTGTTGTGGCTGGGGTTGGGCCTGTGGTCGAAGGTGGCGCTGGCGGTCACCCTGGTGTTCTTCACCACGTTCTTCAATGCCATGCAGGGCGTACGCGAGGTGAATCCGGTGGTACTGGCCAATGCCCGCATCCTGGGCGCAAGCCGCAGCGACCTGCTACGCCATGTCTACTTCCCGGCAGCAGCCAGCTGGATCCTGTCCTCGCTGCGCACCTCGGTGGGCTTCGCCGTGGTCGGCGCGATCATCGGTGAGTACCTCGGCGCCTCGGCGGGCCTGGGTTACCTGATTGCGCAGGCAGAAGGCAACTTCAACGCCGTCGGTGTGTTTGCCGGCATCATCATCCTGGCCGCCTTCGTGCTGGTCATCGACGCGCTGCTGGACGTGGTCGAGAACAAGCTGATCACCTGGCGTCCCAACGCCCAGGCCCAGGCCACCAGCTGACCGGGCCGGGCTGAGCCCGCCTGCCGCGCCGCCGGGCCGATCCGGCGGCGCGCGCTTCCTCCCCCGATCTTCCCCCGCACCACCGCAACAGGCCAGCGCCGGGCCAGGGGGCCGGCTGGCCGGAGAGAGAGTCCATGAACCATTCCACCGTGCTGCCACCGGCAGCGCTGTCGGTCGCGCTCGGCCTGCTGTTGGCCAGTGGCCATGCTGGCGCCCAGGCTGTTTCGTCCCCTCCCGCACCACTGAGCCAGGCCGAACTCTCACGCCTGGTGCAGGAGCAGGCGCTGCAGATCCAGCAGTTGGAGGCGCGCCTGCGTGCCGTGGAGGGCGGGCACAGCACCGCCGGTGCGGCGGCCGCAACGCAGCCCCCCGCGCTGGACACCCGCGTCGCCGCACTGGAATCCAGCCAGGCCAAGGCGCCCAAGGTCACCTGGTCCAAGGGCGCACCGGAGTTCAGCAGTGCCGATGGCAGCGTGGTGTTCCGTCCGCGCGGACGCCTGTTCGTCGACGCATCCAGCACCGATGGATCGTCAGTGAGTGACCGCAACATCTCCGGTACCGAGATCCGCTCGGTGCGGCTGGGCGCCGAAGGCCGCTACGGCATCCTCGGCTGGGCGGTGGAAGGTGACTTCGCCGA
Source organism: Stenotrophomonas sp. FR010 (assembly GCF_047520755.2). Classification (NCBI taxonomy): domain Bacteria; kingdom Pseudomonadati; phylum Pseudomonadota; class Gammaproteobacteria; order Lysobacterales; family Lysobacteraceae; genus Stenotrophomonas; species Stenotrophomonas sp. FR010. Next base: position 84,943 of record NZ_JAXBQT020000012.1, on the reverse strand, counting down.
CAACGCGGTGGCGTGGAAGTCGGTCTACGCCACCGTTGACCACCGCCTGTTCGGGCTGCCGGCCGACCTGACCGTGGGCAACCGCCTCAACGACCGGGGTATCGACGGCTCCAGCAGCACCTCCAACACGCCGTTCCAGGACCGCAACGTGGTCGGCACGCTGATGCTGCCGCAGCGCGGCCTGTTCGGTGTCGGCCTGACCGAGCGCGTGTACGGCAAGAACTGGCATGCCAGCCTGTCGGTGGCCGGCAACGATCTCAACAACGCCGGCACCGACAACGACAGCCAGACCTGGGCCACGCGCGTGCATTGGAACCCGGTGGCCAACGACGCAGTCACGGTGCACCTGGGGGCCTGGGCCTTCCACGAGGAGATTGCGGCAGGCGCCAGCGGCGTCGTCCGCAGTTCGGCCATCGCCGGGCACTTCAACGACCTGGTCAAGATCGCGCCGGGCACACTGCTGGGCGCCGAGCGCAGCACGTCCTATGGCGCGGAACTGGCAGGCTTCTTCGGGCCGGCCTGGGCGACCGGCGAATGGGGTACGCGCAACCTGCGCGGGGCCGACGCCAGCGGGCGCTACGATCTGGACCACCAGGCCTGGGCGATTTCGGCGGGTTGGTTCCTGGCCGGTGCAAGGCCGGCCTATTCGGGCAAGGCCGGCACCTGGGGCCGGGTGAAAGTGGCCGATCCTGTCACCCGCGGCGGCGCCGGGGCATGGGAACTGAAAGGGCGCTACGAAGACGTGGACTATGCCGAGCTGCCCAGTGGCGGTACCGGCCACGCGTGGACGCTGGGTGCGAACTGGTATCTCAACGACTTCAGCCGCGTCATGTTCGAGGCGATCCGTTGGCAGACCCGCAACCGCAGCGGCACCGGCCAGGGCAGGGATGAAGGCACCACCTTCAACACCCGCCTGCAGGTGGCCTTCTAGCAGCGCATGCCACTTGCGCGCCGATCAGAGCAGCAGCAGTGCTCCGATCAACGCCGGCGGCATCACCAGCGCGCCGACGCGCAGGAAGTCGAGCGCGCTGACATGCTCGCCCTCGCGACGCAGCGCCACCAGCCACAGCATTGTCGCCAGCGAACCGGTGACCGACAGGTTGGGCCCCAGATCCACGCCGACCAGCAATGCGGCACGGGTCTGCGCCGGCAGGTCGGCCATCTGCCCCAGCGAACCGGCGGCCAGGCCGACCGGCAGATTGTTGGCCACGTTGCTCAGCAGCGCAGCCGCGCCACCGGCCAGCCAGCTGGCCTGGCGGGGAGATGCCTGCGCCAGAGCCTGCAGCGCGCTGGCCGCGCTCTGGATGACACCGGTCTGCGCCACCGCTTCCACCAGCACGAACAGTCCCGCCACCAGCGGCAGCACGCCCCAGGACACGTGTCGCAGCAGTGGCAGCGGGCTGCGCCTCTGGCGGATCGCCACCACGGCCACACTCAGCGTGCCCGCACAGAACGTGGTCAGGCCCAATGGCCCGTTCAAGGCGGACGTGACCAGCAACACGGTGCCGGTGAACAGCACGCCCAGTGCGCTCAGCCGGCCGCCGTCGGTCAACGGGCGATGCGCCGGCGCGGCCACCAGCGGCTGGGCGATCTCGCGCCGGTGCACCCAGCGCAGGACCAGATAGGTGGCACCGATCGCCGCCGCCGACGGGAGCGCGAACTGCGCCAGCCACTGCAGCAGCGGCGGCAGGTGCTGGCCGTACACCACCAGGTTGGCCGGATTGGAAATGGGCAGCACGAAGCTGGCCGCATTGGCGATGAAGGCACAGACAAACAGGTAGGGCAGGGGGTTGGCGCGCGCCGCCTTGCAGGCGGCGTAGACCGCCGGCGTCAGCACTACGGCCGTTGCATCGTTGGAAAGGAACACGGTCACCAGCGTGCCGACCAGGAACACCAGGTCGAACAGGCGTCGCCCGGATCCGCCCGCATGCCGCACCGCGTACAACGCCAGCCAATCGAACAGGCCTTCGCGCCGCGCCAGTTCGGCCAGCACCATCATGCCGACCAGGAACAGGTAGACGTCGCGGCCTTCGGCCACTGCGCCCCATGCGGTGTGCAGCGACACGGCGCCCAGCAGCGGCAACACGGCGGCAGCGCCCAGCGCCCACACATATTCGGGGATGCGGAAAGGACGGAACAGCAGGCCGAGGGTGGCAATGGCGACCGCTGCCCAGATCAGGAGGGGGGCTTGGGAGGCAAGCATGGAGTGGGGCTTCAGCGGCACCTGCACCGACCCCGGCGCAGGGGGGGCCTGGCGCGCGATCAGCGGATGGGCGGCCGCTGCAATCATCGCAGGTTCCGGGTCGCCGCATCATACCGTGCGGCGCTGCATGGCGACCGCTGCGGTCGACCGCGTTGCAGGTGGGCCGGGGGTGGCGCCCAGCCCACGTTCAGCACGCAAGCGCGCCATCACTTCAGCCACTGCAGTGTGACTACGCATGTAGTCACACTGCACGCACACTCATTGGACGAGATTGCGATGCCAGGATCCTGCTGGTTGTCCTGCGCCCTGGCCCTGGTGTTCGGCATCGCCGGGCCCAGCCAAGCGGCGACGCGTGCCGAAGCCCTCGCCGCGATCGAGCGCAACGCGCGCGGCGCGCATTCCGACGCGGTCCTGGTGATGCACGACCGGGAGACGCTGCTTGAGTTGAAGCCCGCCGCCGGAGCCAGATCTCCGCGCGCGGACTGAAGCGCGCCGATCTCTACGACATCACACGGGGACCGGTCGTCGGCTTTGCCGCCAACGGCTACCTGGGCCAATACCTGATGATCGTCCCGGAACAGCGGGTGGTCGCCGTGCGTCTGGTCCACCGGCGCGAGACCCACAGCGCTCCACAGGACGACTATCCCTCCTTCTTCGCCGATGTCCTGCAGTCGGCGCGGACACTGCGATAGGCCCTGTCGCCATCATGTCCACGCGCGCTGAACATCTTCCTGGAGCGTTCTTCACTGGCGTGCCGCCTAAAGTGGGATGACATCTTGGCCGCACACCAACTTAGGCATGTTTGATTATCAGGACTGGACCTTCCACGCCAATGGCCGAACGGTAGTGGCGCGGGTAGCGCTGGACGGCGACGGTGGCGGCACCATCAACCGCTACCAGCTGGTGCCGGGGCCGGCGCAGTCGGGGCTGTGCATCAAGGTCGCCTCCCAGGACGAGGCCGCGCAGAAACTGGAGGCCGAAGTGACCAAGCTGCTCGGGCCGGAGTGGTAGCCACGACGCCATGCCGGGCAGGGATCCGCATGGTGACGTCGGGATGACCGGGCCCGGGCAACGGGCATCGCGCCGGATGCCCGTTGCGTGAGGCCGCTTACTTGGGCATCAGCACGGTGTCGACCACGTGGATGACGCCGTTGGACTGGCCGACATCTGCAATGCTGATGCCTGCCTTTCCACCCTTTGCGTCGATGACCCAGAGCTTGCCATCGTGGAGCGCCACGGTGAGAGGCTCACCCTGCACGGTCTTCAGGGTGGCCTGGCCGCCGTGCTTGCGGGCATCGGCCAGAAGCTGGGCCGAACTGTAGCTGCCCGGGACGACGTGGTAGGTCAGGATCCGGGTCAGCTGTGCCTTGTTTTCAGGCTTCACCAGTGTATCGACAGTGCCTGCAGGCAGCTTTTCGAAGGCCGCATTGGTGGGCGCGAAAACAGTGAAGGGCCCGGCGCCGTTGAGGGTGTCGACCAGGCCGGCTGCTTTGACCGCTGCAACCAGCGTGGTGTGATCCTTGGAATTGACGGCGTTCTCGACGATGGTCCTGGTGGGGTACATTTCTGCCCCGCCCACGATGACGGTGTTGGCGGCGAAAACCGAGGAGCCGGACGAAACGAGTACGGCGAAGCCGACTGCGGCGGCGATGCGCTGAAGAGCGTTCACGGTGCGTTCCTTTCTGGATGACCCGCAAGTGCGGGCATCTTTCCTACGTCGGGTGAGCGTGACCGGATGCAGCAACGGCCGAGTCATTGGCGCGCTGCCGGTTTTGCTGCGCTGCATGGTGACAACGGCGAACCTCGGTGATTACTCTCCGCTGCAACGCGATGGTAGCGCTACCAGTCGGACGGGGATCCAGGGTCCGGGAGGCTGCCTTCTTTGCCGCGTGTTTGTCCTGGCAGGCTTGAAAAGCAAGTGTAAGTCGCGGCGTGCCCGAGCACCCGTGCTGTTCGGTTTGGAATGCGGGCCACGCCCGTGCGTGCCCCTGGGAGGGGGCGGTACATCCATTCGATCGTATGTCAGAGGGGACTTTCATGAGCACCTGCAGTTTCCGTGGCACCCCGGGCCCGAGGTCCGGTTCATGAGCCGCGCGTTGGCGAAGTTCCGGTCCCGGGCCATGTTCACCTTCGTGGGGGGGGCCCTGGTCATCAATCCCGCCTTTGCGCAGGACGCCGCACCGGCGACCGGGCCGCAGCCGCAGAGCCAGTCGCAACCCACCCAGCTTGATGCAGTGCAGGTCACGGGCATACGCAACAGCCTGAGCCAGGCCATGGACATCAAGCGCGACTCGGCGGGCGTGGTCGACGCGATCAGTGCCGAGGACATCGGCAAGTTCCCCGATACCAATCTTGCCGAGTCGTTGCAGCGCATCACCGGCATCTCCATCGAGCGCCGTGACGGCGAGGGCGCGCAGGTGACCGCGCGTGGCTTCGGCCCCCAGTTCAACATGGTCACGCTCAACGGTCGGCAGATGCCGGGTGCCGATGCATTCGGTGCCTCTGGACAGGTCGCCATCGGCGGTGTCGACGGCGGCACCCGCGCCTTCAATTTCGCGCAGCTGGCCGCCGAGGCCATCAATGGTATCGAGGTCTACAAGACCAGCCAGGCGCAGGTGCCCAGCGGTGGCATCGGTGCGACGATCAACATCCTGACCTCGCGTCCGCTCGATCACGCCGGCATCGTGGCCAGCGCCGGGGCGAAGCTGGTGTCCGACCAGAGCCAGCCGTTCGACAATGACCTGACACCGGAGCTGTCGGGCATCTTCAGTTACAGCAATCCGGAAAAGACCTTTGGCGTCAGCCTCAGCGCGAGCCAGCAGAAGCGCAAGGGTGGCTCGGTGCAGGCCACGGAGAACTACTGGAACGTGCAGCCGTGGACAGGGTCGATGCCGGGCAACCCGACCGTGGTCAATGCTCCGGCCGTCGGCCAGCTTTACGCGCGGCCCAACGACCTGCGCTACGCGTTCTCCGAATTCGAGCGCGAACGCGTCAACGGCCAGGCCGTGCTGCAGTTCGCACCGACGGACAGCCTGACCCTGACCGTGGATTACACCTACTCGACCAACGAGATCACCGAGAATCGTGGCGAGCAGGGCATGTGGTTGCAGAACAGTAACTACACCAACGTCGAGTTCGACACCAGTGGCGCCGTCGCGACGCCGGTCTACATCCGTGAAATCGCCGGCACCAAGGATTTCGGCCTGGAGCAGCAGCGCAGCATGCAGGAGTACAAGCTGGGTTCGCTGGGCTTCAACGCCGTCTGGAATGTCAGCGACCGCTTCAAGCTCAGCTTCGATGCGCACAACTCGAAGAACGAGAGCCGACCGAATGATCCGCTGACCGGCGGTGGTTCGATCTTCATGAGCATCGCCGGCACCAACAACTGTACCCGTGGCCCGCATTGCGGTGGCTCCTGGGTGCAGGAGCTGAACTTCAACAATGGCCTGCCGGTTGGCACCCAGGTCTGGTATCCCAGCACCGCCGATGCGCTCGCCGGGACCAATGGCGTGGTCAATCCGGGCTTCCAGGAAGGCGAGGTTGGCACGCAGGTGCTGCGCGTCAACGCGCAGACCCAGATCAGCGAGATCAAGCAGGCGCGCGTCGATGGCGAATGGAACTTCGACCACGGGCGCTTCCAGTTCGGCGTGGACACCAACAAGTCCACCACCCACCGCATCCAGGCCGCCGAGGCCTACTCGACCCTGGGCGACTGGGGCGTGGCCAACGTGGACCGGGATACCGCCGCAGGCCTGATGGACCTGCTGCAGCCGGTCAGCATCGTCGGCCTGTTCGACGACTACAGTGCCAACAGCTGGCCCGCCTGGCGCGGCAATGCCGGGCAGCTCGCGCAATGGGCATCGCGCGAGTACGGCGTCGGCCTGGGTGTGAACCCGCAACGCGCGGCCGACAACTTCGTCGAAGAAAAGACCAAGGCGGCGTACTTCCAGGTGGAGCTGGACGGGGAGCTGGGTGGCATGCGCACCAACACCCGCCTAGGCGTGCGCTATGAAACCACTGACGTGGTGTCGACCTCGGTCATTGCCGTCCCCGAGTCCATCGAGTGGCAGGCCAACAACGATTTCCGCATCGTGCTGTCCGATGAGCAGCAGCCCTTCACAGAGAAGGCGCGCTACAGCTACATCCTGCCCAACCTTGATTTCAGCATCGACCTCACCGAGGAGCTGAAGGGCCGCGTTTCGTTCGGCAAAAGCATCGCCCGCGCGCCGTACGGCAATCTCTATGCAGGACCCGGGGCCCAGCAGCCGTTCGGCTCGGTGCTGATCGATCCCTCGTCGCGCGCCAGCGGCAATTCGCAGAACCCGAGCCTGAAGCCGCTGGAATCGGACAACCTCGACCTGGGGCTGGAGTGGTACTTCGCCGATGCCAGCTACGTGTCATTGACCTACTGGAACAAGTCGGTCAGCAACTTCATCGGCAACACCGTCGTCCAGGAAAGCCTCTACGGACTCACCGACCCGACCTCCGGGCCGGATGCGCGGGCGGCGTTGGACTTCCTGACCAGCGGCGCCTGCGTCGCCCAGGTCGGGCCGGCCAATGCGGCCGCCTGCTCGGCCAACGACACCTCGCTGTTCACCGCGCTGGCATTGCTGCGAAACAATCCTGCCGGCCTCGGCGCCTACAACGGCACCGATGCGCAGGTGCTGGCCACCGAAGCAGCCTACGATCTGTATGGGCAGCCCAACGATCCGCTGTACCAGTTCAACGTCAATCGCCCGATCAACCAGAACAAATCCAAGCTGCATGGCTGGGAGCTGGGCGGCCAGTACTTCTTCGGTGACACCGGCTTCGGCGTGCTGGCCAACTACACCGTGGTCAAAGGTGATGTCGGCTACAACAATGGCGGCGATCCGGGCATCGACCAGTTCTCGCTCACCGGCCTGAGCGACACCGCCAACGCCATGCTGATGTACGAGAAGTACGGGTGGTCGGTGCGCCTGGCATGGAACTGGCGCGACCAGTACCTGATCCTGGCCAACCAGGGCTCCAGCCGCAATCCGTACTATGTGGAGCCGTACGAGCAGTGGGATCTCAGCGTCAACTACGCGCTGGATGACCACTGGTCCTTCAGCCTGGAGGCGATCAACCTGACCGGCGAGGATGTGCGGTGGCGCTCGCGCACGTCGCAGATGATCGTCAAGCTGGCTGACCAGAGCCCGCGCTACATGCTGGGCGTCCGCTACAAGTTCTGAGCCTGGCTGCCGATGCGTCCGGCACGGCACCGCTGCCCGCCAGCGGTGCCGTGCCGGGACGGTGTCGCCGCAGCTGTCGCGCCTGCGCTACGCTGCCGGCCAGCCACCCCGCACTGGATACCCTGATGGCCCGCTACGAAATGCTCAACAACATCGCGCATCGGGACCTGAAGGTCGCCACCGGATTCGGGCCGCAGTTCGGCGATGCCGTGGGCATGGTGCCGGCCTATCCCAGCGAGTTCGCAGAACTGCAGCGTGAGTATCCGATCTTCCTGCGCAGGGAAACCGGGACGGAAGCGTGGCAGTCCGTGGCCCTGCTGGGTTTCGAGCAACACGAGAACCTGTTCCTGCAGGACGGGCGCTGGAATGCTTCCTACCTGCCTGGCGCGGCGGCCAAAGGGCCGTTCCTGATCGGCTTCCAGGAGCACTACGTGGATGGCCTGCTCACCCAGGATGCGGTGATGCACGTGGACCTGGACCATCCGCGCGTCACCGACGGGGGCGGTGAGCCGGTGTTCCTGCCGCAGGGCGGCAACACCCCTTACCTGGACCACATCGCCAGCGTGCTGCGCGGCATCCACGAGGGCAGTGCCTTCGCGGCCGGGATGTTCACGATGCTCGACGACTGTGGCCTCATCCAGCCGGTCACGCTCGACGTGCAGATCGCGGCGCACCACCGGGTGAGCGTGAGCGGATTGCACGGCATCGACCGCGAGCGCCTGGCGGCGCTGGACAGTTCGCGCCTGGCTGCGTTGAACCGCGCCGGCTACCTGGAAGGTGCGTACCTGATGCTTGCCTCGCTGCATAACATGCGCCGCCTGATCGCCGAGAAGCAGCGCCGTCTCCGCGTCCAGCACGGCACCGCGCAGGCGGCCAGGAACTGACCGGTGCACGCCAGCCTGCCGATGCGGATCCTGGAAGGCATCGATCCTGCCGCCTTGCCACTGGCTGCCCTGGTGGAGGCCGGTGACCCGGTCGTACTGCGCGGCATCGCCACCGATTGGCCACTGGTCCAGGCCGGGCTGGGCGGGGTGCAGGACGCAATGGCGTACCTGTGCAGCGTCGATGCGGGTGCACCCATCCAGTACTCGTTCGGCGGCGCCGAGATCGGGGGGCGCCCGTTCTACAGCGCGGACTTCACCCGGTTGAACTTCGAAGTGCGGCGCGGCGTGCTGGCCCAGGTGCTGGAAGAGATCGCCATGACGCTGCATGCACCGCAACCGCCCACTTACTACGTGGCCTCGCTGCCGATTGCGCGGGCACTGCTGCCGGCATTCGCGCAGGCCAACGACGCCGGTCTGGCGAAGCAGGGCATCGACGCCACCGCCAGCATCTGGATCGGCAACCGGGTGACGGCCTCGTGCCATTTCGACACACCCGACAACCTCGCCTGTTGCGCGGTGGGGCAGCGCGAGTTCACCCTGTTCCCGCCCGACCAGATCGACAATCTGTATCCGGGCCCGCTCGATCCCACGCCGGGGGGACAGGTGGTCAGCGTGGTGGACTTCGAACAGCCCGACTTCGATCGGCATCCACGTTTCCGCGAGGCGCTGGCGCACGCGCGCCGCGCGGTGCTTGGGCCCGGCGATGCGATCTTCATTCCCAGCATGTGGTGGCACCATGTACGCAGCCTGGAACCGTTCAACGTGCTGGTGAACTACTGGTGGCGAAGCTCGCCGGCCTGGCTGGGATCCGCGCTGGCGGCGCTGCACCACGCGATGTGGGCCGTGCGTGATCTGCCGGCGCGCGAAAAGCAGGCCTGGGAAGGGCTCTTCCGCTACTACGCATTCGGCCCTGGCGAGCGCGCGGGGCAGCACCTGCCTGACGCCGCGCGCGGGGATCTGGCACCGTTCGACGAGCAGCGCGCCCGCCGCATGCGCGCGATGCTGCTGGGCAGGCTCAACCGTTGAGAGAGGGCGCCGTTTTGGATACCGAGAGCACGCTCGCAGGGCGCATCCGCAAGGTGGTCATTGCCGGTGGCGGTACGGCGGGTTGGCTGGCCGGCTGCGCGCTTGCGCACCAGTTCCGTGACCAGCTGCAGATCACGCTGGTCGAGTCCGAGCAGATCGGCACGGTCGGTGTCGGTGAGTCCACTGTGCCGCCGATCCGCACCTTCCACCGCTTCCTGCAGATCGACGAGCAGGAGTTCCTGCGCGCGGTGGCCGGCACCTTCAAGCTGTCGATCTCGTTCGAGAACTGGCGCCTGCCGGGCGATCGCTTCTTCCATCCGTTCGGCACCATCGGCCATGGCACCTGGGCGGCCCCCTTCCATCACTTCTGGCTGGACAGCCTGCGCCGCGGCATGCCCTCGGACCTGGGCGACTTCTGCCTGGAGAGCATCGCCTCGCGTGGCGACCGCTTTTCGCTGCACACCCAGCCGCAGGCCAGCTATGCGTATCACTTCGATGCCGGTCTGTATGCGCGGTTCCTGCGCGGCAGGGCCGAGGCCCACGGCCTGCGCCGGATCGAAGGCCGGATCGCCCAGGTCAGGCAGCACGCGCACGACGGTTCGGTGCAGGCGCTGGTGCTGGACGACGGCCAGGTGATCGAGGGCGATCTGTTCATCGACTGCACCGGCTTCCGCGGCCTGCTGATCGAGCAGGCACTGTGCACCGGCTACGAGGACTGGCACGAATGGCTGCCGTGCGACCGGGCCGTGGCGGTGCAGACCGAAGCGGTGGCGCCGCCGGCGCCCTATACCCGGGCGATCGCCCACGAGGCGGGGTGGCGCTGGCACATCGCGCTGCAGCACCGCGTTGGCTGCGGGCTGGTGTATGACAGCCGCCATCTGTCCGATGACGAGGCCGCCGCGAAACTGCTGCGCGATGCCGGGGCTCCACCCTTGCGCGATCCATGGAAGGTGCCGTTCCGCAGTGGACGCCGGCTGAAGGCCTGGAACAGGAACGTGGTGTCGCTCGGGCTGGCCAGCGGCTTCATCGAACCGCTGGAGTCGACCAGCATCCATCTGACGATCAGCGCAGTGGTGCGCCTGATCCAGCTGTTCCCGTTCGACGGCATCAGTGCATCGCTGGTGCAGCTGTACAACGATGTCAGCCGCCAGGAAATGGAGCACGTGCGCGACTTCATCATCCTGCACTACCACGCCACGCAGCGCAGCGAACCGATGTGGAAGGCCTGTCGCGAGATGCGCGTGCCCGAGTCGCTGCAGCAGCGGCTGCAGGCGTGGCGCGAGCGTGCGCATGCGTGGCAGGACCCCGGCGAGCTGTTCCGCGTCGAATCCTGGACCAGCGTGCTGCTCGGGCAGGGCATCGCGCCCGGTCCTGCGCACCCGCTGGCGCGGGCCGTGAGTGATGTCGATCTGCGCACCTTGTTGAAGGGCATCCAACGGCCTGTGCAGCAGGCCGCCGCGCAGATGCCGGCGCAGGCGGAGTTCATCGCGCAGTACTGCAGGTCCGGCGTGGACGTGTGGCGTTCGACGGAAGCAAGCGCGTAGCAGGGTTTTGCGTTGCAGCACGCTTTTTCCGCTGCGGCTGGTTACAGTGCGGCAACACCGCAGGCGATGACGCGCGCGGTGGCAACGAGGGGGCCGGACACCACGCCCCCTTTTTGAGTCCACGGAATGTTAGCGCTACCTTTTTTGATCGGAGGCGGTTTCGATGGGTCTGGTTGCAGGGATCGATGCAGGGACGCAGAGCCTGAAGGTGCTGGTCTATGACCCGCGGAAGCAGGCGGTGGTGGCCTCGGCCAGCGCGCCGCTCGCGCTGGACAGCGGTGCCGATGGCAGCCGTGAACAGGCGCCGGCCGACTGGGTGTCGGCCCTGCGCGACTGCTTTGCCCGGATCGATCCCTCGCTGCGCGCACGCATCGTTGCGCTGGCGGTATCGGGCCAGCAGCATGGATTCGTGCCAGTTGACGATGCTGGCGAGGTGCTGGCACCGGCCAAGCTGTGGTGCGACACCAGCACCTCGGCCGAATGCATCCAGATCATGGATGCCGTGGGCGGGTTCCAACGAACCATAACGCTGGCGGGCAACCCGATCCTGGCCGGCTACACAGCGTCCAAGCTGCCCTGGACCCGCACCCACCGTGCCGACGCCTATGCGCGGCTGGCGACCATCCTGCTGCCACACGACTACCTGAATTTCGTGTTGAGCGGGCAGCGGTTCTGCGAGCTTGGCGATGCGTCCGGCACCGGCTGGCTGGACGTGCGCACGCGCACCTGGTCGCAGGAACTGCTGCGCGCCACCGATCCTGATCGTGATCTTGCTGCCTGCCTGCCGCCGATCGCTGCGCCCGATGCCCTGTTCGATATCGCGCCGGAGGCTGCGGCCGCGCTCGGGCTTGCAGCGGCGGTGAAGGTGGCCGTTGGTGGCGGCGACAACATGATGGCGGCGATCGGCACCGGCTGCGTCACGGAAGGGCGGCTGGCGATGAGCCTGGGAACCTCCGGAACGCTGTTTGCGTATTCCGGCTCGCCGGTGATCGATCCGGATGGCGCGTGGGCGGCGTTCTGCTCGTCCACGGGGGGCTGGCTGCCGCTGATCTGCACCATGAACTGCACCGTGGCCACCGAACGCGTGGCCAGCGCCTTCGGTTTCAGCACCCGCGATGGCGACGCGCATCTTCGCGCAACGCCGCCGGGGGCAGGGGGCCTGGTGATGCTGCCGTTCCTCAATGGCGAACGTACCCCTGACCTGCCGCTGGGCAAGGGCGTGCTGGCTGGCCTGGACATTGCCAATTTCACCCCGGCGCATGTGTACCGCGCCGCCATGGAGGGCGCGACCTACAGCCTGAAGTACGGCTACGACGCCTTCGTCCGCGCGGGCATGCAGTTCGATCGCATCGTGCTCACCGGCGGTGGCAGCAACAGCGCTGCCTGGCGTCAACTGGTGGCCGATGTGTTCGGCCTGCCGGTGGAGGTCCCGGTGCAGGCCGAAGGCGCGGCGTTTGGCGCGGCACTGCAGGCGCTGTGGGCGCTCGCCCGATCGCAGGGCAACGCCACTTCGATCAGCGACATCACCGCACGGCACGTCACCGTCGATCCCACGCTCTCCGCGCGCCCGGATCCGGACCGCAGCGATGCCTATGCACGGGCCTACGCACGCTTCCTCAGTCATCTTGATGCCATCACGCCGCTGCAGCGCGGCTGATGGCTCCTCCACGACACCCCGTACAACGACAGGAGCACGCACCATGAGCACGCAGCCCTTCATCGGCGCCAAGGAATACTTCCCCGGCGTCGGCCGCATTCCGTTCGAGGGCAAGGGCTCGGACAATCCGCTTGCCTTCAAGGTCTACGATGCCAGCCGGGTCATCGGTGGCAAGACCATGCAGGAGCATCTGCGCTTCGCCGTGTGCTACTGGCATACCTTCTGCAATGCCGGGCACGATCCGTTCGGCCCGGGTACCCGGCAGTTCCCGTGGGAGGCGGGCTCGCTGCTGGCCACGGCCGAAGCGAAAGTGGACGCGGCGTTCGAGTTCTTCACCAAGCTGGGCGTGCCGTACTGGTGCTTCCACGATATCGACCTGGCGCCGGATGCCGATGATATCGGCCAGTACCAGAAGAACCTCACGCACATGGTGGGCCTGGCCAAGGCGCGCCAGGAGGCCACCGGCGTCAAGCTGCTGTGGGGCACGGCCAACCTGTTCTCGCACCCGCGCTACATGAACGGTGCATCGACCAATCCCGATTTCGCCGCGGTGGCCCGCGCCGCGGTGCAGGTCAAGGCCGCCCTGGAGGCCACGGTCGAACTCGGTGGCGAGCACTACGTGTTCTGGGGCGGGCGCGAGGGCTATGCGTCGCTGGCCAATACGCAGATGAAGCGCGAGATCGAGCACTTCGCACGCTTCCTGACCATGGCCCGCGACTATGGCCGCAGCATCGGCCTGAAGGGCAACTTCCTGATCGAGCCCAAGCCGATGGAGCCGATGAAGCACCAGTACGACTTCGACAGTGCCACGGTGGTGGGTTTCCTGAAGGAGCATGGGCTGGACAAGGACTTCAAGCTCAACATCGAGGCCAACCACGCCACATTGTCCGGCCATACCTTCGAGCACGACCTGCAGGTCGCGTCCGATCATGGCCTGCTCGGCAGCATCGATGCCAACCGCGGCAACGCGCAGAACGGCTGGGACACCGACCAGTTCCCCAGCGATCTGTACGACACCGTGGGCGCGATGCTGGTCGTGCTGCGCCAGGGCGGGCTGGAGGGCGGGTTGAACTTCGATGCGAAGGTGCGCCGTGAGTCGACCGACCTGGAGGATCTGTTCATTGCCCATATCGGCGGCATGGATGCGTTCGCACGCGGGCTGGAGGTTGCCCATGCACTGCTGACCGAGTCGCCGTGGGAGCAATGGCGTGCGCAGCGCTACGCAAGCTTCGATTCCGGCGCCGGCCAGGATTTCGAGCGTGGCACGCTCAGCCTGCCGGACCTTGCGGCACTGGCCGCCCGCCTCGGCGAACCGCGCCAGGCCAGCGGCAAGCAGGAGCGTTACGAAAACCTGCTCAACCAGTACCTGCTGCGCTGAGCGCGGCCACGGTGCACTCAAGGGGATGGGGATGAACCAGGCAGCGGGCAGCGGTGAGAACACGCGGCTGATCGTACTGATCAGCGTGGTGGCGACGATTGGCGGTTTTCTGTTCGGCTTCGACAGCGGCGTGATCAACGGTACCCAGGATGGCCTGCACCAGGCGTTCCGGTCCGGCGAATGGATGCAGGGGTTCGAGATCGCGTCGATGCTGCTGGGCTGTGCGGTGGGCGCGTTCAGTGCTGGACGGCTGGCCGACCGGCTCGGCCGTCGCAACGTACTGATCCTTTCGGCAGTGATGTTCCTGCTGTCGGCGCTCGGTGCCGGGGCGGCGGTCTCGTCGGGCTGGTTCATTGCGGCGCGGGTGGTGGGCGGATTCGCGGTCGGCGCGGCCAGCGTGATCTCGCCGGCCTACATTGCCGAGGTCGCTCCGGCCCGCTATCGCGGCCGCCTGGCTACGGTGCAGCAGATCGCCATCATCACCGGGCTCACCGCCGCGTTCCTGTCCAACTACCTGCTGGCGGCTGCAGCGGGCGCGTCGACCGAACCGCTGTGGGGCGGGCAGGCCGCCTGGCGCTGGATGTTCTGGATGCAGGCCGCGCCATCACTGGTGTTCCTGCTGCTGTTGCTGACCATTCCGGAGAGCCCGCGCTACCTGGTGGTGAAACGGCGCAAGGAAGACGCCCTCCGGGTGCTGACCCGGCTGCTGGGCAGCGACAAGGCCAGGGCCACGCTCGAGGAGATCGATGCCTCGCTGTCCAACGACCATCATCGCCCGCGCCTGTCCGATCTGAAGAGCCGGGCGACCGGGCGGATCCGCCCGATTGTGTGGGTCGGCGTCGGGCTGGCCTGCTTCCAGCAGCTGGTCGGCATCAACGTGGTGTTCTATTACGGCGCGGTGCTGTGGCAGGCAGTCGGCTTTTCCGAGAACGACGCGCTGCTGATCAACGTGCTGTCCGGCGCACTGAGCATCGGTGCCTGCGTGGTCACCGTGCTGCTGATCGACCGGATCGGCCGCAAACCCCTGCTGTGGTTCGGCTCGGCCGGGATGTCGCTGTCGCTTGCACTGGTGGTGGTGGCGTTTGCCAGCGGTTCGCTGGCCGACGGGCATCTGCAGCTGCCCGGCCGCATGGGCACGCTGGCACTGGTGGCGGCCAATGCCTATGTCGTGTTCTTCAATCTGTCCTGGGGACCGGTGATGTGGGTGATGCTGGGCGAGATGTTCCCGAACCAGATCCGCGGTTCGGCACTGGCAGTCGCCGGCGCGGCGCAGTGGACCTCCAACTTCGTGGTCACGGTGACGTTCCCGATGCTGCTGGCCGCGGCAGGGCTGGCGGCCACCTACGGCATCTACCTGGTGGCTGCCGTGATCTCGGTGATCTTCGTCGTCCGGCATGTGCACGAGACCAAGGGCAAGGAACTGGAGCAGATGGAAGGATGAGCACCATGACATCGCAGGCCTTCGTCATCCGCAGCGGCGCGCTGGTCGCCGCACTGATGCTGGGATTGCTCGGCTGCCGCGGCCAGGACCGGGCTGCCGCCGCCGCAGCCACCGACAAGGATCCCTGGCCGGAGGTCATCTGGCCCCTGGCTGCGGACCCGGCGCTGGAGAAGCGCATCACCGACCTGATGGCCGGCATGACGGTGGAGGAAAAGGTCGGCCAGCTGGTGCAGGGTGACATCGCCAGCGTCACCCCCGACGATGTGCGCCGCTACCGGCTTGGCTCGATCCTGGCCGGTGGCAACTCCGATCCCGGTGGCCGCTATGACGCCTCGCCGGCCGAATGGCTGGCGCTGGCCGACGCCTTCTACGACGCCTCGATGGACACGTCGAAAGGCGGCAAGCCCATTCCGCTGCTGTTCGGCATCGATGCCGTGCACGGGCAGAGCAACATCATTGGCGCCACGTTGTTCCCGCACAACATCGGGCTGGGCGCCACGCGCAATCCGGAGCTGCTGCGGCAGATTGGTGGCATCACCGCGCTGGAGACCCGCGTTACCGGCATGGAGTGGACGTTCGCGCCGACCGTTGCCGTACCCCAGGATGATCGCTGGGGACGCACCTACGAAGGCTACTCCGAATCGCCGGACGTGGTGGCCAGCTATGCCGCCGCCATGGTGGAGGGGCTGCAGGGCAGGGTGGGAACCCCGGAGTTCCTCGATGGCCGCCATGTGATCGCCTCGGTGAAGCACTTCCTGGGCGATGGGGGCACCACTGACGGCAAGGACCAGGGCGACACCCACATCAGCGAGTCAGATTTGGTGCGCATCCACGCCGCCGGATATCCGCCGGCAATCGCCGCCGGCGCGCAGACCGCGATGGCGTCGTTCAACAGTGTCAACGGCGAAAAGATGCATGGGCACCGGCATTACCTCACCGATGTGCTCAAGGGCCGCATGAACTTCGGTGGCTTCGTGGTGGGTGACTGGAATGGTCATGGACAGGTCAAGGGCTGCACCACCACAGACTGCCCGGCCACGATCAACGCGGGCCTGGACATGGCGATGGCCTCGGACAGCTGGAAAGGGTTCTACGAGACGACGCTGGCTGCGGTGAAGGATGGGCGGATCACGCCGCAACGCCTGGACGATGCGGTGCGCCGGATCCTGCGGGTCAAGTTCCGCCTTGGGCTGTTCGAGGCCGGCAGGCCATCCACGCGGGCCGTCGGCGGGCAGTTCGCACTGATCGGCGCGCCGGCCCATCGCGCGGTTGCCCGGCAGGCCGTGCGCGAGTCGCTGGTCCTGCTGAAGAACCAGAACGGCCTCCTGCCGCTGTCGCCGAAGCAGCGGATCCTCGTGGCCGGCGACGGTGCCGACGATGTCGGCAAGCAGGCCGGCGGCTGGACGCTCAACTGGCAGGGCACCGGCACCACCCGCAAGGACTTCCCCAATGCGGACACGATCTACGAGGGCATCGCGCGCCAGGCCAGCGCGGCGGGTGGTGAAGCCGTGCTTGCCGTCGACGGACGCTATGCAGTGAAGCCCGACGTGGCGGTGGTGGTGTTTGGCGAAGACCCCTATGCCGAGTTCCAGGGAGACCGGCCGACGCTGGCCTACAAGCCCGGCAACGAAACGGACCTGGCGCTGCTCAAGCGGCTCAAGGCCGAAGGCATACCGGTTGTTGCGGTTTTCCTGAGCGGGCGACCGCTCTGGGTGAACCGGGAAATCAATGCCGCCAATGCCTTCGTGGCTGCATGGCTGCCGGGCTCGGAAGGCGCCGGCATTGCCGATGTGCTGCTGCGCGGAAGCGATGGCCGCGTGCAGCACGATTTCAAGGGCAAGCTCAGTTTCAGCTGGCCGCGCACTGCCACCCAGTACGCCAACAACGTGGGCCAGAAGGACTACGATCCGTTGTTTGCGTTCGGCTTCGGCCTGACCTACGCCGACAACGGCAACCTGGCCGCGCTGCCGGAAGCATCGGGCGTGACCGGCAACGAGGGCGCGACCGGCGTGTTCTTCGCGCGCGGTGATGCAGGTCCCGGCATGGCGCTGCGCCTTGAGCAGGCCGCAGGCCAGGGCCTGACCGTGACCCGCGTGCCGGATGCATTGCCCGATGATCGGCTGAAGATCACCGGCGTGGATCATCTGGCGCAGGAGGATGGGCGACGCCTGGCCTGGTCGGGCAAGGGCGAGGCCGTCACTGCACTGCAGTCGCACACGGCGCTGGACCTGCAGCGCGAATCCAACGGCGACCTGATGCTGCTGACCACGCTACGGGTGGACGCAGCCCCGAAGGGTGAGGCGTGGCTGTCGGTGGGCTGCAGTGCGGGCTGCTCGGCGCGCGTCGCCATCGGGCCGGCGTTGGCGGCGCTTCCACAGGGCCAGTGGAAGCGTGTCGGCGTGCCGCTGAAGTGCCTGGCCAGGGCGGGTGCAAGGATGGACGCGATCGACCGACCGTGGTCGGTGGTGACGGGCGATGCGATGACGATCTCCGTGTCACGCGTCGCGCTGGGTGCGCTGAACGAAGCCGAGGTCACCCTCGGATGCGGAGCATGATGCCTGCGCTACCGCCGCCGGGGCGGCGCGGCGACCGAATCGCGTGCGATCAGCCGATGCGGCATCACATGATCGCGCAGCACCGTTGCGTCCGCCGCCGGACGGCGGATGGTGCGCAGCAGGATGTCGACGGCCGCGTTGGCCATCGAGGCGATGGGCTGGTGGATCGTGGTCAGTTCCGGCCACACGGTGGTGGCGGCCGAGGTGTCATCGAAACCCACGACCGACAGGTCGCGCGGCACTTCCAGCCCGCGCCGGTGCGCGGCGGAGATGGCGGCAGCGCCCATGTCGTCGTTGCTGGCGAAAATCGCGGTCGGTGGGCGGCGTTGGGACAACAGCTTTTCGGCGGCAGCCAGGCCGGACCGGTAGGTGTAGTCACCGTGCTGGACCAAGCCAGGATCCACCGCCAGCCCGGCCTCGCGCAGGGCGGTGACGAAGCCGTCGTAGCGGAGCGCACTTGCGCTCAGGTCATCGCGCCCACGGATGAAACCGATGCGGGTGTGTCCCTGCCGAAGCAGGTGATCGGTCATTTCCTTGCCGGCACTGAAATCGTCGATGCGGACGCAGGACAGGGCCTCGCTCAGGCGCCCCGATGCGATGGCCACGACCGGAATGCCTGCCTTGACCAGTTCGCTTACGGCGGCCTGCGATTCGCACAGGGGTGGCGGCAGGATCACCCCGTCGACGCGTCCGGCGAGCGCACGCGCCGCCTTGCGTTCGGATTCGGCATCCAGGTTGTCCCAGTAGTCGATGACCAGCTGGATGGCGGAACTGGAGGCGACGCGCAGCAGGCCCACCAGCAGTTCGCGCAGGTAGGCGCCGCTGGGGTTGGTGTAGATCAGCGCAATGCGCGTGTGCTGTGCGGCGGCCAGCGAACTGGCGGCAAGATTGGGTGTATAGCCGAGCTCACGCACGGCGCGCAGCACGCGCTCGCGGGTGACGTCGCGCACCTTGCCCTGGTTGATCACCCGCGACACGGTCATCGGCGAAACGCCGGCAAGGGCCGCAACCTCGTCGATCGTCACGCCTGCGGTTCTGCGGCGAACCGATTTCTTCGGCTTGTCCAATGCACGATCCCTTTGTTCTTGGTGGCGCTGCCGCGCGGGTGCGAAGGACGATGATGCGCTGCCCCGGGCCCGAACGTAGTTTACAAAGGCGCATGTTAACGCCGTTGTTGCGTGCTGTCGGCACGCGCCTGTGCGCCGTGCTCGCACTGCTGGCCTGTGCTGGCGGGGCACGGGCGGAGGATGGCTACAGGCTGTGGATGCGCTACCAGCCGGTTGCCACAACGGTCGCTGCCGACTACCGGCGGCAGCTGGCCGAAGTGGTGGCCCCGGATGGCACGCCGATGCAGCGCGCCACCCGCGACGAGCTTGCGCGGAGCCTTTCTGGATTGCTTGGAACGGCCCCGCCAATGCGAACGGCAATCACTACTGACCATGCCCTGGTGCTGGGTACGCCGCAGTCTTCGGCGCTGGTTGCCGCGTTCGGCAACGAGATCGCCACATTGGGCGACGAGGGCTTCCTGATCCAGCAGGTCCGGACCGGGGGGCGCGATGTGCTGCTGGTGGCGGCACGCCGGGATGTCGGCGTGCTGTATGGCATGTTCCACCTGCTGCGCCTGTTGCAGCGTGGCATGCCGCTGCAGGGCCTGGACGTGCGGGAGTCGCCGCGGGTCGCACTGCGCGTGCTCGACCATTGGGACAACCTGGACCGCTACGTCGAGCGTGGCTATGCGGGCAGCTCGCTATGGGACTGGCAGACGTTGCCGCAATGGCGTGACCCGCGCTACACCGACTACGCCCGTGCCAACGCTTCGCTCGGCATCAACGGCACCGTCCTCAACAACGTCAACGCCAGTGCGCTGAGCCTGTCGCCGGGCTATCTGGCCAAGGCCGCCGCGCTGGCTGACCTGTTCCGCCCCTATGGCATCCGCGTCTACCTGAGCGCACGCTTCAGTGCGCCCATCGAGCTCGGCGGCCTGGCGACGGCTGACCCGATGGATCCCGACGTGCGGCGCTGGTGGCGCGACAAGGTCGATGAGATCCATGCGCGCATTCCGGATTTCGGCGGTTTCCTGGTCAAGGCGAACTCGGAGGGGCAACCCGGCCCGCAGGATTACGGTCGTTCCCATGCCGACGGCGCCAACCTGCTGGCCGACGCGCTGGCGCCCTACAACGGCGTGGTGATGTGGCGGGCCTTCGTGTATTCGCACGAGGTCCCCGAGGATCGCGCCAAGCAGGCGTACAGCGAGTTTGTCGGGCTGGACGGCGCCTTCCGGCCCAACGTGATCGTGCAGGTGAAGAACGGCCCCATCGACTTCCAGCCGCGCGAGCCGTTCCATCCGCTGTTCGGCGCGATGCCACGCACGCCGCTGATGATGGAACTGCAGATCACCAAGGAATACCTGGGTTTTGCGACGCACCTGGTCTACCTGGGAACGCTCTACGAGGAAGTGCTGCAGGCCGACACGCATGCCCGTGGCGAAGGCTCCACGGTTGCCCGCGTGGTCGATGGTTCGCTGGAGGGCCACGCACTGACCGGTATCGCCGGCGTCGCCAACATCGGCATGGACCGTACCTGGAGTGGCTCGCACTTCGACCAGGCCAACTGGTACGCCTTCGGCCGGCTGGCCTGGAACCCGCAGCAATCCGCGCGCGCGATTGCCGAAGACTGGGCAGCGTTGACGTTCTCGCCCGACCCGCAGGTGACCGGCCCGATCGTGCGGATGATGATGGACTCGCGCGAGGCGGCAGTGGATTACATGACGCCGCTGGGCCTGCACCACCTGATGGCACGCGGCCATCACTACGGCCCCGGCCCCTGGGTGGACGGAGGCCCACGTGCGGACTGGACGTCGGTGTACTACCACCGCGCAGACAGCCAGGGCATCGGTTTTGACCGCAGCGCCGGCGGAAGCAACGCAGTAGGCCAGTACGCCCCGCAGGTCGCCGAGATCTACGGCGATTCCGCGCGGGTGCCCGAGTCGCTGCTGCTGTGGTTCCATCATGTGCCGTGGGACCGCCGCATGCGCTCGGGCAGGACGCTCTGGGATGAGCTGGTCGGGCGCTATTCGCGCGGTGTGCGCCAGGTGCGCTCGATGCAGGACACCTGGGCAGCCCTGCGCGACCGGATCGATCCGCAGCGGCATCGGCACGTCGCGGCGTTCCTGCAGATCCAGCACGATGAAGCGCAATGGTGGCGTGACGCCAGCGTGGCGTACTTCCAGTCGCTCAGTGGCCGCCCGCTGCCCGCCGGCGAACAGCCACCGCCGCAGCCATTGTCGTACTACCAGGCCTTGCAGTTTCCGTCCGCACCGGGGGATGGCCGATGAGCAGGTTCGGAGCAGTCGGGTGTGCGCTGTTGATGATGGCTGCGGCAGTGGTGGCGATGCCGGCCGCGGCGCGGGAAACGACGGGATTGCTGCATCCGCTGTTCAGCGATCACGCCGTCCTGCAGCGTGACCGGCCCATTGTGGTCTGGGGGCACGCAGGCCCTCGGCAGCCGGTTTCCGTGACGTTTGCCGGGCAGGCGGTAAGCACCCGGGCGGACGCCGCAGGCGGCTGGCAGGCAACGCTGCCCCCGGTGGCCGCGGGCGGTCCGCACACGCTGGAAGTAAGCGCCGGGACACGTCGGGAGATGGCGCGCGATGTGCTGGTCGGCGACGTATGGCTGTGTTCGGGCCAGTCGAACATGGAGTTGCCGGTGTGGCGCTCGCTCAACGCAGCCAGCGAGATCGCCGCAGCCACGATGCCACGGATCCGGCTGTTCACCGTGCCGCAGCACGCCGCCGTGCAGGCACAGGAGAGCTTCAACGGCAGCACTGCCTGGACATCGGCAACGCCTGATACGGCGCGCGATTTCTCCGCCACCTGCTTCTACTTCGCGCGCGAACTGCAGCGCACGGTCGACGTGCCGATGGGGCTGATCGAGGCAGCGTGGGGTGGCTCGCGGATCGAGGCCTGGACCAGCGTTGGTGCGCTGCGCGGGCAGGGCGGCCTGGACGAGGCCCTCGATATCCTCGCGCGGTCTGCGCGTGATCCGCTGGAGGCACGCGCAGCCTGGGGCCGCTACTGGCAGCACTGGTGGGCCACACGCGAGGGCACGCTGCCCGGCGACGCCCCATGGCGCGCGGATGCCGATGACCGAGGATGGTCGCGCGCACCGGCCACACTGGGCGCATGGGAGCGTTGGAACGTGCCCGCGCTTGCCGATTACAACGGTATGGTCTGGTATCGCACGCAGGTGGTGCTGAGCGCTGAACAGGCTGCACGCGGCGCCACCCTGGAGCTGGGATCGGCCGACGAGGCGGACGTGACCTGGGTGAACGGCGTCTCCGTGGGCAGCCAGTACGGCACCGGCGAGAGGCGCTACCCGTTGCCCAGCGGCCTGCTGAAGGCAGGGTCCAACAGCATTGCGGTCAACGTGCTCGACACCTACGGTGAAGGCGGCCTGGCTGGCCCCGCCACGGCATACGGCCTGCAGTTCGACAACGGCGATCGGGTGGCACTGCAGGGTCCGTGGAAGTACCGGGTGGCGCCGGGCCAACAGGCGCCGCCATTCGCCCCCTGGCAGGCCGCCACCGGGTTGTCGACGCTGTACAACGGAATGATCGCACCGCTCGGCGCTTTCGGGCTGCGCGGCATGCTGTGGTACCAGGGTGAATCGAACACCGGTGATGGCGCGGCGTACGCGGCGCGGTTGCGTGCGCTGCGCGACGATTGGCGGCGTCAGTTCGGTGCGCGCACGCCACTGCTGCTCGCGCAGCTGGCCAGCTATGGCCAGGCACCGGTTTCGCCCGCCGATAGCGGTTGGGCGCAGGTGCGCGAGGCGCAGCGGCGCGTCGCAGCCGAGGATGCGCAGAGCGGGCTCGCCATCGCCATCGACATCGGCGATGCCTACGACATCCACCCGCCGAACAAGCAGGAGCTCGGGCGCCGCCTGGCGCGCGTGGCCCGCCACGTGGTGTACGGCGAGCAGGATCTGGCACCGTCAGGTCCGCGGGCGGTAACGGCCGTGCGGACGCCCACGGCCGTGGCCATTGCGTTCGAGGATGTCGAAGGCGCGCTCACCGCAAGCGGTTCGCTGCGTCCGATCGGCTTTGAACTGTGCGAGGCCAAGGGCCATGCGCGCCACTGCGAGTACGCCGACGCCGAACTGGATGCGCGCCGGATCCTGCTGCGCGGCCCACGGTCGACGCACGCAACGCACGTCCGCTACTGCTGGGCCGATGGCCCGGTGTGCACGCTGCGCGATCGCAGCGGGGCGCCGGCCGGCCCGTTCGAACTTCCCATTGCCGAAGCCGAGGCCCGACGATGATGACGTTGTCCACGCAGTCCCCTCTGGCCCGCGACAGGGCCGGCCTGAGGTCGATGGCGCGCCGCCTGCTGGGGGCGTTGTTCCTGCTGTCGGCCGCTGCCACCCGGGCCAGCGCGCCGCCGGACGCTCCGCCGGTGTACTTCGACTGGTTCGAGTACCGCGGCGATGACCAGGCGTTTGAAGTGCCGCTGCCGGCCGGCCATTACCGCAATCCCGTCCTGGCCGGCTTCCATGCCGATCCCAGCATCGTGCGCGCGAACGGCCGGTTCTATCTGGTCAATTCCAGCTTCACCTACTTCCCGGGCATTCCGGTGTTCGAGAGTGCTGACCTGGTGCACTGGAAGCAGATCGGCAATGTGATTGACCGCCCCACGCAGCTGGATTTCGACGGGCTGAGCGTCTCGCGCGGCATCTTTGCCCCCACAATCGAGTACCACGACGGGGTCTTCTACGTGGTGACCACGGCCACCGACAGCGGCGGCAACTTCATTGCCACTGCGCGCGACCCGGCCGGGCCGTGGTCCGATCCGCACTGGCTGCCCGGCATCGATGGCATCGATCCATCACTGTTTTTCGACGACGACGGCAAGGTGTACCTGATCAACAACGATGCACCGCCCGGTCCGCCGCGCTACGACGGGCACCGCGCCATCTGGATGCAGCAGATCGATCTGGCGGCATTCAAGCCGGTCGGGCCACGCCGGGTGCTGGTTGATGGAGGCGTGGAGCCAGCGAAGAATCCGATCTGGATCGAGGGACCGCACATCTACAAGCGGGAGGGCTGGTATTACCTGTCCGACGCTGAAGGGGGTACCGGGCCGCAGCATTCGCAGGTGGTGCTGCGCAGCCGCACGGTGTGGGGACCCTACGTTGCCTATGCGGGCAATCCGATCCTGACCCAGCGCGAACTGCCGGACGACCGTCCGCTTCCGATCACCAATGCCGGCCACGCCGACCTGGTCGAAGGCCCGGATGGCTCGTGGTGGGCGGTGTTCCTGGCCAGCCGCAACTATCAGAAGCGCCACTACAACACCGGGCGCGAGACCTACCTGTTGCCGGTGCGCTGGCAGGATGGCTGGCCGCAGATCCTGCCGACCGACCAGGCCATTCCCTACGTGGCCGAGGCGCCGTCATGGATGCAGGGCGAGGCATCGCAGGCCCCGTCGACCGGCAATTTCGTGGCGCGCGACAATTTTGATGGCCCAGCGCTCGATCGCCAGTGGCTGCGCGTGCGCGTGCCCAGGCATGCCTGGGCTGACCTGCACAAGCGCCCCGGCATGCTGGCCGTGCACCCGCTTGCCGAGGATCTGGACACGTTGCGCAATCCGGCATTTCTCGGCCGGCGCCAGCAGCACCTGCGCTTTGAGGCGAGCACCGCGATGACCCCGCCAGCCCCCGGTGTCGCCGCCGGTCTGGCGGCGTTCCAGAGCGAGGCGTACTGGTACTTCCTCGGCGTTCGTGACCTTGGCGGGGGGCGCCTCTCGCTCTTCCTCGAAGCGCGTGACGGGGGTGGCAGCACGCGGACGCTGGCCAGCCATGACGTGCCGGCGTCTGCAGCGCTGCGCCTGAAGATTGCCGGCAACGAGGGCGACTACGCGTTCTCGTTCGACATCGGCGACGGGCAGGGCTGGCAACTGCTCGCAGGCGACGTGGACGGCACCGTTCTGAGTACGGACCGGGCAGGCGGCTTCGTGGGCGCACTGTTGGGTCCCTTCGCGCGCGACGAGCGCACCGGGAGAAGCAAATGAGACTGTCGATTTCGTCCAGGTCCCGCCGCCGTACGTGGCGTGGACGGGCCACCGTGTTCGTCCTGAGCTGCGTGGCGGCCGCCGCATCCGCGGCCGCGCCACGGCCCTGGCTGGATGTCTCGGCAAGCTTCGAGCAACGGGCCGCCGCACTCGTCGCGCAGATGACCCTGGAAGAGAAGGCCGCGCAGATGCAGAATGCCGCGCCGGCAATCGAACGGCTGGGTGTGCCCGCCTACGACTGGTGGAATGAGGGGTTGCATGGCGTGGCACGGGCAGGGCAGGCCACGGTGTTTCCGCAGGCAATCGGCCTGGCCGCGACCTTCGATGTACCGTTGATGGGGCAGGTGGCCACGACCATCAGCGACGAGGCCCGCGCAAAGCACCACCAGTTCCTCCGCGAAGGCGCGCATGGCCGTTACCAGGGCCTGACCTTCTGGTCGCCGAACGTCAACATCTTCCGCGACCCGCGCTGGGGTCGCGGACAGGAGACCTACGGCGAGGATCCCTACCTCACCGCGCGCATGGGCGTGGCCTTCGTGCGCGGCCTGCAGGGCGACGACCCCGTCTACCGCAAGCTGGACGCCACCGCCAAGCATCTGGCCGTGCACAGCGGGCCGGAGGCCGACCGCCATCACTTCGATGCACGCCCCAGCCGGCGCGACCTCTACGACACCTACCTGCCGGCGTTCGAGGCGCTGGTGAAGGAAGGCGAAGTGGATGCGGTCATGGGCGCCTACAACCGCGTGTACGGCGAGTCCGCCAGTGCCAGCCGTTTCCTGCTGCGTGATGTGCTGCGACGCGACTGGGGTTTCAAGGGCTACGTGGTCTCGGACTGCTGGGCCATCGTCGATATCTGGAAGCACCACCATATCGTCGGCACGCGCGAAGCCGCCGCGGCGCTGGCGGTCAGGAACGGCACCGAGCTGGAATGCGGCCAGGAGTACGCAACGCTGCCTGCGGCAGTGCGCCAGGGGCTGATCAGCGAAGCGGAGATCGACGATGCGGTGACTCGCCTGTTCACCGCACGGATGCGCCTGGGCATGTTCGATCCGCCGGAGCGGGTGCGCTGGGCGCGCATTCCGGCCTCGGTGAGCCAGGCGCCGGCCCATGATGCGCTCGCGCTCAAGGCCGCGCAGGCATCGCTGGTGCTGCTGAAGAACGATGGCATCCTGCCGCTGTCGCGCGACACCAGGCGCATTGCCGTGGTTGGACCCACCGCCGACGACACCATGGCGCTGCTCGGCAACTACTTCGGCACACCGGCCGCGCCGGTCACGATCCTGCAGGGCATACGCGAGGCGGCCAAGGGCGCTGAGGTGCGGTATGCGCGTGGCGTGGACCTGGTGGAAGGGCGCGACGATCCCGGTGCCACGCCGTTGATCGAGCCGACCTTCCTGCGGCCCTCGGCGGACTCGCCCGAGCGCGGCCTGCGCGGCGAGTACTTCCGCACGCCCGACCTGTCTGGCACTCCGGCCCTGGTGCGGACCGATGCGCAGATCGGCTTCCGCTGGGACCGCGGCTCGCCGACCGACAACCTGCTGGCACGCGGCGAAGCGGCACCGGGGCAGGGGATTCCCAACGACCGCTTCAGCATCCGCTGGAGCGGCCAACTGCTGCCCCCCGTGTCCGGTCGTTACCGGCTGGAGGTGGCCGGCGATGATGGCTACCGCCTGTACCTGGACGGCAAGCGTGTGATCGATCACTGGGTGAACACGGATCGCCTGCATGCCGAGGGTGTCGAACTCGACCTGCAGGCGGGGCGTGCCTATGACCTGAAGCTGGAGTACTACGACGACCAGCGCGATGCCGGCGTGCGCCTGGGGTGGCGCATGCCCGGTGCCAAGGCGCCGTTCGATGAAGCGCTCGATGCCGCACGCGAGGCCGATGTGGTGGTATTCGTTGGTGGACTCACCGGCGATGTCGAAGGCGAAGAGATGACGGTCAACTATCCGGGCTTTGCCGGTGGCGACCGCACCGACCTGCGGTTGCCCGTGCCGCAGCGCACCCTGCTGGAGGCCCTGCACGCTACCGGCAAGCCGGTGGTGATGGTACTCACCGGCGGCTCGGCTATCGCCGTGGACTGGGCGCAGGCGCATCTGCCGGCGATCCTGATGAGCTGGTACCCCGGGCAGCGCGGCGGCACCGCCGTCGGCCAGGCGCTGTTCGGCGACGTCAATCCGGCCGGCCGTTTGCCGGTCACGTTTTACAAGGCCGGCGAAGCGATGCCGGCATTCGACGACTACGCCATGGAGGGCCGTACCTACCGCTACTTCCGCGGCACGCCGCTGTACCCGTTTGGTCACGGGCTCTCGTACACGCGCTTCGATTATGGTGCGCTCCGCCTCGATGCGGACACCATCGGCGCCGATGGCCGCCTGGGCGTTGCGGTGGATGTGACCAACGCGGGCACACGCAGCGGTGACGAAGTGGTACAGCTGTACGTGCGGCGCGAACACGCCGGCAGCGGCGATGCCGTGCAGGAACTGCGTGGCTTCCAGCGCGTCCAGCTGGCCCCGGGCGAACGCCGCACGGTGACGTTCACCCTGCAGGCGGCGCAGGCCCTGCGCCACTATGACCAAGCGCGTGCGGCGTACGCGGTGCAGCCCGGTGCCTACGAGGTCAGGGTAGGGGCGTCCAGTGCCGATATACGTGCGCAGGGCAGGTTCAGCGTGGTGTCCGCGCATGACTGATCGCCCTCGTTGGCATCGGTTCCCCTTCGACCAGATTCCTTTTCCAGGACGTCCGCTGCATGGCAAGCACTGAACACGCGCTATCGGTACGCGAGAAGCTCGGCTACAGCCTGGGCGATCTCGCTGCCAACCTGATCTTCCAGACCCTGATCACCTACCTGGCATTCTTCTACACCGACGTCTACCGCCTGCCAGCGGCGACCGCGGCCACGATCATCTTTGTGGTGGGCCTGCTGGGAGCGTTCGTGTTCACGCCGTTGATCGGCATTGCGGCTGACCGAACGTCCACCCGTTGGGGCCGCTTCCGCCCGTGGATCCTGTGGACGGCCATCCCCTTTGGCGTACTGTCCCTGCTGGCGTTCAGCACCCCGGACCTGGGCGAGCGCGGAAAGGTGATCTATGCACTGGGCACCTACGCGCTGCTGGTCTGCGTTTACGCCGCGAACAACCTGCCGTACTCGGCGCTGAGCGGCGTGCTGACCGGCAGCATGGCCCAGCGCAACAGCCTTTCGGCGTACCGCTTCGTGGCCGTGATGATCGCGCAGTTCATCATCCAGGTGCTGCTGATGCCGCTGGTGCTGATTCTGGGTGACGGCGACCGGGTGCGCGGCTTCGAACAGGTCATGACCGCCTTCGCACTGATCGGAACAGTGTTCTTCCTGATCACCTTCGCCACCACCCGCGAACGCATCGTGCCGACGCGCGAGCAGACCGGCGGCATAGTGCAGGACCTGTCGGACCTGCTGCACAACCGCCCGTGGCAGGTGATGCTGGCGCTGACCGTGCTGGTGTTCATCAACCTGGCGTTGAAAGGCGGCACCTACATCTATTACTTCCAGTACTACATGAGCGAAGCGGCGCTGGCCAGCTTCCTGGAAAACTCAGGCTTCAACGGCCTGATCAGTGCATTGAATGGCGCCCTCGCCAGCGCCGGTTTCGCGGCGTTCACCTGGCCGAAGGACGCGGCCACCTCGGCGTTCAGCCTGTTCAACGCGTGCGGCATCCTCTGCATGATCGTGGGTATTGGTGCATCACGGCGGCTGGCGGATCGCTTCGGCAAGCGCGATGTCTTCGGTGGCGCCTTGTTTGTTTCGACCCTGTTCCTGCTGGCCTTCTACCTGTTCCCACCCACGGCGGTGGCGGTGGCGTTCGCAGCCTTCATGCTGCATGGCTTCTGCTATGGCATCACCATCCCGCTGCTGTGGGCGATGATCGCCGACGTCGCGGACTACTCCGAGTGGAAGAACCATCGCCGGGCCACTGCGATCATCTTCTCGGCGATGCTGTGCGGCCTGAAGATCGGCCTCAGCGTGGGTGGCGCACTGGTCGCCGCGATCCTTGCCCACTACGGCTACCAGGCAGGCCTGGTGCAGCAGCCTGAGGCCGTGGTGCAGGGCATCCGCCTGACCGTAAGCGTCTATTGCTCCCTTCCGTTCCTGCTCGCCGTGGCGCTGCTGTTCTTCTACCGGATCGACAAGCGCGCGGAAACGCGCATCGAGCAGGATCTCCACCTGCGTCGCCGTTCCGCCGACGCCTCCGCGTAACGCCAAGATGACAACCATGATCGACCTCTCTGCCGGTGAAGACGGCCAGGCCAGCGAAGCCCGTCTTGCGCAGCTCAGCGCACACGCCATTTCGCAACCGCTGGTGACCCACATCTACACCGCCGACCCTTCGGCACACGTGTTCGAGGGACGCCTGTACATCTATCCGTCGCACGACATCGACGGTGGCCAGCCCTTCGACGATGAAGGCGGCCACTTCGGCATGCAGGATTACCATGTGCTGAAGATGGATACGCCCAACGGCACTGCCGTCGATTGCGGCATGGCGTTGCACGTGCGCGACGTGCCGTGGGCGCGGAAACAGATGTGGGCTCCCGATGCCGCCTGTCGCGATGGCCGCTACTACCTGTACTTCCCGGCCAAGGACGCCGGGGGCCGGTTCCGCATCGGCGTGGCAATCGGTGCGCGACCGGAGGGCCCGTTCGTGCCTCAGCCGGAGCCGATCAAGGGCGCGTACTCGATCGACCCGGCCGTGTTCGAAGACGACGATGGCAGCCACTACCTGTACTTCGGTGGCATCTGGGGCGGGCAGCTGCAGAAGTATCGTGACAACCAGTACAGCGAAGCGCACGAGGAACCCGAGGGCAGCGCGCCGGCCCTGGGCCCGCGCGTGGGCCGCCTGGATGCTGGAATGACCGAGCTGGCCGAACCCACCCGCGAAGTGCAGATCCTGGATGAGCATGGCCAGCCGCTGCGTGCGGACGACCATGCGCGCCGCTTCTTCGAAGGCCCGTGGCTGCACAGGTACCAGGGTCGCTACTACCTGTCGTACTCCACTGGCAACACCCACCAGCTGTGCTACGCCGTGGGTGACAGCCCGTACGGGCCGTTCACCTATGCTGGCGTGATCCTCACCCCCGTGGTCGGTTGGACCACCCACCACTCCATCTGCCAGTTCCAGGGCCAGTGGTACCTGTTCTATCACGATGCGCTGATGTCCGGCGGCATTACCCACCTGCGCTCAGCCAAGTGCACGCCGCTGCACATGGAGCCGGACGGAAGCATCCGCACGATCAATCCCTATGGGGCCTGAGCGCATGTTGCCGAGGGATGATGCGCTGGCCCCGCTGCCGGCCGGTCAGCTGCACTGGCTGAGATGCGGCGAACTGGAGGTTGCGCTCGCCGCAGCGGCGGGCGGGCGCATCGCGCACCTACGTTACCGGGGCGTGGAATGGCTGGTGGACGCGCAGGAGACCGGGGCGGCGGCGATCGCCTGGGGCTGCTACCCGATGGTGCCGTGGGCCGGGCGCATCCGCCGTGGACAGTTCCGTTTTGACGGCATGCCGCATCGGCTGCCGCTCAACTTCGACGGGCATGCCATCCATGGGGTCGGCTTCTCGCGACCCTGGCAGATCGACCGGCTGGATGCGGCCGCAGCCGAGGTGTCGCTGCAGCTGCCGCGCGACAGCTACTGGCCCTTCGGTGGCATTGCCATGCTGGAACTGCGGTTGCAGGGGCACACCCTGCAGCTGCGCCTTTCGGTCCAGGCCGGCGAGCAGGCGATGCCGGCGGTGCTGGGCTGGCACCCCTGGTTCAGGAAGCCGGACCGGTTGCTGTTCAATCCTCGCGCGATGTATCCGCGGGACAGGGAAGGTATTGCCACGCTGCCCCACGTGGAGCCCACCACCGGCCCTTGGGATGACTGCTTCGTTGCCGACGGTGACATCACGCTGGTACGCGAAGGCCAACGCCTGCGGCTGAGGTCGGACCACGACCACTGGGTGGTCTACGACGCTGCGCCGCACGCCACCTGTGTCGAACCGCAGAGTGGCCCGCCGGACGGCTTCACGCTGGCACCGCACCGGCTGGAGCCTGGCCAGCGCCTCGCGTTGACGTTCGAACTGGCGTGGGTGGCGGACAGCAGCTGAAGCCCGGCCAGGGCCCGCAATCGCCCTGGTTCCGGAGTATCGGTACGCCGCCTGGACCGGTTGTGGACCCTGGTGCCTGACACGGGCTGCGCCTGACCGACACGTGCCATCTGCTACAGGTTCCAGTCAACCCGCATGCCCGCGATCAGTGCATTCGGCAGGTCCCGCTGCCGCGCAGGTTCGTTGAACGGGTCCGGATGCACGATGTAGTGCAGGTTCGGTGCAATCCTGAGCTGCGGGGTGAGCTGGATGCCATAGCTCAGCTCCATCATCACCTGGCTTCCGTGCGGGGTGCCGCTGCCGCCGGCGGCCGCGCGGGCCAGGCGGAGGTTCTCCAGCGCGATGCCGCTGTACTTCTGCCGGGTGACGACGAAGCCGATGCTGTCCTGCGGCCGGCGGGCGAACGTGCCCTTCTGCACAAGCCCGGCCTGCAGGAAGTGATCCTCGATCAGCTGCCCGGAGGTACCCTTGAGCGCGGCGCCGAAAAGGGTCAGGCCGCGGCCATTGCCATCGCCGGTAAGCTGCTGCTCGAAGCGCGCGAACGCACCGGAGCGACCGTGGCGTGCCGTGTACTCCTGGCCACTGAGCAGCGCGGGAATGCCGTTGGCATCGCGCAGCGGATCGCGATAGGTCGAGTTGTCCTGCCAGCCACCGAGTTCGTAGCGGGCTTTCAGTCGTGCCGAAGCCGGGCTGCGCCAGCCGATCGTGTAGGGCACGATCCAGCCGGTGGCCTGGTTCGTATTCCACTTCAGGCCATGCTGGCCATCCTCGGCCTGGCTGGGATCGACCTGGTAGGCACCGATGCGGACATAGACATCGGGCGTCACCCAGGCCGTGGCGTTGGCCATCCAGCTCGACACCGGCCACCAGGTGAAGTTGCTGGTGCGGAAAACGTAGGTCGGGTTGCCGCACGCCGAGTTGCCCTGGAAGTACTGGCACAGCTCCGACCCGAGGTGGTGGATGTTGGCGACGCTGCGACCGGCCTCCAGCACCAGCCGGTCGTTGAACAGCTTCTGTTCCAGGGTCAGGTTGGCCAGGCGGGTCCCCTGGCCGCCGTAGATTTCCTGCACCGAGGTGCTGTTGCCGGTGCTGCTGTTGGCGAGGTTGGTGCCGTGGCGATTGATGCCATAGGCCTTGATCGTGGCCCCCCGCCAGCCGAACGCAGCGTCGAGGTCAACATCGGCGCCGAACATCAGCTGGCCGGCGTAAGCGGTGCCGCTGCGCTTGCCACCATCGAGCGTAGCGGCCGCCTCGCCGGTGTAAGCCAGTTTGGGAGTGAAGACATCACTCGCGTTGGCAGCTACGGCCAGTGAGGGCAGGGTCAGCAGGATCGCTACCGGCACCAGGCGGCAGGAAGGGCAGGTCATGGGCGGGGTTCCTTTTACAGGGTGGGGGCTGTGACCGGCTTCTTGAGGATGCGCAGTGCAATCGCGGTGACCGCCACGCCGGCCAACAGCGCCAGCAGGTAGACACCAAGATGGGTGACCGCGTTCGGGATCGGCAGCACGAACACACCGCCGTGCGGCACCTTCAACTCGACGCCTGCGGCCATCGAGATCGCACCGGCCACGGCCGAGCCGAGGATCAGCGCAGGAATGGTGCGCAGCGGATCGCGTGCCGCGTAGGGAATAGCCCCCTCGGTCACGAAGCTCAGGCCGAGCACGCCGGCGGCACCGGCAGTGCCGCGCTCCTCGGCAGTGAAGCGGTTGCTGAACAACCACGTCGCCAGCGCGATGCCCAGCGGTGGCGTCATGCCGCCGATCATGGTCGCCGCCATCGGCGTGTAGACCTGGCTGGAAATCAGGGCGGTGGAGAAGGCGTAGGACGCCTTGTTTACCGGTCCACCCATGTCAACGGCCATCATGCCGCCCAGCAGCAAACCGAGCAGGATCGCGCTGCTGCCCTCCATGCCGCGCAGCCAGTCGGTCAGCCAGGCCAGCAGTGCGGCCACCGGCGTGCCGATCACGTACATCATCAGCAGGCCGACCAGCAGCGTGCCCAGTACCGGCAGGATCAGCACCGGCTTGAGGCCTTCCAGGCTGCGCGGCAGGCGCAGCGCACGGTTGATCCAGTGCACGCCATAGCCGGCGATGAAGCCCGCCAGGATGCCGCCGATGAAGCCTGCGTCCATGTTGACCGCAACCAGCCCGCCGATCATGCCGGGCGCGATGCCGGGGCGGTCGGCGATGGAGTAGGCGATGTAGCCGGCCAGCGCCGGCACCATCAGCATGAAACCGGACTTGGCGCCGATCTGGAACAGCGACCAGGCCAGCGTCCCCTTGTGTGCGTCGTCGAAGGCATAGATGCCGCCGAGTGCGAACGCCAGGGCGATCAACAGGCCGCCGGCTGTCACGAACGGCAGCATGAACGACACGCCGGTCATCAGGTGCTTGTAAGGACCGGTGCTCTTGTTCCTTTCTGCGGTACGGCCCGAAGCCGCTGTCCCCGCGTGCAGGCCGGCCTCGGCCAGCGCCTTGCGGATCAGGTTCTGGCCGTCATTGATCGCCGGCTTGGTACCACTCTTGAACAGGCGCTTGCCTGCGAAACGCGAAAGATCGACTTCGCGGTCGGCGGCGATCAGCACCACATCGGCAGCGGCGATTTCCGCATCGCTCAACGCATCCTGCGCGCCGACCGAGCCCTGTGTTTCAACCCGGATCGCATGGCCCAGCGCTTTGGCAGCCTGTTGCAGGCCTTCTGCTGCCATGAAGGTGTGAGCGATGCCGGTGGGGCAGGAGGTGACGGCAACGATGCGCTTGCCAGCCCCGGTGGCGGGGGCACTGGCCGGCGCAGCTGCGAGCGGTGCAAGCGCGGCGACCGGATCGTCCAATACCTCGCCCAGGCTGGCATGCACGATCCGGGCATTGCCGAAGCGTGCGATGTCTGCCTCGCTATCGCCCACCAGCAGCAGCTGGGTCGCGGAGGCGGCGTCCGAGGCGGGCAGCGCGCCGGTCACGCCCTGGTCGCTGCGGATTTCGATCATCAGCTCAAGCCCGCGCTGGCGGGCCGCGCGACGCAGGGCCTCGGCGGCAAGTACCGCCTCGATGCTGCGTTCGCCAGCGGCGATGACTACGGTGGAAGCGTGCATGGGAACTCCTGGAATGCTTCGGGTTCGTCCTTGCCGGAGGCATCGCGGGTGGCCCGAAGCCAACCGCTGCTCCTCCGGAAGGTGTTTCAATCCAACCGCTCGATCAGTACATCGCCGGCCCCGGCGCGCACCTGCGCCGGATCGAGCCGCCGCGCGTCTCCGCTATCCAGCCGGCTCATCGAGAACGCCGTGGCCAGTCGTGCACAGGCGGCCAGGTCGAGGGAGCGCTCCAACAGCGCGGCGGCGATGCCGGCGACCATGGCATCACCGGCGCCCACCGTGCTGCCCTGGGCCAGACGCGGCGGTCGCGCGACCAGGGCACCGGCGCGATCAATGAACAGCGCGCCGTCGGTCCCCATGGAGATGGCAACGAGTGCGACACCGCGTTCGACCAAGGCCTGGCCTGCAGCGCGCAGTGCGCTGCGATCCGGCAGCGACGTGCCGGTCCAAGCCTCCAGTTCGTGGCGGTTGGGCTTGATGGCGTAGGGCAGCGCGCCCCGCGCGCCGTCCAGCGCAGCTGCAAGCGCATCGCCGCTGGTGTCCAGCAGCACGCGCGCACCGGCCGTTCCGGCCTGCGCCTGCAACCGCGCCCATGCATCGGCCGGTAGTCCGTGCGGCAGGCTGCCGGACAGCACGACCGGCAGGCCGGGCGCGAGCAGGGCGCCGAGCTGGCGCGACACCGCGTCCAGATCGGCAGCGTCCACGGCCAGGCCCGGCAGGTTGATGTCCGTCGTTTCGCCGTTGGCCTCTTCGACCAGCTTGATGTTGGTGCGGGTATGGCCCGGAACGCGCAGGCAGCCGTCAATGATGCCCCGCTCACGGAACAGCGTGCGGAACACGCCGTCGTTGCCGTCGCCCAGCACACCCAGCGCGGTGATCGGCACGCCCCAGTCGGCCAGGCAGGCCGCCACGTTGATGCCCTTGCCGCCTGCGTCGTCGCGGGAGCTGCCGGCCCGATGCACGCGGCCTGGCTGCAGGCGGGCCAGGCGCACGGTCTGGTCGATGGCCGGGTTCAGGGTCACGGTGACGGCGCGGGCAGTCATGCGCGCGCTCCATCGAGGCCGCGCACCTGCTCGGCGGTTTCGCACCCCAGTGCGGTGCTGGCCAGCGCTTGCAGTTCGGTCATCGCGGTGCCACGCAGGCGCGCCTTCACCGCCGGGATGTCGTTCGGAGTCATCGACAGTTCGTCCACGCCCAGGCCAGCCAGCAACATGGCGCCGAAGGGGTCGCCGGCCAGGCCGCCACAGACGCCGACCCAGCGCCCATGCAGCCGTGCGCCTTCAACCGTGGCGCGGACCGCGCGCAGCACCGCCGGTTGCAGGCTGTCGGCCTCGGCGGCGAGTTCCGGGTTCTGGCGGTCGATCGCCAGCACGTACTGGGTCAGATCATTGGTGCCGATCGAGAAGAAGTCGGCATGGCGCGCCAGTACGTCGCTCTGAGCGGCGGCAGCCGGCACTTCGATCATGATGCCGATCGGCACCACCGGCGCCTCCAGCTCGGCACGCAGGCGCTCACAGATGGCGCGCAGTGCGACCAGCTCGGTCACCGACGTGATCATCGGGAACATGATGGACAGGCGTGCACCGTCCTTGGCGGCGCGATACAGCGCACGCAGTTGCGGCTCCAGCAGGTCAGGGCGGCGCAGCAGCAGGCGCGCGCCGCGCACGCCGAGGAACGGGTTCTCCTCGCGCGGCAGTTCCAGGTGCGCCACCTGCTTGTCGCCGCCGATGTCGAGCGCGCGCACGATCAGCGGGCGGCCGTCGAGTGCCTTGGCCATCGCCAGATAGGTGGTGTACTGCTCCGCCTCGCTGGGCGTACTGCCACGTTCGAGGAACAGGAACTCGGTGCGCATCAGGCCGACGCCTTCCGCACCCTGTTCCAGTGCCAGTGGCACCTGGTCGGGCAGGTTGACGTTGGCGCCGATGTCGATACGGTGGCCGTCGGGGGTCTGGGCGGGTTGCGCGCGTTGCGCGGCTTCGCGCTCGCGGATCTGCTGCTGTTCGGCGATCCATTCGCGTGCCGAGGCGAGATCGGCTTCGGAGGGGGACAGGTAGAGCCGTCCGCTGCTGCCGTCCATGATCGCTTCGCGGCCTGGCTGGATCGCCAACAGCCCGGCGCCGCCGGCCACCAGCGCCGGCAGGCCCAGCGTGCGCGAGAGGATGGCGGTGTGCGAGGTCGGCCCGCCCTGCGCGGTGGCCAGGCCGAGCACGCGACCGGTGTCGAGATTGGCGGTATCCGAAGGCGACAGATCTGTGGCGATCAGGATGCATGGTTGCGACGGCAGATCCGCCAGGCCACCACCTTCAGCAGAAGGGTCAAGCTGCGCCAGCACGCGTCGGCCGACATCACGCAGGTCCGCCGCGCGCCCGGCCAGCACCGGATTGCCCAGCGCCGCCAGCCCGGAGGCGATCTGCTCGATGGCCTGGTGCCATGACCACGCCACACCATGGCCTTCGACCATCAGCTGGCAGGTGCGGGTGATCAGGTCGGTGTCGTCGAGCAGCGCGGCCTGCGCCTTGAAGATCGCCGCATCCGAAGCGCCAAGGCGGCGCTGGGTGTCGTCCTGCAGGGCGGCCAGCTGCTGGCGGGTGCGGCCGAGTGCATCCTGCAGGCGTGCGCCGCCCTCGCCAAGCGGGGTAGGACGGTCAGTGACTTCCGTCTGCGTGCTGGCCAGCACATGCACCGGGCCGATCGCCAATCCGGGGCTGGCGCCGATGCCAATGATCGTCGCCTGCGCTTCGGGCGGTTTCCACCCGGCGACAGGGGCTGCTGCCTTGCGCTGGGCTGCACGCTCGGCATCAGCCCTTTCCTGTGCGACCAATCCATTCATGACCTTGCGCAGCGCAGCCAGCAGCGCGGGGGCATCGGCGCCCTCGGCAGAAACACGCACGGCATCGCCCTCACGCAGCCCGAGCTGAAGCAGCGCTACCGGACTCTTGGCATCGGCCGCCTGATCGCCTGCGCGGACCTGCGCGCGGGCTGCGAAGCCGCGCGCCGTCTCGGCCCAGCGCGTGGCAGGACGGGCGTGCAGTCCGTTGGGGTAAGCGATGGTCCATTCGAAGCGCTCGGCCAGATCCACCGCTGGCGCGTGGGTGGCGGCAATCGCAACATCGCCGGCCAGCGCGTTCACGATCTCGCCCGCCTCGGTGGTGGTGAACAGCCGCTGCAGCGTGGACTCGTCCTGGATCAGCCGGGTCAAGCGGCGCAGCACCGTGATGTGGGTATCCGACTGGGCAGCGATGCCGACCACCAGACGGGTGATCTGTCCCGGGTTCCATTCCACGCCTTGCGGCAACTGCAGCACGGCGATGCCATCGCGGTGCACCAGATGGCGGTCCTCGCCAAGCCCGTGCGGGATTGCTACGCCGTGTCCAAGGAAGGTGTTCGCCAGCGTTTCGCGCCGCCCCATGCTGGCTTCGTACCCCGGCGCCACGCAGCCGGCCGCGACCAGCATCTGCGCGACCTGGGCAATGGCATCGGTTTTGTCCTGCGCCCGCGCGTCCAGGCGGATCAGTTCCCGGCTGGCCGGGGAAGGGAAGGTCTGGGGCGACAAAGGGGGCTCCGCGGAAGGGGTGGCTGAGATGTATTGGGAACGTTCCCACTCGCCATTTCAATGTGCAGCGCACAAAAATCCAATAGTCCTTTGGCGTTAACATGGTGCTGGAGGGCCGTCCGGCCCAGAAAAGCGCTCGATTCCGGGAACGTTACCAGTGAGCATCAGCATCAATGACGTCGCACGCGTGGCGGGGGTATCCAAGTCCACGGTGTCGCGGGTGCTCGGCGGCGGCCCGGTCAGCGAGGCCGTGCGCGGCCGGGTGGAGGCGGCGATCCGCCAGACCGGATATCACCCCAACCTGCAGGCAAGACGCCTGCGCGCCCGGCATACCGGCATCATCGGCCTGATCGTGGCCGATATCCGCAACCCGTTCTTTACCGCGCTGATCCGCGCCGTGGAGGAAGTCGCGTACCGGGAAGGCCTTCGCGTCACCCTCTGCAACACCGATGAGGACCCCGAGCGCGAGGCGCTGTATCTGCAGTTGATGCATGAGGAACGCATCAGTGGGCTGATTTTTGCGCCCACCCGGACCACGGTGGGGCGGCTGGACCGGCTCACGCTGGATTACCCGACGGTACTGGTCGATCGTGCCGCACCCGGTGGCTCGATCGACAGCGTGGTCCTCGACAACGCAGCGGCGATGGCGGGCCTGGTCGAACACCTGGCCGAGCGCGGCTATTGCCGCATCGGTGGCCTGTTCGGCAGCACCAGTACCACGGCGGCCGAACGCCGCGACGGCTATATCGCTGCAATGCGCAGGCACGGGCTGGAACCGGACTACCGCGAGGTAGAGCCCACGGCCGAGGCCGCCATCGCAACGGTCGAGCAGTGGTTGACCAGTCCTTCGCGTCCCGATGCGCTGGTCGCCAGCAACAGCCTGCTGCTCATGGGCGCATTGAAAGCGGCCCGCAGCGCTGGGCTTGCGATTCCAGGAGAGCTGGCGCTGGCAGGCTTCGACAATGAGCGATGGACCGAACTGGTCGAACCCGGGGTTACCGTGGTCGAGCAGCCGGTTGAAGAGATGGGGCGGGCCGCGATGTCGCTGCTGCTGGAGCGCCTGCGCATGCCGGAGCTGCCGGTACGCAGACTGGTGATGACGGGAAGATGCGTGGTGAGAGGGTCAACGGCTGCGCGATAGTCCGGCGCCGCGTCTGCGGCAGTAGCAGTCGCAGTCCATGAGGCTGGCACTGGGGTGTTGGCGGGTCGCGCGTTGTCT
Source organism: Stenotrophomonas sp. FR010 (assembly GCF_047520755.2). NCBI lineage: Bacteria > Pseudomonadati > Pseudomonadota > Gammaproteobacteria > Lysobacterales > Lysobacteraceae > Stenotrophomonas > Stenotrophomonas sp. FR010. The sequence continues at coordinate 45,992 of NZ_JAXBQT020000012.1, read as the reverse complement.
GCTAAAAGCCATCTGGACACGCAGACCGGATGGGTCATCGCCTTGTCAGAGCCTTATTCAGCGCTGTTGCGCCTGCAGTTGCGCCACGAAGATCTCTCCAGATGGCTGGCGGCGCCCCTGCCTTCGCCATCCCGATGGTCCGACTGGCGATGCATCGCCGGGCCGTGGCGCTTGCGCAACGGTGAATGCCTGGCGTCTTCAAGCGACGAGGCGTTGGATGAACTGCTCATAGACTGCCAGGCCCTGCTGGCCCGCTACCCCGACAATCGCGCCGCATTGAAGGCCTTCCTTGCATCCGCGCAGGCCGAGAATATCCAGGTTGCCGCCTATGACCGCACTGGTACGCACTTTGTTGCGGGATCGCTGACGTATTCGGAAAGCCTCTACGATCTCATCGCGTTTCTGGCTGTGGCACGGGGCGCGGCCGATTTCCTGAAGGCGGGCGACCACGGGGTGGCACTGGTCCACGACTATCTCTGGGCAGAGGAAGGTGAGCGCGAGACCGTTGCCGCGATTGCCCTGGCCGGCCAGGGGGAATCCGGATTCCTTTCTTCCACGGACCTGGATACCGCTGCCGCGCCCTTCGACGCCTTGGTGGATGCCATGCTGGAAGCTGAGGACGACCCGGCGTTTCAACCACGCAACCAGCTTGATCAACTCTGACCGGCGCCGCGTGGAATCCAGAAAAACGACAGCCAGGACCCCGATATGAAAGGACATCAAGCCCGCCGCGCGCACCGCCGCATGCGTTGGCTCCTGACACTGTGCCTAGGCGCCCTGGTGGGACCCGCCGTGGCAGGCACAACGCAACCGGAACGCACCTGGTTTGTCAGTGGTGCGGAGCTCATCACGCTGCTGCAGGGCAAAGGCGCTGACGGGTTCTGCGATGGCGAACACTGCCGGGGGCTGTCCAGCGCCCGGGCCAGCAGCTATATCCTGGGTGTCGCCGATGCCAGCAGGTGTCTTCCCATCTCCGGCAGCTGCCCCGCGTGCGATTGCAACAGGATGCGTCTCCCCTGGTTGTCGAAGGGCTGCGCGCGGCGTTTCCCTGTGGTCGCGGCACATCGCCTGGTGGCAGTGCCGAGCCCGGCAAGGCACGCTGAGACGCGTGGGCTGGGCGTTGGCAACGCGGGCTGCAGCCTGCGTAATGAACACATCGGTGTTCTGCACGCTGGCGACACGATGCATTCACGACCGCCGACACCCGCGCCCGCGACACTGCATGCTCCTTTCTCCGCATGAGGTGCCCCATGGCTACCTGTGATGTCTGCGGCAATGACTACGACAAGAGCTTCACCCTCCAGCAGGGTGGACGCAGCGGCACCTTCGATTCGTTCGAGTGCGCCATCCACGCGTTCGCACCGCGCTGCGCACATTGCGACTGCGCGATCATCGGGCATGGCGTTGAAGGAAACGGTCAGATCTTCTGCTGCGCACATTGCGCCGGTCACGCCGGTGTAAAGGGAATCGCAGACCGGGCCTGAGCCCGCTCCGGCCGGTCATGCCGGGACCAGCGAGGCGAGCCGTGCGACCCGGGCTGCACCCGAATCGGCGAGCAGCGCCATCGCACGCTGTTTCCGGGCCGGCGTCCCCGCCACGGCCTCCCGTGCCACCACTACGTCGAATTCCCTGGCGTTGGCGTCCAGCGCGGTAGCCAGGACACATGAATCGGCCGTCATCCCGCTGAGCCAAAGGCTGCGCACGCCAAGCTTGGCCAGCAGAATCGGCAACGGGCTGGCCAGGAACGCCGAATGCTTGGGCTTGAGCACGAAGTAGTGACCGGGCAGGGGAGAGAGGAGGTCGGCAATCCGCCCGGCCGGTCCTCCATCCCGCTGGCACTGTGCTACCTGTTGGCGGAAGTCACGCTTCCAGTCCGAGAAATTGTCATTGGCGTAGATGACCGGCCATCCGTGGCCATCAAAGTGGTTTCTCAAGCGTCGGATCTGTGCGGCCGCCCGCTCCGCTGCTGGCGCCAGCGCCTGCGCGCCTGGGAAGTCGAAGCGACTGAACATATCGATGATCAGCAAGGCGGTTGACGGAGCATTTCCCATGGTTCAATCCCCTGTCTGCGCGTGCGGAGCTTCGACCGGCTTGGATTGCGGTGAGTCCTTCTGCCGCAGGAAGATCGTAAGTACAACCAGGGACAGCACCGCAAGAAACTCACTCTGCCAGTTCTGCATCGATTCGAACCAGAACGTGCTGCTGCCCAGATGCTCCAGGAAACCCGGCACCGGCAACCCCTGCAGCTGCTGCTCGACCTGCTCGGCGCGCCAGCTACCCAATGCATGCAATGCAAAACTGAGCAGGAACAACAGCCCGAAGGCAATCGCAAGCGAGTGACCGTAAAGCACCTTCCATGCGCCGCCGCGACGAACCGGCCACGGCGCAGGGCCCGGCTCGACGCGGTTCTGCTCCTGCGCCGGGTCCAGGGGCCGGGATTCGGCCGAGCCACGCTGGCGCAGGGTGACGGTCAGAAGAACGTACATTCCCATCTGCAGGAACTCGCTCTCCCAGTTCTCGAATGTAGCGCTCACGAAATGCCCGGTCGCCAGGTAGTGCCAGAGGTCGATCGCCGCGCGCCCGTGCTGTGTCAACTCCTGATTGTGCACGTCATGTCCCGCAACTGCCTGCCCGACAATGAAGACGACAGTGAGTGCGAGCAGTACCAGCGAGAGACCGTTGCGTTTCCACATGCAACACCTCTTTCAGCCTGACCAGAAACCGTGCATGCAGCTTGCGCCGGCAGCGCACCATGACGCGTGAATCCGGCGCATCCAGGATGTGAGGCGGCCTCAACGCTTGCCCGTCGGATCGGGGTCGGGACGTTCGTAGTCCTCAGGTACGGCCTTGGGGCCATCGCCGTCGTCCGGCATGTCGTGCGCCTTCCACTTCGCTCGATCATTGCGCCGCTTGTCCGGGGTGTGCGCCTTCGATTGATCGTCCACGTCTGTTGTTGGATTGAAAGGCAGCTTGTCGTTCATGGTGGGCTCCTGTGGCGGGTGTTCGCAGCGTGACCCGGTCGGGGTTAACGCTACGACGCCGCGGAATGAACGCTGTGCACACCTGGATGTCACCGGGGCGGGAGGACGTCCCTGCGATGCTGTCGTTCCGATCTTCTGGAGAAGCACGATGCAGGCATTGACCTATCACGGCCGCAAGGATGTGCGCGTCGAGACCGTGCCGGACCCGGTGCTGGCGGCTGAGGACGATCTGATCCTGAGGGTTACCGCCACCGCCATCTGTGGTTCGGACCTGCACCTGTATCGGGGCAAGATTCCCGATCTGCACGACGGCGATGTGCTGGGCCACGAATTCATGGGCGTGGTGGAGGAGGTCGGCAGCGGCGTAACGCAGGTGAGGCCGGGTGATCGCGTGGTGATCCCCTTCGTGATCGCCTGTGGCGAGTGCTTCCACTGCCGGCTGGCCGAGTATGCCGCCTGCGAAACCACCAACACGGGCAAGGGCGCTGCGCTGAACCAGAAGGGCCTTCTGCCTCCGGCGGCGTTGTTCGGGTACAGCCATCTGTATGGCGGCGTGGCAGGCGGACAGGCCGAATTCGTGCGCGTGCCCAAGGCGAATGTGGGCCCACTGCGCATTCCGGAAGGCGTGGCCGACGAACAGGTTCTGTTCCTGTCGGACATTCTGCCGACCGGCTATCAGGCCGCGCTGAACGCAGGGGTCAAGCCGGGCTCGACAGTGGCGATCTTCGGTGCCGGTCCGGTTGGGCTGATGAGCGCGGCCTGCTGCCGGCTGCTGGGAGCGGAGACCATCTTCATGGTCGACCATCTTCGCTACCGCCTGGACTACGCGCGCCGTGCATATGGTGTGACGCCGATCGACTTCAAGGAGATCGAGGACCCGGCCGATTACATCCTGACCCAGACCAGTGGACGCGGCGTGGATGCCTGCATCGAGGCCGTCGGTTTCGAGGCCGAGGGCAGTGCCCTGGAGTCAGCGCTGACCGCCGTGAAACTGGAAGGCAGCAGCGGCGTGGCCATCCGTCAGTGCATCGCAGCCGCCCGCCGCGGCGGCGTGGTCAGCATTCCCGGTGTCTATGCCGGTTTCATCCACGGGTTCCTGCTGGGCGATGCGTTCGACAAGGGCCTGACATTCAAGATGGGGCAGACTCACGTGCAGGGACTGATGCCGGAGCTGCTGGACGCAATCCTGGAAGGAAAGCTGGATCCGGGGGACATCATCTCGCACCGGATGCGCCTGGCCGACGCGGCGCAAGGTTATGCGATGTTCGACGCCAAGGACGACGACTGCCGCAAGATCGTATTGACCCCCTGAGCAGGCCGTCATGAGTTGGATTGTCATGGCCGGTGTCTACGCAGTCTGGCTGGCCGCCGGTGCGCTGGACTTCCACTTTCACCGGCGTACCGATCTGCCGCACACGTCCGCGATGCGCGAGAGCCTGCTGCATGGGCTGCAGCTGCTGCTCATCGGCAGCGGCGTGCTGGCGTGGCTCGTGCTGGAAAGCACGTGGTTGCTCGTCACGCTGCTGGCAGTCCTGGTCATCGCGCATGCAATCGCCGGCTACCTCGACACCGTCAGCGCGGACGGGCGGCGACGCATCAGCCCGGCCGAGCAGCACGTGCACAGTGTGCTCGACGCCGCTCCCTGGGTGCTGCTGGGCGGAGTGGCGTGGCAGGCCGAGCCTCGTTGGGCAGTCAATGTGGCACCGGCAGCACCGGCGCTGTGGGGGTTTGTATTGCTGCCGGCGCTTGGCCTGGTGGTGTTGCCGTGGCTATGGGAACTGCGCCAGTGCGTGCGTGCAAGCGAACAGCGCCAGCGGTGACCGCGTGAGGAACACTGCGCCAGGTATTCATGTGGCCGCCACATCGCCAAGACAGTGATGTGACCGCAGGGCGCCTACGTTCATGACCTATCTTCATTGCAGACCGGCCATGCAGGATGTGACGTCGCCTTCTTCGCTGTTCAACCGCGCGCGCCAGGTTCTCGCCCAGCAGCCCGCACTGCCTTCGCCCGGAAGTGGCCACACGCTGCAGCGTTGGCGGGCGCTGGCGGCGTGGGGGGCAGAGGACCTCTGCTTGGCCAAGGTACTGGAAGCGCATTACGACGCCCAGTCGATCATTGCCGAGCTGAACGCGCCTAGGGTTGCTGAAGGGCAGCTGCTGGCGGTGTGGGCCGCAGAAGGCCCAGCCAACACCCTGCGCATCGACGCCGGCGGTGGACTATATGGTGACAAGCCCTGGTGTTCAGGCAGCGCGTGGGTGGATGCGGCACTGGTAACCGTGCGGAACACACACGGCGTGTGGCTGTGCCATGTGCCGGCGGAGCGTTGGTGCACGCTTTCGGGTGAGCCCTGGCCGGCGGCTGGCATGGCCGGCATTCCGTCCACGACGGTGCGCTTCGACGGCGCACCGATGACGATTCTGGGACCGCGCGACGCCTACCTGCAACGGCCGGGCTTCTGGCATGGCGGAGCCGGTATCGCGGCGGTCTGGTTTGGCGCAGCGGTGGCACTGGCTGAACGCATGCGGCCGGCCTGCAGCGACGGCAACCGCGCACGGCTGCTGGGTGCAGCGGACCTTGTGCTGGGGCCGGCTGCGGCGCTGCTTCGCGAAGTGGCCGCACGCATCGACGACGCGCCTCAATCGGCGCATCGGGAAGACGTAGTGCGGCTGCGCTGCGTGGTCGAACGGGCGGCGACGCGCGTCCTGGACCTTGCAGGCCGGGCGCTCGGTCCGGCGCCGATGTGCCTGGAAGACGGTCACGCCCGCCGCTGGGCGGACCTGACGGTGTTCCTCAGGCAGTGCCATGCCGATCGCGATTGGCAGTGGCTGGGTGAGCAGCGGGCAGCCGAGGAGACCGCATGGGCGCTGTAGCCAGCACACCCCTGCAAGGACAGGGAACTCAGGAACAGGCCTGGCTGCGCTGCGATTGGCTCTGGCAGCAACCGTCCACGCCCGCCCGTTCACTGTGCGCCGGCCACGACCGCCTTGTGGTCGTTGCGCCGCATCCCGACGACGAGATTCTTGGCTGTGGTGGGCTGCTCCATCATGCCGCGGCACAGGGCATGGAGGTTGGCGTCATTGCCGTGACCGATGGTGAAGCGTGTTATCCGGGTGAGCCGTGGTGGACACCGGACCGCCTGCGGTCGGCGCGTCGGGCAGAGCTTGCAGCGGCGCTGGCGGAACTTGGGATTGCGGCCGACGCGACGTTTCATCTCGGCATCGGCGATGGCGCGGTCAGCAAGCACGAACAGGGCTTGCAGGACTGGCTGCAGCAGCACCTGCAGCCGGGCGATCTGGTACTGGCGCCCTGGCGCTTCGATGGGCATCCCGATCACGAAGCGGCAGGGCGTGCAGCCTGCCGCGCCGCGCGCGCAGTGGGTTGCCGTCGCCTGGAGTACCCGGTATGGGGCTGGCACTGGCTGGATCCGGCCTGCGCGCATATGGCGTGGGAGTTCCCGCAGCTTGTCGACATTTCCGCAGTGGCGTCGGTGAAACGAAGTGCGATCGCCCGGTTCCGGACGCAGACGGGCAACGTGCCGGGCCTGAACAGCCCGCCGGTGCTGCCTTCCCATGTACTGGCCCGATTTTTCCGCGATTACGAGGTATTTCTGGCATGAGCGCGCAACCGTACTTCGATGAACTGCATGAGCAGGAAGACCCTTTTGGCTACCGCAGCCGGTGGTATGAAGAACGCAAGCGTGCGTTGCTGCTGGCCAGCCTGAGCCAGCGCCAGTTCAATCGTGGCTGGGAGCTGGGATGCTCCAACGGCGTGCTGACCGAGGCCCTGGCGGCCCGCTGTGAGCGCCTGCTGGCCACCGACATCAGCCCGCGCGCAGCGTTCCGGGCCCGCCGCAACCTGGCCCACCTGCCGCACGTGCAGGTCCACTGCGCCAGCCACCCCGAGCAATGGCCGCCGGGGCGCTTCGACCTGATCGTCTGCGGTGAGATGGGCTACTACCTGGGGACGAGCGCCCTTCGCGAGCTGCGTGCCGGAATCGATCAAGCACTTCGTGACGACGGATTGCTGGTCGCGTGCCATTGGTTGCCCTCGTTCCCCGGGCGGGTGAGCCGGACCGAAGTCGCGCATCGGTGCCTGGGCCACGGCCTGCACGAAGCCTTCCACTATCGCGATGCGGACTTCGTGCTGCAGGGCTGGACGCGCGGCACGCTGTCACTGGCCCGCAACGAGGGCCTGCGGTGATAGGCGTTCTGGTCCCCGCGCACAACGAGGCAGCCAGCATGGCGCGCTGCCTGCAATCGATCCGAAGGGCGGCCCTGCACCCGGGCCTGGGCGGCGAACCGGTCGAAGTGGTGGTTGCACTGGACGCTTGCTCGGATGCGACGGCGTCCATCTGCCACCAACAGCGCGTCGGCATTGTGCGGCTGGATGCACGCTGCGTGGGGATTGCCCGCGCAGCGGCCGCCGTCGAGCTGTTGGGTCGCGGCGCCAGGTGGCTGGCCAGCACCGACGCCGATAGCGAGGTCCCTGGCAATTGGTTGGTTGGACAACTGGAGCAGCCGTGTGACGCCTTCTGCGGACTGGTGGACATTGCGGCGCGCTGCCCGTCCGAACATCGCCTGCGCAGGGTATTCCAGGGGCGGCAGCAGTGGGGGGAAGGTCACGGGCGCATCCATGGTGCCAACCTGGGTGTCTCTGCCCATTTCTATCGTGCGGTCGGCGGTTTTCCTGCCTTGCGCTGCGGGGAAGACGTTCAGATGGTGAGGGCGCTGCAGGCCTGCGGCGCGGATGTACGCTGGGCCGGTGCTCCCGTCGTCTTCACCAGTGCGCGTCTGGAAGGGCGCGCCGCAGGGGGATTTTCAGCCTATCTGGCGGAGATTGGGGCGGCGGGTGCCCCTGCCGTGCTGACCGGGCCGGTCATTGTGTAAACACCGGCCATTTCGCCGCACCGCAGCATGCGGTCGCGCCGTCAGGCGTCTCCGATCCAGGCCGAATCCCATGAAACCCGGGCACATCGGCCGATGTGTGACGCGTGCCCTGTACGCGTTTACGGCGCGTGAACGCTGCCTACCTTACATTGATCGGCTGGGAGAGCAGGAGCAGCCGATGCCGAACAGCGCGATTGTCTACGCCAGCCGGGCTGCCCCCGGGTTCACGCCGGAACGCCTGGCTGCACTGATGGAAGATGCGGCCCGCTTCAATCGATCAGCGGGCGTGACCGGGGTCCTGTTGTTTGACGGGCAGCGCTTCCTGCAATACATGGAAGGCCCCGCCGACGGGCTGGATGTTGCCTTCTCCCGCGTAAACGGCGCCCGCAGCCACACCGAACTGACCGAACTCGGGCGTGGCCGTGTCGGGCAGCGGCGGTTGCCGTTCTGGCCAATGCGCTGCCTGTCGGTCAGCGCGGGCGAGCTGCAGATGATCGCCCTTGCGGACTGGAGCCGTTTCATCCAGCGGGCGGTAACCAGCCAGGACGAAGACGAAGCGATGCAGAAGCTGCTTGCAATCGTTGAGCCCTACGCGAACGCCGCTTGAAGTCCGGGACGGGTGTTAGCGTAGTGTGCAGCCGAGGAGAGGCGGCGGTGCCTCAGCGCCTGAAGGCCCTCATCGCCGCCTACAACGGGGCAGCGATCATTGCCGTGCAGGAAACCTCCTGCGCCAGAAGGAACGAATGTGCCCCTCCGCGCGATCGCCTACGCAAGTGAGGCGATACCGGGGCTTTCCATGGACCATGTGGACGACCTCGCCTGGGCCGCCGCCGGCTTCAACTTCGAATCCGGCGTTACCGGTGTGCTTCTTTACGATGGGCTCCGCTTCCTCCAGTACATCGAGGGACCGGAAGACAGCATCAACGTGGTGTACAGCCGCATTCTCAGTGCCCGCAGCCATCGCGAGCTGATCGAACTGGGCCGTGGCAGGGTTTCAGGCCGTTTCTTTCCTGATTGGTCGATGCGGTTGCTGTGGGTTGAGGCCTCCGAGATCCGCAGCGTGGCGCGTGGCAACTGGGACGGGCTCTCCCGTGGTGGTGCGCTGCGCCAGCTGAGCCTGGTGGTGGCCCCGCACCTGGGTTGACCGCTGCGGTTGGGGTCAGCGTGCCGAAGAGGGTGCGCAGGCGTCGCCCACCACGCGCCGCACAGTCTCCTGCAGCTGGTCGACGTGGAACGGCTTGGCCACGAAGGCGGCGCGGCGGTGGCGCTGTGGCACCAGCTGGTCATAGACCGCAGAGACGAACAGAAAGGGAATGCCAAGTTCCGCCAGGCGATCAGCGACTGGGAACACCACGCCGTCGCGAAGCTCGACATCCAGCACGGCGCCGTCGAATCGCTGGGTGTCCAGCAGTCCCAGCGCGTCGAACACGCTGTACGCGTGCGTCACCTGGTCGCCGGCGTCCTCAAGTGCATGTTCCATCAGTGCTGCCAGGTCGAGCTGGTCTTCCACCAGCAGCAGGTTGCATCTGCGCTGGCTCATTCCGGATTGCATGTGTGCAGCCTGTATTGCTTCGGGAGTGCCAGTCTGTGCTGTGCAGCATCAATATGGTGCGTGCGGGTTGTCAGCCCGGCGCGAAGCCCGTGAAGCGCGCCTCCAGCACCGTCGAGGCAGCGTGCAGGGCCGCATGGAGCTCGTTGACGGCGCCTTGGCACGTGGCATGGATACTGCCGCCGTCCCCCGCATTGGAGCTTCTCTCATGCCGCTATCTGGAACCGATTCTGCTTCTCCACGCGTGCTGCGTGTCGAGTGCATGCCGCTGGACTGCGGTGGCACTGCCATCGTGGTGGAACTGGACCGCATGCCTGAGCGCACGTGGATGAAGTCGCTCAAGCGAGCCCTGCAGGCCGACGATCTCCTTGAGGGCGCGCACGCCAAGTTCGATGGGCGCTTCGTGTATGTCGTGGGCGTGGAGGGCGGTGCTCATCGTATGCAACACCGTGTGGTACAGGCACTGGTGGCGACGGACGCTCCGCGCGCGTCGGGTGGCAGCCTGCAAGGTCGAGCCGGCGGCGCGGCACTGTCCAGCCCGATGCCCTGACCGCGGAGCGGGGCCAACCCGCAGTCCCTGCATGTTATCGCCGCATCAGGGCCGCGTGCAGCGGCCACCTCCAGCGGTTCACACCGCCCGACAAGGCGGTGACTGCCAGCGCTCCACCATGTTCTCCGGAGGCATGTCGCCCCAGACCGGAGATCGAGATGGCGGACCACAACGACACCCGACGCGAACGCCTGCTGAAATGGCTGCAGGATGCCTACGCCATGGAACAGGAAGCGGAAACCATGATGAAGGCCATGGCTTCGCGGATCGAGAACTACCCCCAGCTTGCTGCCCGGATAGGCCAGCACGTCCAGGAGACACAGGGGCAGGCCGCTTCCCTGCGGGAGTGCATCGAGGCGCTGGGAGGAAGCGTGCCCACCGCAAAGGGATTGTTCGCCAGCATGACCGCCGTCATCCACGCCGCTGGCAACACGCTGATGGAAGACGAGGTGGTCAAGAGCGTGGGCCTTTCGTTCGGCTTCGAGAACACCGAGATCGCCACGTACCGGGCGCTGGTGATCGCTGCCGAGCGCGCCGGCGCGCCCGACATTGCGGCGGTGTGTGGCCAGATCCTGCAGGAAGAGGTTGCCATGGCGCGCTGGCTGGAGGACCACCAGGACGGCCTGGTCGGTGCGTTCCTCAACCGTGACGAAACGCCTGGCGCCCAGGCCAAGCGTTGACCGCGAAGCCAGCCCACGCCAGCCACTGGAGAAATCCTCATGTTCTTTCATCACAAGAAACTCATGTACACCGTGCGCGTCCGCGAATCCAATCCGCAGCTCGCCAGCCTCATGCTTGAGCAGTTCGGCGGCCCGCAGGGCGAGTTGGCCGCTGCGATGCGCTACTTCACCCAGGGACTTGGCGAATGCGATCCCGGGCGCAAGGACCTGTTGATGGACATCGCCACCGAGGAGATCAGCCACCTGGAGATCATCGGCACCATCATCGCCATGCTCAACCGCGGGCCCAAGGCAATCCAGTCCGAAGGGCTTGCCGAGGCCGAGGACATGCGGCTGCTGGGGCAGAACAGCAGCAGCCACACCGAACAGATCCTGTACGGCGGCGGCCCGGCGTTGGTCAATTCCAGCGGGGTGCCGTGGACAGCCGCCTACATCGACTCGATTGGTGACCCCAGCGCCGACCTGCGCTCGAACATTGCGGCCGAAGCGCGCGCCAAGCTGGTGTATGAGCGCCTGATCAACGTCACCGACGACCCGGGCATCAAGGACGCGCTGCGCTTCCTGATGACGCGCGAGATCGCGCACATGAAGTCGTTCGAGAAGGCGCTGCACAGCATCCAGCCCAACTTCCCACCGGGCAAGCTGCCGGGGGATCCCGCGTTCACCGATCTGTACATGGACATGTCGCAGGGCGACGGCGCCGACAACCTGCAGGGCAGTTGGAACAGCGGCGAGCTCTGGGAGCGGGTCAGCGACCGCGAGGCACAGGGTGCGGTGGACGGTGGCGACGGCAGCGGCACGGTGGACCTCGATCCACGCGAACAGGCCGCGGTGCAGGCCATGACCCTGCGCACGCTCTCCGACCCGGAAGCGCGGCCGACCACCGGGGCCGAGCTGGGGGCCGGCCCGGGCGCGGGCGCACTGGACCTGCCGCCACGCGAGCCATGAAAAACCTGGGGCGCGCGCCTGCGGCGCCCCAGTTGAAACGCCCGTGAGTGACGCGAGGGCGCACGAAAGTGGGGGGGCCGGACCGCCCCCCCCCC
>NZ_JAXBQT020000012.1:0-34292 GCF_047520755.2 Stenotrophomonas sp. FR010 | reverse complement strand
GGGCGGACATCACGTCCGCCCACGAAGGGGTACATCGGGTTTCAATGCCGATCAGCGCTGCTGGCCACCGCGGTTGTTGCCGCCGCCAGGTTCCTGCTGTTGCTGCCCGCCTCCCTGGTTGCCGCCCTGGTTGCCACCACCGCGACTGTTCTGGCCGCCTTCGCGGCCGATGTCAGCCATGTGCTGGCGGTCCTGGCTCACTGCTTCGCCGCCCTTGCGGCCGGCTTCGCGTGCTTCTTCCGAGCTGAATTCATGGGCGCTACCTGACTCGTGCGCGGCACGTCCACCCTTGGCGGCGATCTCGCGCCGCTTGTCCTCGTCCATCGAAGCGAAACCGCGGTTGCTGTTGCCCTGGCTCTGGTTCTGGTTGGCCATGGAAAGTCTCCTTGGGTTCAGCCGCCCGATTGGCGGCAGCGACCATCTTCCAGATCCGGCGCTAGACGGCGGTGGCATGGCTGCCAACGTGGCGTCATCCGGAAGCCCGCGATTCCTCATCCTGCCTCCACGAACCATGGTGCACGCGTGTGCGCACCGGCAGGCACGTCTTCCGCAACCCAACCGCGCGTCAACGCGATGCGGAAGGGCCACGCGACAGTTCGACGCAGCCTCCACACCGATCTCACCGCGCGTACGATCCGCGTGGCTAAGGTAGAGCGGTCTGCAACAACCGGTGGTGCCATGCCTTTTCGAGCAATTGCCTACGTAAGTGAAGCCTCCCGCAACCTGACGGAACAGCGGCTGCAGCAGCTTGTGGCGGAGGCGGTGCAGTTCAACGAATCCGTCGATGTGACCGGCACACTGCTGTTCGATGGCTCGCGCTTCCTGCAGTACCTGGAAGGCCCGGAGGCAGGAATCAAGGCCGCTTACATGCGCATTCTGGGAGCCAGCAGCCACAGTGGGATCGTCGAACTGAACCGGGGCAGGGTGGGGCGTCGACAGTTTCCGCACTGGCGGATGCGCAGCGTGCGGGTGGACGAGCTGGCGCTCGGAAAGATCGCCATCTCCGACTGGACAGGCTTCGTGCGCAGCGCGTCGGCGCTGCAGTCGGGCACCAGTGCACTGGATCGTCTGCTGTCGGTTTCGCAGTCGCACACGGAGGAAGGTGCGGGCGGCATCACCGAACCGGACGGGCAGCTGGCACGATGAATGCCACAGCCGCCCCGGTTGCGCCCGCCCCACCACGCGTCGGTTGTGCGGGCTGGTCGCTGCCGCGGGCGGTTCACGAAGCGTTCGGCGCGGGCGACAGCGCACTGCAGCGCTATGCCACACGCCTGCCGATGGTGGAGATCAACTCGTCCTTCTATCGACCGCACCAGCCCAGCACCTACGCGCGATGGGCGGTGAGCGTTCCGGAGGGCTTCCGGTTCGCGGTGAAACTGCCGCGGGAGATCAGCCATGAGCGCCGGCTGCGCGATGCGATGCAGCCGTTCGAGCAGTTCCTGGATGGCGTGCTGGAGCTGGGTGGAAAGCTGGGGCCGCTACTGCTGCAGTTGCCGCCAAGCCTGGTGTACGACGCGGCCACGACCAGGGAATTCCTGCGGGGCCTGCGTTCACGCACCCAGGCCGATGTGGCGTGCGAGCCGCGCCACCCGAGCTGGTTCACGCCGGAAGTGGATGCACTTCTGAGTGCGCATGGCGTGGCACGGGTCGCTGCGGATCCGGCACGTGTGCCGGTTGCAGCGATTCCCGGCGGTGACCGCACGTGGAGCTACTGGCGCTGGCACGGCCAACCGCAGATCTATCGCAGTGCGTACAGTGAACAGGCCCTGGCCGCGCTCGCGGAACGGCTGCGGCGCGAATCCGACGCGCAACGACCCGCCTGGTGCGTACTGGACAATACCGCACTGGGCCATGCCACCCGCAACGCCCTGCGCCTGCAGGCGCTGCTGTCGGAGAACGCACATGCCTGAAGGCCCTTCCATCGTGCTGTTGCGCGAAGCCGCAAGCCATTTCAAGGGGCACGTGGTCCGCACCGTGTCCGGTAACAGCCGCATCGACCTGTCACCGCTGCAGGGCCGCAGGGTCAAGGCGGTCCGCAGTTGGGGCAAGCACTTCCTGCTGGAGTTCAGCCGCCACACGCTGCGCATCCATCTGATGATGTTCGGCAGCTGGCGCATCGATGAAAGGAAGCCAACCCCGCCGCGTGTATCCCTGATGCTCGACAATGGCGAGCTGAACTTCTATGCGTGTTCCGTGCGGCTGATCGAGGAGCCGTTGGACGATGTCTACGATTGGCGCGCGGACGTGATGAACGACGCCTGGGATCCGAAGCTGGCCCGGCGCAAGCTGAAGGCCCTGCCGGACGTCATGGTCTGTGATGCGCTCCTGGACCAGACCGTCTTCGCCGGCGTGGGCAACATCATCAAGAACGAGGTGCTGTTCCGGATAGGCGTGCATCCCGCCTCCCGGCTGGGCGACCTGCCGCCACGAAGGCTTACCGCCTTGATCGAGCAGGCTCGCGCCTACAGCTTCGATTTCCTGGAGTGGAAGCGCCGCTTCGAGCTGAAGAAGCATTGGCAGGTGCACACGAAAAAGGTCTGTCCCCTGTGTGGTGGCCCGATCAGCAAGCTCTATCTGGGGACGACGCGGCGACGCACGTTCTTCTGCCCGAATGATCAGGTGCTGTACGGGCCCTGAGGCGGCCATCCGTGGCCGCCGGGTTCCGGCGTGCGCCGGTCAGGCGGCCTGCGCGGCCTTGGCGTTGCCGCCGCCCTTGGCCAGCAGGGTCAGCTTTTCGTCGGTGGCCTTCTCTTCCTCCAGCGTCTCCAGCAGCAGCGGAAGGGCATCCTTGTAGCCCAGCTGCTTGGCCAGCGCGGCGATGGTGCCGTAGGACGCAATCTCGTAATGCTCGACCTTCTGCGCGCCGCCGATAAGGGCCGCATCCCGCACCGGCCCCTTGTCGATGCTGTCGATCACTTCCTTGCCTTCCTCCACCAGGCCCTCCATCGCCGCACACTTGATGCGCTTCAGGCGAATGCCAAGCACCTCCACCACCTGATCGATGCGTTCGATCTGGCCCTGCGTTTCTTCCAGGTGCGTTTCGAACGCTGCCGCCAGGTCCGGGTTCTCGGCCGCACGGGCCAGGCGCGGGAGGGCCTTGGTCAGCTGCTTCTCGGCACTGTAGATATCCGAGAGTTCGTGGATGAACAGGTCTTCCGCCGTCTTGATAGCCATACTGGGCTCCGCAGTGAGTGGAGTGCCCAGCGTAGGTCACGACCGGTTGCGATCGGGCAGGGGCCAGGTGAAGGAGGCATGTGAGCGCCCGCAGGAATATTGCGCATGGTCTTTACGAGAGTGCGCCCGAACCGCACGGCATGCAGCGGCCTCCTCATCCGTGTGACGGTCCGGCCCCATCAACAGTGGGGGAATGTAATGCCAAACCTTCAGGCAATACGCATCAACAATCAGCAGGGTGGGAGAGCCCGGCGTTGGCCGGGGCGGCACCAAGCCATCACCTGGCCCACCACCGCCGTCAACAGCAGCATCGCATTGGTCACCACGAAGACCACGCTGCCCAGCATCGCGCTGTACACCGTGAACAGCGCAGATGCGGTCATCTGGCCTGCGAACACCCACCTGGACACGGCTTCCGGGTTGGACGACTGCCACTGCTTCACCATCTGCCGGATCAAGGTTGCCATCAGTACCGCCGTGGCGGCCCAGCCAAGTACGTCGGGGTGCATGACGGCCTCCGGTGTGTGGGCACCCAACGCTAGCCCTTGGCTGGCAAGGCCGTACGAACGGGAGGTGAAGACAACATCCCGCTTCCGGCGCCCTCACGCCATGCACTCCGCAGCGGCGACAATGGCCCCTCGGGCGCACCATGCGCGATCCGCCCACCGAATGCAGGAATGCTGAGATGTCCAACACCCCCTTTGGCGAATCGTCATGTGCTGCCGCAGCCAGCGGCTGCATCGAGGTGCGCGGTGCGCGCGAGCACAACCTGAAGAATGTCGATGTCTCCATTCCACGCAATGCACTGGTGGTGTTCTCCGGCGTGTCGGGGTCCGGCAAGTCCTCGTTGGCCTTCGGCACGGTCTTCGCCGAGGCGCAGCGGCGCTACTTCGAATCCGTCGCGCCGTACGCGCGTCGCCTGATCGACCAGGCCGGCGTGCCCGACGTGGATGCCATCGACGGCCTGCCGCCGGCGGTGGCCTTGCAGCAGCAGCGCGGCGCGAGCAATGCGCGCTCGTCGGTGGGCAGCGTGACCACGCTGTCCAGCCTGGTGCGCATGATGTACTCGCGGGCGGGGGCCTACCCGGCCCGCCAGCCCATGCTGTACGCCGAAGACTTCTCGCCCAACACCCCACAGGGTGCCTGCAGTACCTGCCACGGCCTGGGGCACGTCTACGAGGTGACCGAAGCGCTGATGGTGCCGGACCCGTCGTTGAGCATCCGCGAGCGCGCCATCGCCTCCTGGCCACCGGCATGGCATGGCCAGAACCTGCGCGACATCCTGGTCACGCTGGGCTACGACATCGATGTGCCGTGGAAGAAGCTGCCGAAAAAGGACCGGGACTGGATCCTGTTCACCGAGGAAACGCCCACGGTGCCGGTCTATGCCGGCTTCACGCCGGCCGAGACCCGCGCCGCGCTCAAGCGCAAGCTGGAGCCCAGCTACATGGGCACGTACACCGGCGCACGCCGCTACGTGCTGCACACCTTTGCCAACACCCAGAGCGCGCTGATGCGCAAGCGTGTTTCCCGCTACATGGAAGGCCGGCTGTGCCCCGCCTGCCAGGGAAAGCGCCTGAAGCCGGAAGCGCTTTCGGTCACCTTCGCCGGCGTGGACATCGGCGAGTTCATGCGGCTGCCGCTGGACCAGCTGGCGGCCTTGCTCGAGCCCATCGCGCAGGGCGATTTCAGTGCACACAGCCACGGCGCGCGTACCAGCAGGCGTGCAACGCCCCGCGATCGCGCCAAGCGGGCAGCAAGTGGCCGCGCGACCCACGAAGGCGCCCCCGACGTGCGCCTGACCTCAGCCCTGTCAGAGGAGAAGCGCCTGGCGGCACAACGGCTGGCGGGTGGGGTCATGGCGCGGGTACGACAACTTCGCGAGCTCGGCCTGGGCTATCTCTCGCTGGACCGCGCCACGCCCACACTGTCGGCCGGCGAACTGCAGCGCCTGCGCCTGGCTACGCAGCTCAGCTCGTTGCTGTTCGGCGTGCTGTACGTGCTCGACGAACCCTCGGCCGGCCTGCATCCGGCCGACAGCCAAGCGCTGTACGACGCACTGGAACGGCTGCGCGACGGCGGTAACTCGGTGTTCGTTGTTGAACATGATCTGGAGCTGATGCGCCGCGCGCAGTGGCTGGTGGATGTCGGCCCACAGGCAGGAGAGCATGGCGGACGTGTTCTCTACAGTGGCGAGCCCGATGGCCTGCGCAACGTTCAGGATTCGCGTACGGCGCAGTACCTGTTCGACCGGGTGCCCGCGCCGGCCAGCCGGCAGCGCAGTGCCAACAGCTGGCTGGCGCTGCAAGGCATCCATCGCCACAACCTGCACGGCGTGGATGCGCAGGTGCCGTTGGGGTTGCTGACTGCAGTGACCGGCATTTCCGGATCGGGCAAGTCCAGCCTGATGGCGCAGGCGCTGCCTGAGCTGATGCTGCTGCACCTTGGGCATGAGACAGCAGACGACGGCGCCGACAGCGCGCCCACGGATGGACCCACCGTGATCGAAGCCACTCGGGGCCAGCTGGCCGGCGACGTAGACGCCATTCAACGCGTGGTACAGGTAGACCAGAAGCCCATCGGGCGTACGCCACGCTCCAACCTGGTTACCTACACGGGCCTGTTCGACCACGTGCGCAAGCTGTTCGCCGCGACATCCGACGCGCGCCGCCGCCGATTCGACGCGGGCCGCTTTTCGTTCAACGTGGCCAAGGGCCGATGCGAAACGTGCGAAGGCGAGGGCTTCGTCAGCGTCGAACTGCTGTTCATGCCCAGCGTCTATGCACCATGCCCCACCTGCCACGGCGCCCGCTACAACGAAGCCACGCTGAGGGTGCAGTGGAACGGCCGCAACATTGCCGAGGTCCTGCAGATGACGGTGGACCAGGCCCATGCGTTCTTCGCCGAAGAGGAGGCCATCGCCCGCCCGCTGCAGCTGCTGCAGGAGATCGGCCTGGGCTACCTGCGGCTGGGCCAGCCAGCTACCGAACTTTCAGGTGGCGAGGCGCAACGCATCAAGCTGGCCACAGAGTTGCAGCGCAGCCAGCGCGGGCGCACGCTGTACGTGCTGGACGAACCCACCACCGGCCTGCATGCGGCAGACGCGGACAGGCTGCTGATGCAGCTTCAGCGGCTGGTGGACGCAGGCAACACGGTAGTGATGATCGAGCACGACATGCGTTCTGTCGCGCAGGCCGACTGGGTGATCGACGTCGGCCCGGGCGCTGGCGGCGCGGGCGGCACCATCGTGGCGGCTGGGACGCCGCATCAGGTGGCCCACGCCAAGGGCAGCAGGACGGCACCGTTCCTGGCATCCGAGCTGGGGTAGGGTGTGCGCGAGCGGAATCATCCGGCAGGAGGCCCCTAGCCGCAGGACAGCAGCGTCCAGCAACGATCGGCAATCTCTGCCGCGCCAGGGTGGCCGCGCAGGCTTGATCGTTTCGCAAGGCGGCACTGCAGATCGTCCATCCAGGCTGACCGGGTACCGTGCGGATCTCTCACCTAGATATCGCAGGCAAGCCGGATGACCGGCGCCACTTCGTGCCGGAAACTCATCGCGGGCAGCGCACCCAGATTGAACGCGGTTTCCCAGTGGGCCAGCTCGCGCTCCACATCGACAACGTGCTTGCTTCTTCCGTGGCTCACGGCGCCTACCCCTGTTCGAAACCTCACTGTACACGCTTGCTGCCGGGAGCCTGTTCATCACAACCGTTCATACAACGCGCTTGCCGGCACGTTCCCGTAACGGCAACAGGCCCACAGTCAATCGGCAGCACACTTGCTGCGACGGAGAATCGAAATGAACAGCGTCCCCGAACAGAACAGGAATGACCGCTCCAACGCGTCCGCTGAAGCAGAACAGCCTGCACAGCAGGGGCAGGGCGAGGGGGGCGAACCCGGCGGGGAGGAGCCCGGCAAGCAAGGACAGCAACAGCAGCAGGACAACAAGGATAGCGAGAGCCCGAAGCCAGCGGATGAAAAGAAGGGCGGTCTCGGCGGCGATACCCGCCGCTGAGGAACAGGAGGAGCCGCGCGTCGCGCGGCTGCTTCCGCGCAGCAGACAGGGAGCGCGCATGTCCTCGCAAAGCCAGGCGATCAGCCTGATGACCAAGATCATGTACCAGTGCCGCCCGGAGAGAACGACGACGATGGCGCAATGCCGTTGCTGCGATGCGCCCAGTCCTGGCGGGATGGAGTGCGCACGGTGCCTGACCGGAAGGCTTGGCGAAACGATTCACAATCGTGGCGCAGCGTTCGGCTGGCTGGAGTCGTTCCGCAGGGTCCAGCAGGACGAAGCACACGTAT
Organism: Stenotrophomonas sp. FR010; assembly: GCF_047520755.2. NCBI lineage: Bacteria > Pseudomonadati > Pseudomonadota > Gammaproteobacteria > Lysobacterales > Lysobacteraceae > Stenotrophomonas > Stenotrophomonas sp. FR010. Next base: position 26,813 of record NZ_JAXBQT020000012.1, on the reverse strand, counting down.
TCGAATGCGCAAAGCGCGCCGATGCGGCATCTTCCTAGGCGTCGCATCCAGACCTGACATCGCGCAGGCGTATGCTCGGGTCATCCAGGAGCAACGCCATGACTTTTCCGATCTGCATCTACGATAGAACGGGCACGGGGCTCCGGCTGCCCACGGGGTGGTGGATCGACCTTCAGTCCGATCTGCCCGCGCTGGTGAACGGCGCCGCACGTATCGACCTTCCGCGCTCTTCGAAAGACGAGCATCCACGCTTGGATCCAGAGGTCCTGAGGGACCTTTTCCGGCGCATCGGGGGTTCGCAGTGGCTAGGTTGAATCCGGTGCGTTCCCTGGGAGTGCGCTGGCTGTTCTTCCGTCTTCGCAACGGCCAATCCATCAGTCCCGCCAGGTTGATGTCCGTCTGGTCCGAGGCTGCCGAATCCAATGAGTGCGCCGTGCGCCGCGAGATCATCGACGGCGCAGGCTACGTCTATGCCCTGTACGCGCCCAACAGCCTGCTTTCCCCCCGGCGTGTGGAGCTGCGCATGAGAGCGCTGCTGGAGGAGGCGGGCTACGCCTTCACGATGGGTAGCCTGGCAGGGCGTCACCCCGGCGACGGTTGAGGCGCGGCGCTGAGGCGCCGGCCGGACAGTCCATGCGTCGCTCTCATTCGGGGCCATCAGGCTCCAGAGGTTCGTCAGGTGCGGGATCGAAGAGCGCCAGCATCCGTTCCCGCCGGCACTGTTCGAGCCAGTGGTGCCATATCTCCACCTCGTCCATCAGCCCCGTGGCACCGCACGCGGGGCACGTGAGCGTCGTGCCCAATGGACTCGTCTTGAGGCCCTCGTCCTGAGTCATTGATGAGCGCAAGCCGCAGCTCTTGCAGGTGGATCGCAATTGATCGAGGCGAACGATGGCCCCATTGCGCGCAAGAAGGGGCTGGATCGCGTGGATCCGGAAGGCATTGGGAGGATGCATGGCCGTGTCGTCTGGGGCTGGACACGGGAGCAAAGGATTCTGCGCCGGAGAAGAGCCGTGAGAGCGCAGTGTGCTTTGTTGGAGGTTAACCCTTCATCAAGGTGCACACCGCGCGCCATGATTGGCCTGAAATCCCACGGCCGCAATCGTGCACTGACGTGGACGCCGGCGCTCGTCCGGTGCCGGCCCTGCCTCTGGGCAGGAAGGGCTCCGCCATCACAACGGAGCCCCGTACACTCACTTTTCCTGCAGGAACGCCAGCAGGTCCTGGTTGACCTTGTCCTTGTGGGTGTCGGTCAGGCCGTGCGGCGCACCCGGGTAGACAATCAGCTTTGCGCCCTTGATGAGCTTCGCCGATTGGCGGCCTGAGATGCCGATCGGCACGATCTGGTCGTCGTCACCGTGGATGACCAGGGTGGGCACATCGAATTTCTTCAGGTCTGCGCGGAAATCGGTGGCCGAGAACGCAGCGATCGAGTCGTAGGTGTTCTTGTGGCCGCCCTGCATGCCCTGCGCCCACCACGCATCGATCAGCCCCTGCGACACCTTCGCGCCCGGGCGGTTGAAGCCGTAGAACGGGCCCGACGGAATGTCCTTGTACAGCTGCGCGCGGTTTTCCATCTGTGCCTTGCGGATGCCATCGAACACTTCGATCGGCAGGCCGTTCGGGTTGTCGGCGGTCTTCAGCATGAACGGCGGTACCGAGCTGATCAGCACGGCCTTCTTCACCCGCCCGGTGCCATGCCGGCCGATGTAGCGCGCCACTTCGCCGCCACCGGTGGAGAAGCCCACCAGGGTCACATCGTGCAGGTCCAGCGTATTGATCACCGTGGCCAGGTCATCAGCGTAGTGATCCATGTCGTTGCCATCCCACGGCTGGCTGGAACGGCCGTGGCCGCGACGGTCATGGGCAATGACGCGGTAGCCGTGGTTGGCCAGGAAGATCATCTGCGATTCCCAGCTGTCCGAGTTCAACGGCCAGCCGTGGCTGAAGGTCACGACCGGGCCGTTCTTCGGGCCCCAGTCCTTGTAGTACAGCTGCACGCCATCGGCGGTGGTGATGTAGGTGGCGGTGCGCGCGATGCTGGTGACTGCCGCCGGCGTGGCCGGTTCGGCGGCCTGCGCGGACAGGCCGGCCTGGACCGAGAGGGCGAGGCTGGCAACGGCCAGGGTACGGGCGAAGGTGTTCATGCGGGAACTCTCATGGGTGGGTGGTGAGACGTACTTTGCGCCAGCAATCAGGCATCTGGGATATGACAAGTCCGAATTTCTTGATAGATCGTCCTGATTGCGCGGACCCACAGTGGGGTCGACTGGATGATCATCCGAAGCTGCCTGACCTGGGCCTGCGCACTACCGAACGAGCCAGAGGCGCTTGCAATGGTGGCATTGCAGCCGGTTCCGCATTGCTTCCCGGAACGCAACATGACGTACCCCTTCACGGCGCTACCGCACCTGCGGCGTGCTGCCTAGGCTGATCCCACACGGCACCTGCCGTGTTCCGGGCCCATTGCCCGCGCAGTGGCCCGTCTTCCCATGAACTCCGCAGCGCTGGCCTGCCAGGCAACCGTGCCCTGGCATTGCCACTGCCTGCGCCATGGGCAAGCGCCCGGATTCGTTCGCGCCAGCCTTGCATTGCTGCCCGCCAAATGGCTCTTCGTGGAGATCCCTCATGTTCAGTATGGAAAACACCGCCGCGCCCATTGCTCCCGCCCTCGATGAACTGGTGCCCTCGCGCTACGCCCTGAAAGTGGGCGACGTCGAGGTGCTGGTGATCAGCGATGGCGTCCTGCCGTTGCCCACCCAGATGCTCGGCCACAACGTGCCGGCCGCCGACCGTGCCGAATGGTTCGAAGAGATGTACCTGCCCCAGGATGCCTTCGACTGGGCATTGAACGTGATGGTGGTGCACAGCGGTGATCGCACCATCCTCATCGATGCCGGCCTGGGCATGGACCCGGACCTGCAGCTGCCGCGCGCCGGCCAGCTGATCCGCCGCCTCGGTGCCGCCGGCATCAACCTGGGCGAAATCACCGACGTGGTGATTACCCACATGCACATGGACCACGTCGGCGGCCTGCTGGTTGAAGGCGTAAAGGAACGGCTGCGCCCGGACCTGAAAATCCACGTCGCAGCCGCGGAAGTGGAGTTCTGGAAGTCGCCGGACTTCAGCCGTACCAACATGCCGCAGGGCTTCCCCGATGCACTGCGCGCCACGGCCAAGCACTTCTGGGCCGAGTACAGCAGCTATGTGCACACCTTCCAGGACGAACAGCAGATCGCGCCGGGCGTGACGGCCCGCCGTTCCGGTGGGCATACCCCGGGCCACTGCGTGGTGCGCGTAGCGTCCGCGGGGCAGGCCCTGACCTTTGCCGGTGACGCGGTGTTCGCGGTCGGCTTCGACCAGCCGAACTGGCACAACGGCTTCGAGCACGACCCGGAGGAATCCGCACGCGTTCGCATTGCTCTGCTGAAGGAACTGGCCGGCACCGGTGAAATGCTGGTGGCCACGCATCTTCCGTTCCCGTCAGTGGGCCGGGTGTCGCTGGAGGGCGAGACTTTCCGCTGGGTGCCGGTGTTCTGGGACTTCTGATCGGATCCTGCGGATACAGCGCAAGCAGAAGTTTTCGACGGGGCGCATCGGCGCCCCGCTCGAATCCCGCAAGGGCGGCCGGCAACGGACGCCATCCCTGGCTGGCGTGGAACTACTGGATGGCGATAGGGCGAGCCAACCGCTGCAGCTTGCGCGGGTTGCGCTGCACCAGAACCTGCGTGATCCGCTCGCCATCGGTCTCGAAGGCCATCGCCGCCTCCAGCTCGCCATCGAAATAGCGCAGCAGTCCCAGCCGTCCGTTGAGCATGGCCGGTACCATCCGCAACTGCGCGCTGCGCCGCAGGTGCGGGGCATACAGCAGCTGGGCAATGCGTGCGCCCCCGACCATCGGCCCTGGGAAGCTGGTGACGATACCGCCGCCGTCACCCACCAGCTCGGCCGATTCGGCCATCAACGCCTTCATCGTGCGGAAATCGCCACTGGATGCAGCCTCGGCGAAGCGGCGCAGCAGTTTCTGGTGCACGTCCTGCGGGACGTTGTAGCGCGGGCGCTCCTGCCTGAGCTGCTGGCGCGCGCGATGCACGATCTGCCGGCAGGCGGCCTCTGTCTTGTCCAGGGTGCGCGCAACCACCGCGTAATCCTGATCGAACACATCGTGAAGCAGGAAAGCCGCACGCGCATCCGGGGCCAACCGTTCCAGCACACTGAGGAAGGCGACCGACAGATCGCTGGCGGTTTCCAGCACGTACTCGGGCGTGGCGGTGTCATCGGTCAGCAGCGGCTCGGGCAACCACATGCCCACATAGTGTTCGCGCGCATGCCGGGCCAGGCGCAGGCCATCAATGGCGCGACGGGTGGTGGTCGCCACCAGCCAGGCTTCCGGATTCTCGATCTGTGACTGGTCGGTGCCATGCCAGCGCAGCCAGACATCCTGCACCACGTCTTCGGCTTCGTGCGAAGACCCAAGCATGCGGTAGGCCACGCCGAACAGGCGTGGGCGGAGACGTGAGAACAGCGCAGTGGATTCGTCCATGCCAGCGTAGACGGGACAGGTCCCCGGATTGTGACACCCGGGAACCTGTCGCTGGTGCCAGCGCCGGACGTGCGATCAGTGCGGCGGCAGCACCGCCGGCTTCCCGATGTCCTTGATCAGGAACACCACGAACTTCGCCGGCTCGGTGGCGCTGGCGTTGCGGCCTACGGTGTGCAGATCGGCCGGGCCTTCATGGAAGGCCTCGCCCGGGCCAAGGGTGACTTCCTTGCCGCCGGCCACACCCATCACGATCCGCCCTTCCAGGACATAGACGAAGCCATGGGCATCGTGGCGGTGGACAGGATCGGCGCCACCCGGCGGATACTCCACGGTAAGGATCAGCGCTTCCTTGCCGGGCTGCTCCGGCAGGGCGCGGGTCATCACCTCGCGCACCAAGGGCTGGGGCGCAGGAGAGGGCGGGGTGGCGGCAGCGCCGCACAGTGGCAGCAGCGCAAACAGGACCAGAACAGAGCGACGCATGGCAGGTCTCCAAAGCGGTAGAGGAGGGCCGCAGCATGGGGCAGCGGCCGAAGGATCAGGCCAGGCCGGCCTTGTCCAGGCCAAAGGCCGTATCCAGGGTGCCGGGCGTGGTACGGAAGGCAACGTTGGCGCGGTTCCAGGCGTTGATCGCCATCACCGCGTGGGTGAGGTCGACAATTTCCTGATCGGACAGCTGGCCGCGCACGCGTGCGTACAGCTCGTCGGGCACGCCCTGCGCCGGCAGCTGGGTCAGTACTTCGGTCCAGGCCAGGCAGGCGCGCTCGCGCGGGCTGAACAGCGTTGATTCACGCCATGCCGCAAGGTGATGCAGGCGCAGCGGACGCTCGCCGCGCAGGGTGGCTTCCTTCACGTGCATGTCCAGGCAGAAGCCACAGCCGTTGAGCTGCGATGCACGGATGTTGACCAGATCGATGATGGCCGCTTCGATCGAGGCGGTGTGGGCGGCATGCGAGTACAGGCCGAGCTTCTTGAACAGTTCGGGGGATTGCGCGGCGTAATCCAGGCGTGCGGTCATGGTGTGTTCCTGTAGCGTGTGAAGGGCACAGCGAGGCTAGGCCTGCATTCGCAATGCCGGTAGGCGGGGGCCGGGCCGCACGCTGTTGCATGAAAAGCACCAATGTCCTGTCACAGCGGCCGATGCTCGGCCGTCTGCCGGGCATGGACACCTCATCGCACCTGCGCACCGCATCGCGCCCTGCCAGCGAACAGGTCTGGCAGGCCTTCCTCACCGCATTGCGCGAACTGCCGCCCGATGCACGTGCGGTACTGTTGCTGCACGACGTGCTGGGTGCCGGATTCGAGGACATCGTGCCCCTGCTGGGGCTCGATCTTGCCGCGTGCAGGCAACGGTTGAAGCTGGCGCGGAGCCACCTGCACGCACAACGTGCCCGCCCGGAGCCAGGCCACCCATGAACGCCTCAACGCCCCGCCTGGCCAGCGACGGCCACGATGCGCTCAATGCGTCCTTCTCCACCAGCTACGCCGGCGTGCTGGCCTTCATTGCAGTGGCGTCCGAGGGCAGCTTCGCGCGCGCGGCCGACCGCCTCGGCATCGGCCGCTCGGCCGTCAGCCGCAGCGTGCAGAAGCTGGAAAGCCAGCTGGGCGTGCGGTTGTTCCTGCGCACCACGCGCTCGACCACGCTCACCCGCGAAGGCGAGCTGTTCCTCGAGGGCTGCAACCCGGGCGTGACCTGCATCCTGCAGGCGCTGGAGGAAATGCGCGACCTGCGCGAGGGCCCGCCGCGCGGGCACCTGCGCATCAGTGCCAGCCACGGCTTCGGCCGTCGGGTGATTGCGCCCTTGCTGGCAGCCTTCCGTGCCGAGTACCCGCAGGTATCCGTGGAGCTGCTGCTGGACGAGCAGGCCCCCGACCTGGCCGGTGATCGCATCGACGTGGCGTTTCGCGACGGCCTACTGGAAGACAGCCAAGTGATTGCCAAGCAGCTGGTGCCGATGCAGCTGGTCGTATGTGCATCACCGGCGTACGCGCAGGTGCACGGCCTTCCCGCGTCGGTGGACACGCTGCCCACGCATGCCTGCATCGGGCGGCGCCTGCCGGGCGGACGCATGCAGCCCTGGGAATTCCGTGTCGACGGTGCCGAAGTACACCTTCAGCCGCCTGCTGCACTGGTGTTCAACGATGCCGACCTGGCCCTGCAGGCCGTCATCGACGGGCTGGGCATCGCCCAGCTGCCCAGCTATCAGGTGCGTGAAGCGCTGGGGGCGGGCAGGGTGGTGACCTGCCTGGATCGGCATGCGCCGCTCGATCGCGGCCACTACCTGTGCTACCTCAGCCGCCGCCAGCTGCCCAAGCGCGTGCGTGCCTTCATCGACTTCAGCACGCAGCGGGTGCGCGCGCTCGAACTGGATGTGATCTCGCACTGGGAAGCACGCCAGCAGGCCACCCCTCTGAAGCCAGGCGCACAGCCTGCCTTGGCCTGAGCGTACTGGTGCGTGCCGGGCAACAGTGCGCGGCCGGTCACGGACCTACTCCCTCGCGCCCGCGCCACCTACGATGCCTGCGCCCGGCCACACCCGGCAGCCCCTCTACATACCAGGAGACACGCAATGAAGTTCCTCGTCATCGGTGGTACCGGCCGCATCGGCAGCAAGGTGGTGGAACGCCTGCGTGTCGCCGGGCATGCGGTCGTGGTGGCAGCGCCCTCCACCGGGGTGGATGTACTGACCGGCGAGGGCTTGGATGCCGCCATGGACGGCGTCGACGTGGTGGTGGACCTGGCCAACTCGCCCTCGTTCGAAGACGCAGCAGTGCTTTCGTTCTTCGTGACCGCCGGCCACAACATACTTGCGGCCGCCACCCGTGCCGGCGTGCGCCACCATGTCGCGCTTTCTGTTGTGGGCACCGACAAGCTTGCCGCCAGTGGCTACTTCCGCGGCAAGATCGCCCAGGAGCGGCTGATCCGCGACTCGGGCCTGCCGTACACCATCATCCATTCCACGCAGTTCTTCGAGTTCCTGCCGGGCATCATCCAGTCCGCCGGCGACGGGACGGCCGTGCGGCTGCCGGCCGCCGACGTGCAGCCGATTGCCGCCGAGGATGTTGCCGAAGCGGTGGCACGCATCGCGCAGCAGGCGCCAGCCAATGGAGTGCTGGAGATCGCCGGGCCGCAGCGCAGCGCGATGGCGGATCTGGCCAGGCGCTATCTGCAACTGACGGGTGATTCCCGGCAGGTGGTGGCGGACGCCGATGCACTGTACTTCGGCGCGCCGCTGCAGACCGAGACGCTGGTGCCCGCGGGCCACGCGTGGCTGGGGCAGGTCGATTTCGAAGCCTGGCTGCAGCAGTCCGGTCTGTTGCAGCGGCAGCCTGCCTGAGCGGCGAATGGATCGCCTGCCGCAGCTGCGTTTGATGGAGCCGTGCAATGACCGAGCTGAAGCCGCCTTCGCCTGCCATGCTGGACCGCTACCAGGGCGACGACGTGAAGCCGCTGTACACCGGCCGCGTGCGGGTGAGCGGAGGCCAGGCCCAGCATGGGCGGGCGTCCGGCGTCGTGCGATCGGACGACGGTGCACTGGCGGTGGACCTGCGCCTGCCGCCGGAGCTCGGCGGGCCTGGCGGCGGCGCCAATCCCGAGCAGCTGCTGGCTGCGGGCTATGCCGGCTGCTTCCACGGCGCCATGGTGCTGGTGGCCGCGCGCGCCGGCCTGCTGCTGCACAACCCCAGCATCGAAGTGGCGGTCACCTTCGCCCGTGATCCGGCAGATGGGCTGTACCTGCTGTCGGCCGAGATCGTGGTACATCTTCCCGGCATGGATGAGAACCTGGCCTGCGAACTCGTTCGCAACACCGAACGCGTCTGCCCATACGCCAAGATGTTCCATCGTGGCGTCAGCCATGCGGTGCATGTGCGGGTCGGCCCGCAGGCTTCGCCTCTGTAGAGTCGAGCCATGCTCGACCATGGGAAGTGGCAACTCAGTCAAGCCCGCCGTAGTTGGCCTGCAGGCTGGGAATGAGTCCGGGTGTCCATGAAAGGGCTGGATGCAGTCGATTTCTTCGGACTTGCTACAACATGTTCTTCTGGGCACTCAGGCTGACTGCCTTGGCAGGGTCGTACATTTCGCCGACTTCACAGATCTGTACCCCACGGATGGGCATAGTGGCCTTTGGGTAGTGTGAGCGCGTCCATCCAGCCACGGGGTTTCCCCGAACGCCAGGAGGTCACTGTGCCAAGTTGTGATGAAGGAATGAAGTTGACGCGTCGCCAGGTGATCGCCGGCGGCGTCACGACCGTGGCGATGTCCGCCGCACCGGGGGCATCATCGCTCGCCGCCGAACTGGCGGCGCCCCCGCCGCCCAGGCCGCCGGTCATCAGCACGGTGGCCTTGACCGTCAACGGCGAGCGGCGGGAGCTTGAGCTCGACACCCGGACCACGCTGCTCGATGCCCTGCGCGAACATCTGAAGCTGACCGGGACCAAGAAGGGCTGCGACCACGGTCAATGCGGTGCCTGTACCGTGCTGGTCAATGGTGAGCGCATCAATGCCTGCCTCAGCCTGGCGGTACAGCACCAGGGCGATGCCATCACCACCATCGAAGGCCTCGGCACCCCCGATGACCTGCATCCGATGCAGGCCGCCTTCATCAAGCATGATGGCTACCAGTGCGGGTATTGCACGCCGGGGCAGATCTGTTCGGCGGTGGCGGTACTGGACGAGATCAAGCGGGGTGTCCCCAGCCATGTGCAGGCGGATGTCAGCGCACGGCCCCGGGCCACCAACATGGAAATGCGCGAACGCATGAGCGGCAACCTCTGCCGCTGCGGCGCCTATTCCAATATTGCCGAGGCGATGGCAGAGGTCGCTGGCGTGACCTCTGCAGGGAGGCGCTCATGAGGGCCTTCAGTTACGAACGCGCGAAATCCCCGGCCGAGGCCGCCAAGGCCGTCGCCGGTACCGAGGGCGCGAAGTTCCTGGCCGGAGGGACCAACCTGCTCGACCTGATGAAGCTGGAGGTCGAGACGCCAGCGCATCTGGTCGATGTGCAGGACATCGGCCTGGACAGGATTGAACCCACCGACGAGGGCGGCCTGCGCATCGGCACGCTGGTCACCAATACCGCACTGGCCTCGCATGAGCGCGTGCGCCGCGACTACGCGGTGCTGACCCGCGCGATCGTGGCAGGCGCCTCCGGGCAGCTGCGCAACAAAGCCACCACCGGCGGCAACCTGCTGCAGCGCACGCGCTGCCCATATTTCTACGACCCCAATCTGCCTTGCAACAAGCGCCTGCCCGGATCCGGCTGCGGCGCACTCGAGGGGTTCTCCCGGCAGATGGGCGTAATCGGCACCTCGAACAGCTGCATCGCGACCTATCCGGGCGACATGGCGGTGGCCCTGCGGGTGCTGGACGCCTCGATCCAGACCGTCAGGGGTGACGGCAGTACGCGCAGCATCCCGATTGCCGATTTCCATCGTTCCCCCGGCGACAGGCCGCAGCAGGACAACGTGCTGCAGCGCGGTGAGCTGATCACCCACGTCACGCTGCCAGAACCCTTGGGCGGTCGGCACGTGTACCACAAGGTACGTGACCGCGCGTCCTATGCGTTCGCACTGGTGTCGGTCGCCGCAGTCGTGCAGCGTGACGGCTCGGCGCGGTTCGCCTTCGGTGGGGTCGCGCCGAAGCCGTGGCGCGTCGAGGCGGCCGAACCGCTGCTGCGCGACGGCGTAAAGGCCGCGGCCCGGCAGGTGTTCGCCGGTGCCCGTCCGACGCCGGAGAACGCGTTCAAGATCGCGCTCGCCGAGCGCACTCTCGCAGCGGTGCTGGTGGAAGGAGAGCGCTGATGCCCCTTGAATTCAATGCCCCCGCCGGCGACAACCTGTTCGACAAGGCCAAGGTCGTCGGCAAGTCGACGCCGCGCATCGACGGTCCACGCAAGACCACCGGCACCGCCCCCTATGCCTACGAGCGCCATGACGTGGCGCCGAACCAGGCCTACGGCTACATCGTCGGTGCGGGCATCGGCAAGGGGCGCATCATTTCGATGGATGCCTCCCGCGCACGTGCCGCGCCCGGCGTACTGGCGGTCATCACCGCACCGGAAACCAAGCCCGTCGGCACATCGAACTGGAACAATGCACCGTTGTTCGGCGGAGCAGAGGTGGCCCACTACCATCAGGCCATCGCCTGCGTGGTGGCAGAGACCTTCGAGCAGGCCCGCGCCGCCGCGGCGCTGATCCGCACCCGCTACGAGCGCAGCAAGGGCCGCTTCGATTTCCCGGCCCTGGCACCGTCCGCGCCGCTGGCAAAGGGGCGTGACGGCAAGCCCGACCGGCAGGCGCTGGGCGATTTCGACACCGCCTACGCGAGCGCCGCGGTCAAGCTCGACGAGACTTACCACACCTCCGACGAAAGTCATTCGATGATGGAGCCGCACGCCACCATCGCCGCCTGGGAGGGTGACACGCTCACGCTGTGGACGGCGAACCAGATGATCGACTGGGCCAGGCAGGGCATGGCGGCGATCCTCGGCATCGATCCTGCCAAGGTGCGCGTGGACTCCCCCTATATCGGCGGCGGCTTCGGCGGCAAGCTGTTTGTCCGTGCCGACGCGGTGCTGGCCGCGTTGGCGGCCAAGCAGGTCGGGCGGCCGGTGAAGATCGCGCTGCAACGCCCGTTGATGCCCAACAACACCACCCACCGGCACGCGACAATTCAACGCATCCGGATCGGCTGCGGAAAGGATGGCCGGATCTCCGCCATCGCCCATGAGAACTGGTCGGGCAACATCAACGGCGAGGATGGCGAAAACGGCACCCTGCAGACGCCCAAGCTCTATGCAGGCGCCAACCGCCTGGTGGCCAACTACATCGCCACGCTCGACATGCCCGAAGGCAATGCGATGCGCGCACCGGGCGAAGCACCGGGCCACATGGCGCTGGAAGTGGCGATGGACGAAATGGCCGAGAAGCTGGGTCTGGACCCGATCGCGTTCCGCATCCTCAACGAGCCAGAGGTCGTGCCCGGCGATCCGTCCAAGAAGTTCTCCGACCGCAACCTGGTGCGCTGCCTGCGCGAAGGCGCGGAGCGCTTCAACTGGAACAAGCGCAACCCCAGGCCGGCGCAGGTCAGGGAAGGGGACTGGCTGGTCGGCATGGGCGTGTCTGCGGGCTATCGCGGCGCACCGACGATGAAGTCGGCGGCGCGGGTCCGGCTGGACGGCCAGGGCGGGGTGATTGTCGAGACCGACATGACCGACATCGGCACCGGCTCCTACACGATCATCGCGCAGACGGCAGCCGAGACCATGGGCGTGCCGCTGGACCAGGTCCAAGTGACCCTCGGAGACTCCCGCCATCCCGCCTCCGCCGGTTCCGGCGGCCAGTGGGGCGCGGCAAGCTCCACCGCAGGCGTGTACGCGGCGTGCGTCAGCCTGCGCCGCAAGGTGGGTGAGAAACTGGGCTTCGACGGCGACACCGCAGACTTCGCCAATGGCCGCATCCAGGCGGGTGGGCGGACCATCAAGCTGGCGGAGGCGGGCACACTGTCGGCGGAGGACGGCATTGCCTTCGGCGACTTCAAGCAAGGCTACGACGTCGGCACCTATGCAGGGCATTTCTGCGAGGTCGCCGTGCATGCCTACACTGGAGAGACGCGCATCCGCCGCATGCTTGCCGTATGCGATGGCGGCCGGATTCTCAATCCGCTGTCCGCACGCAGCCAGGTCATCGGCGGGATGGTGATGGGTGCGGGCGCGACCCTGATGGAGGAGCTGGTGGTCGACAAACGGCTGGGCTTGTTCATCAACCACGACCTGGCCGGCTACGAGGTTCCCGTGCACGCCGACATCCCGTACCAGGAAGTGGTCTTCCTCGACACGCTGGATCCGGTGATCTCGCCGATGAAGGCCAAGGGTGTGGGTGAACTGGGCATCTGCGGGGTCGGCGCCGCGATCGCCAATGCGGTCTACAACGCAACCGGCGTGCGCGTGCGCAACTATCCCATCACCTTGGACAAGCTGTTGCCCGGCTTGCCCGACGTAGGCTGACGGTGCGCATGGACCGACCCGTAGCCTCGCCCAATTTGGAGGTCTCCGCCGCAGGCGGAGGGGAGCCCGGCGATCTTGCCGAGGACCTGTCCGCAGCGCCGGGCTTCCTCGCCGAAGGCAGCCCGCGCGGCGTGCTCGAGACGGCCTTGACGCGCGTGCGCGCGGGGGAGCACGCCGTGCTCGCGCTGGTGCTGGAAACCGATGGCTCCACCTACGCCGGTGCCGGCGACATGGTGCTGTTCTGCAACGGCGGCCAGGTCGGCTGGCTGAGCGGCGGATGCCTGGAGCCCGAGCTCGCGCGTCGCGCGGAGCAGGTGAGCGCGGCAGGGCGGGTCGACTGGATCGAGATCGACACCCGCAGTGACGACGACCTGTTGAGTGGGTCCGCGCTCGGGTGCCGCGGCCGGCTGCGGATTGCGCTCCTGCCATTGCGTGCCATGGCCGGCATCGACGACGTCATCGAGGCTTGGTTGCGCGAGGGTGTGTCACTCCAGCGCGACCTTCGTACGTCGGGGCAGGTCATTTTCCGTGCCGGCCATCACGAGCAGGCGTGGCAGCTGCATCCGATGGAGGGTACGCAGCCCTTTGGCGAGGGTGCGTGGCGTTTGCCGTTGCCCCGGCTTCCGCGGGCCCTGGTGTTGGGGGGCGGTCCCGAAACGCCCTTGCTGGTTCCGTTGCTGCGGGGCCTGGGGTGGCGGGTCAGCGTGGCCGAACGGCGAGCGCGCTGGGCCTCAGCCGGGCAGTGCGCAGATGCGCATCTTCAGACCAGCCCGGCCGAGGCCCTTCATGGCGACCCGTGCGACGCGGTACTGGTGATGCATCACGATTTCGAACTGGACCGGGAGGCGCTGGTGGCCCTGGCTGATACCAAAGTTATGTTCATTGGACTGCTGGGTCCGCGGCGAAGGCGCGAGGACCTGTTCAAGTTGCTGACACCGGATCAGCGCCACCGCCTTTCCCCGAGACTTCGATCACCTGTCGGCCTGGACATCGGCGGCCGAGGGCCAGAGGCGATTTCGCTCAGCATCGCCGCGCAGCTGCAGCAATGGCGAAGCGCGCACGGCAGGTGACTGATGCGCATGCGGTCGTCGTGCTGGCTGCCGGCGGGAGCACCCGACTTGGCCAGCCCAAGCAGCTTCTGACCCGGCAGGGCGAGACCCTGGTACATCGCGTGGTGCGGTTGGCGCGCGAGGTCGCGCCAGCGCAGGTACTGGTCGTGGCGGGCGCGAACGCACAGGCCGTGACATCCAGCATTGCCGGGCTGGACGCCACCCCGGTAACCAACCCCCACTGGGAACGCGGCCTGGCGAGCAGCCTGCAGGTTGCCAGCGCACACCTGCTGCCCACGGTGACTGCGGTGATGGTCGTGGCATGCGACCAGCCCGCAATCGAGCGCTCCCATCTGCAGGCGCTGCTTTCGGGTGCCCGCGCCTCGGCGTCAGGGTGCGCTGGCACCCGTCATGGAGACGCGCTTGGCATTCCTGCAGTAGTGCCGCGTGCATGGTTCAACTCTGCGCATGCAACCGGTGACCGCGGCTTCGGAGCGCGCCTGCGGCAACTTCCTGTCGATACGGTGCATGTGCTACAGGCACCGGAACTGGGCCTGGATATCGATACGCCAGAAGATCTTGCGCGTGCGCGCGATGCGGGCTGGATCGATGCCGGGAGGTGACCCGCATGATCACTGGACCAATGCCTGTCGCGCAGGTGACTAGTGTGGGCCACATCGCGCGCCCTCAGGCACCTCGCCCCCGAACATCTGCAGCACCCGATCCAACAGAACAGGTTCCGGCACGTCAGCCAGTACCTGCTCCAGGTAATCCAACGGCTCCAACTGCCATTCGAGGAGCGCCCGCAACCGCATAACGGCAGGCGCCCGCTGCTTCGCGTCCAGTGAGACCTGCAACAGCAGATGTTGCGAGCGCCTCTCCAGCCACAGCACGGGTATGCCTCGGCAATGAACCTGGAACTCGGCATCTCGGCGCCGCTCAACGAACTGGAAGCCCTGTCGTGGCCGAGCCTCCACGAACTGCATGGCTTGGCGGCGCAACTGCAGAAAGCGATCGCCGGGGATGCTGTGGAAACCGATAGGCGAGGGCTTGGGCGGCGCCGGCCACTGCGTCTGTGCCGCAACCACCACCACAAGACAGAGCGCGGTGGCCGCCCAGCGCCACCAGGCCACTCAGCCCTCCGGATGCAGTCGGGTACTGGCGTGTGCGGTAAGGCCGATTCCGGCCATGATCAGCCCCTCCATCACGCGCGGGCCGACGTATTGCTCCAGCTCGCCGTTCTCGCGGGCGCGCTGCGCGGCCAGCAGAATCTCCAGGACCACGCGAAGCCCGGCCAGCGAGCAGTCGGTATCCGCCAAGGCGATGCGCCGGCCCGGCATCTGGTGGCGCTCAGGCCAGGGCTGGCCATCGGAGGCGGCGCCGGCGCCGATGCTGTGCAGCAGGGCAATGAGGGTGTTCGGATCCAGCGCGGGGCTGTTCGCAGACGCGTCGTGGATGGGGTGCGGGGCAGGGGAGTGGGGCTGGGTCATGGCGGGGCTCCTTGCGTGCAGGCAGAAGCCGCCACCGATAAAGGTGGCGGACGATGCGTGGCTCGAAATCCGGTGTGCAATCAGACCGGCAGGCACAAGGCCTCCACGCACCGTCCGCCATAGCCGGCTGACGGATTGCCAGTCGGCACCACGCGGCGGTGGTGCCGACTGGCAAGCGCTTTTTACGATTGCAGAACCGAGGATTTCGAGGCCTCGACCACCCGTTTTCGGTGGCACGCAAAGAAATACGCCCGGTTGTGCGCGATGCCAATGCAGTAAGGCCGATGCCGTCACCACATTCAACATTTTCAGAATCGTTGCATATGACGCAACGAAGCTGGAGCCTTGCGCTGCAACGCTATCGGCGATGTCCGTGGTCCAAGCCTAGCGAGTGTCGGCATCTGCCCGGCGAGGCGGTGAGCGAGGCGAATGCGACAGGCCCGTCCAGCACATCCCAGTGTCAGTGACGCTTTAACGCGGCTTTGGTCCGTTCCAGCCATGCGGCATTGTGGTTGCGCGCGTGCCGCGACCAGCGCTGGGCATCGACAATCAACTCGCAGATCTGCTCAATGGAAACGCAAGGTTCCCGAGCCCGGTGAACGAACGACAGGCGCCCCTGGTCCTCGACGAAGCAGCTTTCAAATTTGGAGTTCAAACGGCGCTATGCGCAAAGCGACTATTGCGCACTGATGAAACGATGGCCCGTCTAACTTAAAACCGAAAATCGCCAAATATTCCGACAATAGAATAGGTATCATCGCCACTTGACAATGAGCTACTATTTCTCGACGGCCCCGAACTGAAGGAATAGTAGATGGCAAGCGTAGCAGATCAGGTAATTCGCTCAAGTGCAGCCATTTGTGAAAACATCGCCGCACTGGGCGGCCAGCGCCCGCTACTCTCTCAGAATGTGCTTGCACAACTTCGCAACCTCGTAGAGGGTGCAATGGTATATCTCCACCAAGGCGGAGGCGCCGCGACTTTTACTTACGACTCAGTGAAGCCCGCCCAAGCTTATGTTCGCAGCCAAGGGAAACTAGGTTTCCTTGCCCGCTTTCATCGCCTGCTCCAGGCGAGCGCCTCACACTACACGCTTGATGGTGATTCTTCAGAGCGACTGATGCTCAAGTACTACGGCTACATGTACCGCCTGAGGACGTTGATGCGTAGCGCGTGCGGTATCGACATACTGGAGAACCTAGAGCGCTTCCCGTTCGATCTCGATCCGTCGCTACGAGAGTACCATCGTAAAATAGCTCAGCGAATTGAGCGGACTGCTGGGGATCGCGTGGATCGCGAGCGCGGCGCCAGATACTATATCCACAAAATCCGACCATTCTTTGCAGACGGGCGGATCTACTATGAAGTTACCTTTAATCGCGCTACTGATCGATCAAGCAAATCTAATCGAGTAATTGCCTTTACTGACATAGATCTTAACGACAGCTACTCCGCTTACCTGGTCCTTCAGAGTGATTCAATTCGCGTCCTGGAGCAGGACATGCCCATCACTATCATCAGGGCTTGGGATGTATCTATTAGGCCTTGCGAGCTAAAGAATCTCGGGCGAATTCTTGGCATCCATAGTCAGGTGTCCGGCGCATCGGCAGAATATAGACACCTAAATCAGTGGCTAACCAAAACCGAGGGAAGTTTACTGGACCTAATGGAGATGGATCAGTACTCATATCATGCCGCGCGCTTTGTTTCTAAATCCACCGATACCCGTTTGGCGATCTACCCGATTCTTGACGAAGCACGCCGCATAGTTGGTGGATCTTTACCTGGCCACAATCTCGTCCGCTACCTCATTCTGCGACTGCAGAACTCAGTGATTCGTGGACAGTACTCGTCGGAACCATGCGCTCCACTTTCAAATTTACACCTAAAATTTGGCTGCATACCATTTGAGACAATGCCATTCTGCACCTCGCTTGTGGACCATAACCCTCGATTTTCTGATCTCATAGAGGCAATAGGCGCGGGCGATCGGAAGCACGAAATCATGGCGCGAAGAGTTCACATCAACGTCGAGCAGTATGGAATGCTATACACGGCCGCAGCAGAGCTCAAATCATTTGGTGACATCAGAGAGCTTGCGGATAAACACAATAGAAATTTGTACTACAAACATAGCCATCGAACGATCGAAGAAGACAAGGGCCACGTATTCATTCGCGGCTACGAAGAAGAGACGGCAACGATCGTAAAGAAGCTTCAAGCTAGAGCAAGTGGAGGGTTGGCCGGATACAGTAGTGCAATTTCGCGATGGCTTCAGCAAGCGTCGCAGCATGTGGATGACCCGGTTAAGAAAGACGCCCTTGAGCGCCTCTTTTCCGATTCCAAGGTAGCCCTAATCTATGGGGCAGCAGGCACGGGCAAATCAACCATGGTCGATCACATCGCAAACTTCTTTGGCGACAAGACCAAACTATTCCTCGCCCATACACACCCTGCGATCGACAACCTCATTCGCAAGGTCAATACTCAGAATGCGACGTTCCGAACGGTCAGCAAACATATACACCAGGCGAGACTGGGCGTTGAATATGATCTACTTATTATCGACGAGTGTAGTACGGTCAGCAATTCAGCACTACTGAAGGTGCTCGAAAAGACCTCCTTTAAACTTCTCGTTCTTGTGGGTGACGTCTACCAAATTGAGTCCATTCAGTTCGGAAACTGGTTCTCGGTTATTCGCTCATTCCTTCCGGAGAGTGCCGTATTCGAGTTAACTACGCCTTTTAGAACGAGCAGCGAACCCCTCCTGCGCCTTTGGAACAAGGTTAGGCACATTGAAGATGATATAGATGAGGTCATTGCGAAAAATGGCTACTCAAGCATTTTAGACAGCACGTTATTTCAACGCGCAAGTGATGACGAGATCATACTTTGTCTTAATTATGATGGGCTGTATGGAATAAATAACATAAATCGATTTCTGCAAAGCGGAAACCTGAATCCTGCCGTTATTTGGCGAGAAGCAACCTACAAAGTTGGCGACCCAGTCCTGTTCAACGACTCCGGAAGGTTTCGCCCCGTTTTATATAATAATCTTAAAGGTCGAATCACAGCCATGCAGCAGAACCTGGAGTCACTTCAGTTTGACGTCCAGGTAGATCGACCTCTCACCGCCATGGATGTTGCTGGCACCGAACTGGAGTGGGTTGCCGATTCAACCATTCGTTTCTCAGTCACCGACCAAGATACCAGCGACGATGATGACGACGAAGCGCAGAATGTAGTTCCATTTCAGGTTGCATACGCCGTTTCTATTCATAAGGCACAGGGCCTGGAGTATGACTCCGTGAAGGTTGTCGTAACCGACGCCAACGAAGACGACCTGACTCACAGCATTTTCTATACAGCAATCACTCGCTCCAAACGGGTGCTGCGTATCTTCTGGACCCCGGAGACTCAGCGCAAAGTCATTGAGAATCTTAAGCGCACAGTTAACCCAAAGGACGTCCAGCTTCTTTCAGTCCGGAAAGGATTAGTGCCCGTGCAAAAGCCTTCCATTTGAGAGCGCTCGCCTGTTCGACTTGACCAGCCGAAGATCCCGGACGTTTTATTGCCAATTCCTCTACGACGGCTTGCATGGTGGTCGTAGCTTCCAAGAGGAGCACAAAGGCAACACACTGAAGCCACATGTACAAGGTCGAATACGGCCGTTGATCAGGTTCGCGAGTTCCTCCGGGATCACGTCGGACTGTCGTTCTCGGCGAATTCTGAGGGCTTCGACTAGGTAGATGACGCTAGATTTCGCCTTGCAGGATGCTCTTTGGGGAGAGCGAGACCCGTGGAGCCGCCTCAGCCATCATCAGCCGCCATTCGCGTGCAATGTTGCAGGTCAGGGACCACCAGGCCATGTCGCATGGCTCCAGCTGATGACCTTCGGGCGTGAACATGTGCCCACCTTGGAATCCGAAACCGGCCGAAGGGCCGGTTAGATCTATGCGGTCGTGGGGATCCATCTTGATCATGCTGCGAGCTTATCCTTGGCGGGAGAACGAGCAGGGACGCAAGAGCCATGTTCGTCGCAGAGATTTGAGGGCAAGGTAAGCCACTGATTCTTTTGGGTATAACTCTACCGAAGCGCCACCAGCTCCAAGACCCAACGCAGATCATTCTGGGCCTATGAGGCCAATCGCAGACATTCCTTCCAGTGGAATGACACATGCAGACAATGCCGCCCCCTGGAGATGCAATGCAGACAATTCTGCATCTCAACCAATTTAGTGAATGGCTGTCCACGCTTGGCAGGGAAGGGCCCTCGATCAACTACATCTGACCGCCGCCTCTGTTTCGCACCTTGCCGGCGCAGCCCAGCCACGCCAAAGTCAGAAACGACGAGCTCCTTCTATGTCTGATCATGACCACTGGACGGATCAGTGCGGCCTCATCATCAGTAACAGAGCCGTCAAGCCGGCCCAGCAAGTGAAGGGCGGAGCACGCGAAGCCGCGCGCCAGTACCCGCTCGTATGCCCGCGCGAGAGCATCGATCGCAGGGCTGTCAGACGCGAGTGCGGACGTTGCGCCGGCGATTTCCCTTAGGGCCGCCTGTGTGGGCCGACCTAGTACGCGGCCATCCAGGAATAGCTGCTTGCGGACCCGGTAGGCTGGGAGCAAGACAATCGAGGCCCGGGAGAATGGCTGCCCACCTTCAGAGGCCTCAGGCAAGCCCAGGCAGGCTCGCTCACGTGCCGAGAAGCTAGACTCACGGAACTTCGCCGCAACTGAAGCCGTCACCCGCGCCATCGGTTTTTCAAACGCCTGAGGAAGCTCAAGAAAGAAGTCACGCCCCGGCCCCATGGACGGGGCGAGGCGCGCGAACTCGGCCGTATGGGAGCGAGCTTTGACGGATTCGCCGTGACGTACGTTAGACGTTCTGATGAGCACATCCGATGAAACGTGCTGCGATCGGTACCAAGGGTATGCCCTGCCGCGGAACAGGACTGTGGCCTCCTCGGCAGACGTCAAATCATCCGCCAGCCCGATAAGCATTCGGCGACCTCGGCTGGCTCCGGCCCAGCGCAGGTATCGCTTGATCCAGCTGGCGCGAAGTGCCTCGATCCTACCTTCATCGTCGATGGTGTTCCGGCTCGAAACCGGGTCATGCCCGCATGGACAGAGCAGGGGAGGGGCATCGGAGCGAAAGCCGTTCCATAGCGGTCTGGAGCAATGCTCGCACTCGGATCTGAGGGGGTGCGAGTGCCAGGGACACCGGTTGACCCAAGGCATCTGGAACAACATCGAGTGATACCCAGTTTTCATGCACTCAGTACACCCCGACAGATACGGACGCCAGTGCGTCGCAGAACCGCTGAAGACTTGCCAAACAGTTGGCTGCCACAGCGGTGCGAGGACAGACGCAGCAGGAATTCTTGCCGCAATCGAAGTTCTGGTCTTTGCGGAGAGACAGAGCTGACGACACAGATCCTCGCTGTACCTTGGACGGATGCCGAACGCACCATGCCCATCACTGCAATAAAGGCTATTGAATCTCAGTGTCTGAACGA
Organism: Stenotrophomonas sp. FR010; assembly: GCF_047520755.2. Taxonomy (NCBI): domain Bacteria; kingdom Pseudomonadati; phylum Pseudomonadota; class Gammaproteobacteria; order Lysobacterales; family Lysobacteraceae; genus Stenotrophomonas; species Stenotrophomonas sp. FR010. The sequence continues at coordinate 6,209 of NZ_JAXBQT020000012.1, read as the reverse complement.
CGAATCCGAACGGGGATATGCCCGCGCTCCACGCTGGTGGTAGGTGGGCTACAGTTCTGATTTCGCCTTCGCTATCCATTGAAGCCTCCATCTGCCGTGAAAGTCAGCGCTCCAGATTCGCCATCAAATGCAGCAAGATCTGAGAAGGCGACCGACATTTCAATGTCATTGGATGTGACCTCCTTGAAGCCACCTTTGCAGATCACTCTGGTCGCCAAGTAGTACGCAATCAGGCGCATAGCCTTTACAGGCCACTCATCTTGACTAGAGTGCCCGGCTGCAGCACGACAGCTGCAACCGGCATTCCAGATCTGCTCACTGAAATGCCGCAAGCGAAACTTTCCGTCGTAGAGCTCTGGTGCGAGGCTCCTGGGCAAGGTGACCCCGGCCCCGGGGCTCGCCTCTACCTCGTCCTCGAAGCGCTCCAAGAACGTCTCAACGTCCAGAGCCCCTCGAATGCCATGCAGGCGGTGGTAACGGGTCAAGAACCGTCCACGGACCTGAGGCGTTACCGTGATTCTATTGATCTCTTCGCGCCGACTTGAGGTGTGATTGTCCTGAAACAAGAAGATCACAAAGAGCGAGATGCCCCTCTTCTCCAGCGCGTTGTCTACTGTGATGAAGTGTTGAAAGGCAGCTTGCTCCAGCAGATTTGCATCATCGGCGATGAAGAATAGCGATCCTCCGCCGGCGGCCCTGAGCATCAGATCAATGGTGTTCACGATCCTCTCGATCTTTCGATCTGCAGATTGCTGGGAGATCACCTGAGAACCGATCTGTGAAATGAACCAGTCCAGGAATGCGGACTCACCAGGGCCAAGCACCCGGAGGTTTGCCTGCTTGGCCACGTACTTACATTCGGTCCATTCAGTGTTGGCGCAGATGAACTGCGCGAGCGTACTTTTGCCAAACCGTGTCAGCGAATGGAAGCCGATACCTCGGTAGTCGACCTCAAGTGCGGAGATGATTTTGGTCAGGGCATCCTCCATGCCGCGGGTCGGGATGATGGGCTCTCCCTTGTAGTTGAACGTGGTCATTGCTTTGCCCCTTTCCTGCCCAAATTGACCCGGCCGGTGATGGGCACGAATAGGTCCTCTGTGGGGACTGGCGGTAGGGCGATCTCGGCCACAGGTAGCCTCACTTCCTGAGCCATCGGTCCAGTCTCAGGTGGCGCATCGAGATCCCTACGGTGTCGCGTTGCAGCAAGTGCAGTGGCGTGCTCTGAGCTGAAGTTCTTCCTTACATGCTCCCTGTACGCGGCGACCGCGTCTTCTGCGCCGCTGATCTCGAATCCATCCGCTCGACTTCGGCGATGGATCAACCGTCTAAGCGCGATGCTATGCGGTGAACGGCCCCAAGGCCGGAGCGCCCTCAGGACTACGAAAAGCTCTCCTGACGAGGTGTAGAGGTACAGGAACCTTCCATCGTGGATGTCGACCTCTGCCGCGAATGTCTGGCCTAAAAGGTCCCACCTGTTCTTCATGGAGGCGGATCGATATATTGCGTGTTCATGTCGCGCATAGGGTTGACGCCCTTTACTTCGATCGCCTCGAATGGTTACGGTGAAATTGTGCTTGGAAAGTGACCGAGCGCGGTTCTCGTGATCCTTGGTAGCAAACAGCCACCCGCCAGACGCCGCAAAAGACTGAATTGCCTGCACTGGCGTACGGTTCTGGAGCGTGTTGATCGGCGATACGTTAGAAGCCGATATCGTGACATCCATGAGATCTTCGAGCGCAGTTGGCTGCAATGGGAAATTCTCGAAATTGAAGCCATTCGTTTTGGTCGCGTCTGACAACTGACCCGCTGGTCGGAACCCGCCTGGCAGCTTTCTGATCACCGCTTCTTCCATCCGCTTGTTCCAAGCCTCCAGATGGCCACGCGTCTCAGGAACACGGCTATGCCCAAAATGGATGACACCCATCAGCTCGGACGCCATCCGAGCCCTATTGACCTGCAACTTGTGAGCCATTGCATTGTCCACACTCGTAATTGCCCCCGTAGCTACAAAACCGATGGCGGGGAGGGATCCGATGCACGCCCCTGGCGCATAGTCCATTGAGGGCGCGACGAGGTCACGAGCAAGCCATTCCCGCAAGCTATCTGCACATGCCGCGTTGAACTCGGTCCCATTGTAGTTGGTGGAGAAGGAGAGCCTCCAACTGCTGCAGAGCCTCAGTAGCGCGAAGTAGCCGACTATCAACCAGGTCTTCGGGATCTTTTGGAAGAACGGGTTTCCATCAGCGTCCTCACCTTCAACACAGAACTTCGTGTCCAACGCGTGTCCATCGAACTGCACCCAGTCCCCCATCTGTAGCGCAAATACCTCGTTCAGCTGGCTGGCGAGGGTTGCATCCTCTATATCGAAGCCATCATCTACAAACAGAGAGCCTTGACGCAGTCGTTTCAGGTACTGCAGGATGCTTCTCCTCGCGCACGATTTATCGTTCGCTGGATAGCGATCTGCCGGAACCAAATTGTGCACAGTCTTCTTCAGTGATTTGAAGAAGCGATCAAACTTGGGGCTGCGCGCATTTCTCGAAGGCAGTGGGCCAGCGTAGCTGATGAGCAACTCTTTGAACTCCGGGAGTTTTCTTAGGAACGCATTGAATGCTCCCGGTCCCGCAGCAACAGGAAAGTCTTCGGCAGCCCTTTCGCTGGCATTCCGTACCTTGTAGGGCAAGCAGGCGCGCCAACCCCACGGCCGCCCATCCGGGGAAGTCTGCTGTGCATTTCGAATTGTCAATGCAAGCGTCTTCGCGTTGAGTCCGTGACGTTTCGCAGCTGAGGCAACTGACGACCCGGCGGCGACGGCGTGAACTGCCTCAACGCGAGTCTCGTAGGACTTCAGCTGTCCTGACGTCAACCCTCTAGGACTAACAACATCCCAGGACAGTAAGTCTTCGCGACTCACCCCGCTCATTGGGGTGCTCCCAGCGAAACTTGGGACGAGGTCCGGAGCCTCTCATTGAAGTTGATCTCAAGATCGCCACGATGCACAAGAAGACATGTCGCACTGCGAATATCACGCCAGTCGAACGTTGTTCGAAGGCTTGTCTCGATTGCATGGAATGAGCTCACGGGGTTCTTTCTCATGTGTGCCATCACCGCTTCAACAAAGACAGTGACTCCTCGCGAGCGTCTCGCTGCCTGGACGTAAGGCAACAGTTCCAGTCGCGTTGCATTGGCCACTCGCGACGCCAGAATGGACTGGACCTTCCGGATCACCAGGTTCAGACCCGCACGCTGTGAAGCTTCCAATAGCTCAGAGCAGAACTGCTGCTCGGCGCGAAGTGCCGGAACGCTCGCGACGGCCTGCCTCCGGAATACGATGAAGCTCTCGGCGCCAGATTTCCTGGAGACCCAGAAGCAGAGCTCAATCATGCGGTCACGCACCAATAGAGTACGAGGGCGCTCGACATAAGCTGCGACGCTGGGGTCAAATTCCAGGTCCAGCGCCAAGGCCAAGCGACACGGCTCGACGACGGTCACTAGCCGGTGATCATTCCTTGGTGAGTGGTAGTTGTACGTGTCCAGTCTCGTGGATTCAGCACGTGCAAGCGGACGGGGCGCATACGCCTGCGTGCTCAGTAAGGGTGAGCCACCCAATTCAGGAGCTGACAGGCTGGGAGGGCTATTCATGACGCTCCTCCCGCTGAGTGGGCGGCTGGCGGTCAGCATGGGACCCAGCAGCCGAAGAAGCGACACAGGTTCTGCACCTCGAATGATCGTTAGTGGGCGCGCACTGGGCGCTGCGATGAATGCCATCGCTCGCGACAGTCACTACCGAATGTTGGCGCGAGATGCAGCTCGGAATGATAACGAGCCAATTTCGATGGCTACAGCAAGCAGTCCCAGAAATGCTGGTGCGGCGTGGGCTGCGATAGTTGCCCCGGGTGGTGTCGAGAGCTCCCGGGTAGGTTGCTCCTGAGGACATTGTTTTCTCCGGCTGAAGTGCTCTTTGGAGCCATGCCGCGAAGAAAGGGGCCGATCAGGTCGCAACCTTCCCGCACGCCGGCGGCTGCCGCCGTGTGTGAAAGCAATGACCGTCTGGCCGTCCATCACTGGCGGCTTGACTTTGCGGAGGAAATGCCGGAGCCTAAACTCACTGACGTTTAGTGCTTTCAACCTCTCGCTCTATCGAGAGGCAAATGCCCCCGCTGGAACGGGGGCATTTCCATTTCCGGGGTTCAGAGAGGCGGTGTCAGCTCATATTTGGGTAAACCTGATGGGTTGAAGGGCAATTAGCCCCCGGATGATGCCTTCGCGGAACCGACGAAGGCCGCTACATCGACAGTGTCAGCGAACCATCCACGCCGCCTGGGCAACAGAAACATCTGGAAGGGCAGAGACCCCCGTGCACGCGCCTTAGCTAAGGACGCAGTGTTCTTGTAACCCAGAACCCGGGCCGTCTGAGCAGCAGAGAGGACGGCACCGAAGGTGCGCAGGTATTTCGTCTCGAGCGAGTCTTCGGACATGTGCCGTGCTCAGTCGCGGTCAGGGGCGCACTGTCGCGCACCATCGACTCTACCTGTGCGCGCCATCGCCTGCAATAGGCCTAAAGCATTGATTGCAATAGAATAAATTGCGAAAAATTTGCCATGTAGATACTTTGTAATTGCCCTTACACAGACTTAGAAATTGCACCAACTCGGCTTTTCGATGGCACTGCTCATCCATTGACCTCATCAAGCAGCGACCAACAGCCACAGCCTGCAATGAAGAGGACGTAACGGCCGTGGGTGTTCCACGATGCCAGGGCGAATGCGCATTTTTAGGACTGCGCCATCCTTCAACGTGCCGATAAGCGTGCGTTATCGAGGCTGCGAACTTTGGCCGGGTCCTCACAGATCTCCGATTTGCTCAGTGAGAAGTGCTATTGCCTGTGTAAAGCCCTCCATGAACATGGGCTTGGTCCCATCTGCATGGGTTTCGAGGATGCTGGGGATTAGCTTCTCCCATGCGCGTCCGAGCTGATCAGGATCAGGGTGTGTGATGATCATGATCCTGAGGCCATACTCGAACGCTTTTAGGTAGCCGCGATGCGCCTCCAGTGTGCACTCGCAGGCTGAGAGTCGCTGTAGCATATCTTCCATTGTGGTGATCATTCTCGAAGTAGGAATCGACAAAGGGACGGGGCTTCAGCCATATTTCGCGAAGACCTTTGGACTAGCCTGATGAGCATCCTCAACGTTCTGTTGCGTTCTGACCAGCTCCTGGTTGCCGTGGACACCCTGGCCGAAGACGCCAGAACTGGCGTGACATCGGCTGGCGCGAAGGCACTCCTTATCCCACAGCACAACCTGGTTCTGGCAACGCGCGGATCAACTCAGTTCTTCATTCGAGTCTTCGAGCTCACTCTCCAGGCCAGTTACCGCTCGGATTTTAGGCTGGAACAACTCTTCGCTGAGATGGGGGCCGTGATTGATCGCCTGTGGCCCAGCTATGAAGAAGCGGCTGCGGCGGCTGGTCTTCCCATCGGCCAGCTTGGCTCTGAGATCTTGGTCGGCGGCTGGTCGCCCCAACATAGCCGAATGATGGCCACCGCTTATGCCAAGAGCAGCAACGACCGACCAGCGATAGTCCAGCCACTTGACGGCGGATTGGCGTCCCCTGGAGAGCCCTTGGTTGGCAGACCGGATAGCTTTGATCCTGCCGATGTACTGGCATCTGGCAAGATTCAAGCGGCCTGGCTCAATGGGCAAGTAGGACGCAAGGTGGCGGGCGGCCGACTTTTGGCGACTGTTCTGCGCGAGAACCAGGCGGTGATTCAGGATCTAGGTCAAATCTAGATCTTCGGGCGTCAACCCCGCCAGCGCCAAGATCCTGTCTCTTTTCATCTGCTTCCCCCAGAGGTTCCAGGCTCTGTCGGTAGACAATGTCTCTGTCACCTTACAGGCTGGGCAAGTCAGTTCGACGCCACCTTCTACATCGGCAAGTCCGCATCCCCGAAACATGCGTGACTCGTCCCCACATGCGCCGCACTTGGCCTGAAGCGTCTCGACGCGCTCGATCGTTCCGTTGAGGCGCAGCAAAGGACGGATCCTCAGGATCCGAAAAGCAGCTGGATAGGTCATGTGTCGTGCCGGTCAGGGGCTAGACACGGAGGCGAAGGTGGACCGACCAGAGTTCCATAGACACTCAGTCGCCGCTCTGCGCGTAGCGCTTTTCGAACTCTACCGGTGACATGCCGCCAGCGGAACCATGCC
>NZ_JAXBQT020000011.1:0-157855 GCF_047520755.2 Stenotrophomonas sp. FR010 | reverse complement strand
CAGATCCGTTTTCCTTTGGAAAACGGATCTGACCCCATGCCGTTACCCCATGCCGTACCTAGGACCCATTCAACCGTCACCGGGAAACTGTCGAAGGCGGGGCGGTGTCGGATTGCGGGGTGTCCGCGGCATGGATGCCGCGGCCAAGCCCCCAGGGACGGGTTTACGGCGTCCCCGCAGTCCGACACCGCCCCGCCAAGCCACAGACAACCCAGAGCCGCTTTGGCTTTGGCTTTGGCTGTTGCCTGCCAGCGGCCGGCACTACCGCGGGTGCAGGGCGCAGCCCTGCCGACCCACCCTCCCCTGCGCACGAAAACGATTTCACTGTTTTCAGCAAACCGTCATCCCTTCGCCACGCCAGTACCATATTGCGGAGCAGCATGCGCCCAAGGGCGACCCATGCTAAAAATCGCCCGCCCATCGCTTAGATCGATCCAAGAACGACACTGCGATGGCCGGGAGTTGGGGGAGCAGCAACAGGACGTACCAGGCCACACGGGCGGCGCTACTGCCATTGCACGGCGACAGCCGCAAAGTCACTTCAAATTAGATCGATTCAAGTTGTCCGTGCCACGTCACCGGATCAATCCAGGAGAGAGGGAGAGATGGGAATGAAGCATTCAACACGTACGCACGGCCACGACGCATTGTCGCTGGCCATCGCGCTGGCCTTGGCCGCCGCCGTCATTCCGGCTGGCGCCGCCGCGCAACAGGCCACGTCCACCGGCGCGCAGGACGCCACCACCCTGGACAGCGTCCAGGTCACCGGCTACCGCTACGCCATTGAAAAGAGCCTCGAGCAGAAGCGCGACGCCAACGCGGTGGTCGAGGTGATCACCGCCGAGGACGTCGGCAAGTTCCCCGACAAGAACGTGGCCGACGCACTGCAGCGCGTGCCCGGCGTGGTCATCACCCGCAGCGGTGGCGAAGGCAAGAGTGTCAGTGTGCGCGGCCTTGCGCCGGACCTGACCCTGACCCAGTTGAACGGCAACTTCGTCGCCTCGTCAGAGACCAACAACGAAGCGACGCGCTCCTTCAACTACACCCTGCTGCCATCGAACATGTTGTCCAGCGCGGAGCTGTTCAAGTCGCCGGAAGCACGCATCGACGAAGGCGGCATCGGCGGCACGGTCATCCTGCATACCCGTCGCCCGCTGGACATGGAATCCAACTCCGGCTACGTGAACCTGGAGGGCACCACCTCCGATACCAGCCACGATGTCGATCCGCAGGCGTCCGCGCTGTACTCGTGGCACAGCAAGGATGAGCGCTTCGGCGTCCTCGTCGGCGTGACCCAGCAGAAGCGCACCACCCGCACCATGGAAGCCAGCACCGAGGACTACCAGTGGTACGGCAATGGCACCACGGCCCGCGATGCCAACGGCAACCTGCTGGAGCAGGATGGCATCCACTACTGGTGGGGCCAGTCCGGCTTCAACAACCAGGCTGGCAAGAACTACAGCGAATTCTTCATGCCGACCTCGGTGAACTTCGCGGTGAAGGAAGAGAAGCGCGAGCGCAAGGGCGGCCAGCTGACCTTCCAGTTCAAGCCGGTCGACAACGTCACGATGACCGCGAACTACTTCCGCTTCGAGCTGCAGGGTGACTACACCCAGAACATGCTGAAGGTGCCGGAGTGGAACCTGGCCCGCTACAACCAGGACGGCAACTGGGCCGGCGGCCGCCTGCTCAACGGCCTGGATTTCGACCCGAGTGGCAGCATCGTCACGGGTGCGCAGTACCAGAAGCTGGCCGGAAAGACCTATTACTGCAGTGAGGAAGAAGCAGCGGCAGCCGGCCTGGAACCCGGTGGCTGGGGCCCGGACGACTGCACCATCCCCACTCCGCAGCTCACCGGTGGATACAGCAAGGAAAAGGCACTGTCGCAGACCGCCGACCTGACCATCGACTGGGATATCAGCCCGCTGTGGAAGGCCTCGTTCACCGGCGGCCGCACCTGGTCCAAAGGTGGTCCGTCGATGAATTTCCGCATGTCGGCCAAGCCGCGCCGCAAGGTGGGCAACCAGTGGCAGTCCGGCAACCAGTACACCGCCTGGGACCTGACCGGCACGCCGTCGGTGCAGTTCTCGCCGGACCTGCAGCAGCAGTTGATGGCGGGCGTGGCCGAAGTCGATACCGGCTCGACCGATTCGTCGTGGATGCAGACCGAGGTCAAGCAGAACTACTTCCAGGCCGACGTCACCAAGCTGTTCGAGGCCGGCTGGCTGGATTCGATCCAGTTCGGCGCCAAGTACCGCGATGGCAAGGTCCACCGCAACACCGGCAACACCTATTGGGTGTGCCCGGGCCTGGATCCGTCCGACTATGACAACAATCGCTACCAGGCCGGCTGCGATCCGACCGCAGGCGATGCGCAACCGGGCTTCTTCCTGTCCAACCCGATCAGCAACATCACCGGCGCGTTCAACGCCAACGTGTTCCCGGGCATCAACTACCCGGCCTACATCGACTACCTGAACAAGACCTACGGTGGCTCGCACAACCGCACCGAAGAAGACTTCGTCTACGACGTCAACGAGAAGATCCATTCCGGCTACTTCCAGGCCAACTTCCGCACTGAGCGGGTACGCGGCAACATCGGCGTGCGCGTGGTGCGGACCAAGCAGTTCGCCCAGTCCAGCGATTCGGTCGAGCGCTTCAACGACTATTTCGTCGACAACGCCAGCGGCGCGCCGATGAGCTGCGATGATCCGGCCGCCGACCCGAACCTGCGCTGCCAGGGTGGCTTCGTCCGCCTGCCCGATCCGCAGGTGCGCGACAAGGTGTATGCCCTGTCGTCGCTGGAAAAGACCTATACCGACGTGCTGCCCAGCTTCAACATTGCCTGGGACATCACCGACAACCTGGTGCTGCGTGGCGCGGCATCGAAGGTGGTCGCGCGCCCGAGCTACACCAGCATCGCCTATCCCGGTGGCCTGCGTTACATCAGCGAAGAGTACGCCAACGACCGCCGCGTCACCGGCGGCACCGACACGCCCGGCTGGTACGGCTCGGGCAGCAACAAGGCGCTGGAACCGTTCAAGGCGGTCCAGTTCGACCTGGGCCTGGAGTGGTACTTCAAGCCGGGCGCGGTCGCAGGTGTTTCGCTGTTCCGCAAGAACGTGGACAACTTCACTGTGCCGGTGGTGCGCGACCAGCAGATGAACGTCGGCGGGCAGTCGGTCACCGTGCAGAAGTACGAGACTCAGGCCAACGGCCGCGATGGCGTGTCCCAGGGCGTGGAACTGTATGGCCAGTACACGTTCGACTTCGGACTGGGTGTGCAGGCCAACTACACCTACAACGACACCAACCTGGCCTCGATCGTGCTGGATGGCGAGGAAATCGGCTCCTCGCCGCTGGTCGGCAGTGCCAAGAACCAGGCCAACGTTACGGTGTTCTACGAGAACGACAAGTTCCTGGCGCGCGCCTCGTACAACCGTCGTGGTGAAGTGGTCGGCGGCCTGAACAATGGCATGACCACCTACACCAAGCCTTACAGCCAGCTTGACCTGAACGTGGCCTACAACCTCACCCCGGACTGGACGGTGACCGCCGCCGTGCTGAATGCCACCAAGTCCGAGCTGCGCAGCTACATCGGCAACGACAGCCAGGCCCGCCTGCTGTCCAACCTGTACGCCGGCCGCCAGCTGTACTTCGGCGTGAACTGGAAGTTCTGAGGCGGCGCCGGGCCTGCCCGGCGCGCTCTCGCCCCGTTCCGGCGGGGAGGGTCCTCCACGGCAGCCACGCTGGTAAAGGTGGCTGCCGTTTTTCATGGATGCATGTTCATGGGCCCCTTGGCCGCCGTTCAGTCCGGCGCTTGACCCTGCCATCGTTGGAAGGTGCACACTGGCCCTATCCCAAGAGCATCGAAGGAGCCACAGATGGAATTCCATGTCGACGGCATGACCTGCGGCGGCTGCGCACGCAGCGTGACCCGCGCGATCCAGCAGATCGATCCGAACGCCCGCGTAGTCGCTGACCCGCCGAGCGGCCTGGTCAAGGTGCAGACCACCGCATCACAGGAGCAGGTGTTCGCCGCGCTGAACGATGCGGGTTTCCCGCCACGCACTGCCTGATCCCCTGTCCTCTGCCACAGCGAAGCCCGCCCCGTGCACTGTCACCGGGCGGGCTTTTTTGCACGCGACATGGAAACTCAGCGCTTGCGAGCGCGCCGCCGCACCGCGCCGGTCTTCGCTGCATCGACCGACAGCGGAGCCTCATCGTCTTCACCCAGCCGCTCCAGGATCGGGCACTCAGGGCGCTCGTCGCCTGCACAGCAACGGATCAGCGATTTCAACGTGTCGGCCATCTGCCGCATGCTCTCGATGCGTTGTTCCAGGTCGGCGATGTGCTGCTCGGCCAGGTGCTTGACGTCGGCACTGTGCCGCGCGGTGTCGTTCCACAGGCCCAGCAGGTCACTGATTTCGGCCACCTGGAAGCCGAGATCGCGCGCGCGGCGGATGAAGCGCAGGCGATGGATGTCCGCCCGCGAATACGCCCGGTAGCCCGATTCGGTGCGATCGGCCGCGGGGATCAGGCCGATCTGTTCGTAGTAGCGGATCATCTTCGCCGACACGCTGGAGGCCTTGGCGGCGTCACCGATGTTCATGCGGTTCTCCTTCAATGGGTCGTGGCGTGGGCATCCGCCATCGGCGGCTGGAAGCGGCGCAGGCGCAGCGCGTTGCCCAGCACGAACACACTGGACAGCGCCATCGCACCGGCCGCGAACACCGGCGACAGCAGCACGCCCCAGGCCGGGTACAGCACGCCGGCCGCGACGGGAATCAAAGCGGTGTTGTAGGCGAACGCCCAGAACAGGTTCTGCCGGATGTTGCCCAGCGTCGCCTTGGACAGCGCAATGGCATTGGGCACGCCCTGCAGGTTACCCGACATCAGCACCACGTCGGCCGACTCCACCGCGATATCGGTGCCGGTACCAATGGCCAGGCCGACATCGGCTTCAGCCAACGCAGGGGCATCGTTGATGCCGTCGCCGACGAAGGCGACGCGCCCATGCGTGGCCTTCAGCCGACGCACTGCCTCGACCTTGCCTTCCGGCAGCACCTCGGCCACCACTTCATCGATGCCGAGCTGGCGCGCGATCGCCTGTGCGGTCCCGGCGTTGTCGCCGGTGATCATCGCCACCTTCAGGCCCAACCGATGCAGCGCCGCGATCGCTGCGGGGGTGCTCGGCTTGATCGGATCGGATACCGCAATGATCGCGGCTAGGCGTCCATCGATGGCCACGTACATCGGTGACTTGCCCTGCGTGCCGAGTTCCGCCGCCAATGCTGCGAATGCAGTGATGTCCACGCCCAGGTCGCGCATGAAGCGATCGGCACCGACCTCCACGCGTGCACCCTCGACATTGGCCCGCACGCCCATGCCGGTGACCGATTCGAAGTCGACCATGCCCGGCAACGCGATGCCCTGCTCGGTCGCGGCATCAACAATCGCGCGGGCGATGGGATGCTCCGAGCGCGACTCCACCGCGGCCACTGCCGCCAGAACCCTGTTGCGATCGAAGCCGGCAGCAATCTCCAGATCGGTCAGGCGCGGGCGGCCTTCGGTCAGCGTGCCGGTCTTGTCCACCGCCACCACCTGCGCGTCCTTCAGCAGCTGCAGGGCCTCGCCCTTGCGGAACAGCACGCCCATTTCGGCGCCACGACCGGTTCCGACCATGATCGAGGTCGGCGTGGCCAGGCCCATCGCGCACGGGCAGGCAATGATCAGTACCGCCACCGCATTGACCAGCGCGAAGCTCAGTGCCGGCGATGGTCCGAAGATCAACCAGACCGCGAAGGTCGCCAGCGCGGCCAGCATCACCGCCGGCACAAACCACAACGTGACCTTGTCGACCACCGCCTGGATCGGCAGCTTCGAGCCCTGCGCCTGTTCGACCATGCGGATGATCTGCGCCAGCAGGGTCTGCGCGCCCACGGCCGTGGCCCGCACCGTCAGTGCGCCCTTCTGGTTGACCGTGCCACCCACCACGCTGCTGCCCGGCAGCTTCTCGACCGGAATCGGCTCGCCGCTGATCATCGATTCATCGATGTAGCTGCGGCCTTCAACCACCTCGCCGTCGACCGGCACGCGCTCGCCCGGGCGCACTTCCACCAGGTCGCCGCTCTGCACTTCATTGACCGGGATGTCGACCGCGCGGCCGTCACGGACCACATGGGCCACCTTGGCCTGCAGGTTGACCAGGCGCTTGATCGCTTCGGAGGTGCGGCCCTTGGCCCGGGCCTCGAGGAAGCGGCCGAGCAGGATCAGCGCGACGATCACCGCCGCCGCTTCGTAGTAGACGTTCACCGTGCCCGGCGGCAGCAGCCGCGGTGCAAAGGTCGCTACCACCGAATAGCCGAACGCCGCGGCGGTGCCCACCGCCACCAGTGAATTCATGTCCGGCGCCAACCGCAGCAGCGCCGGGAAGCCCTTCTGGTAGAAGCGGCGCCCGGGGATGGCCAGCACCAGGAGCGTCAGTGCGAACTGCAGGTACCAGCTGGCCTGCATGCCGAGGGTGGACATCACCCATGCGTGCATGCCGGGAATCAGGTGCGAGCCCATTTCCAGTACGAACACCGGCAGTGCCAGCGCGGTGGCCACGATCAGGTCGCGCTTCAGCCCGGCGCGCTCGGCATCCTTCTTTTCCGCAGTCTGATCATCGGACTGCACACCCGCCTCGATCACACGTGCGTCATAGCCGGCCTTGTCGATCGCGGCGACCAGCGCAGCCACGTCCGCCATGCCACGCACCGTGGCGCGCTCGGTGGCCAGGTTGACGCTGGCCTGGCTGACGCCGGGCACGGCCAACAGCGCGCGTTCGACACGGCCCACGCAGGAAGCGCAGGTCATGCCTTCGACCGCCAGCTCGGTGGTCGCCGCGGGCACGTCATAGCCCACCCGCTCCACTGCCTGGACAAGCGCCGCGCGATCCACCGGGCCCGACGGACGAATGTCCGCCCGCTCGGTGGCCAGGTTCACCGAGACACTGCCCACGCCCTCGACCTTGGACAGTGCTGCCTCGACCCGGCCCACGCAGCTGGCGCAGGTCATGCCCTCGATGGGCAGGCTGATGGTGGAGGGGCTGGCGGGGGCGGCAGCGGCGCGCGGCGTGCTCATGATCGGATTCCCGGGTTTCCTTCTGGATGCGGACAGGCTAAACCTTGCCATCGTGGGAAGGTCAAATCCAGCCTGTCCGCATGCCTGAAGGGAGCGCCGCCCCCGGCGTCCCGTTTCCGCATCCACGCATGGCGTGGATCCAGCGGCGGAGGTCGGTCTCCTCAGAAGGTGAACACATACTCCAATGCGAACTCGCGGCCGACCGCGCTCAGCAACCGGGTCGGGGCGAAGTCATAGTCCAGCTTGTACGGGTCCTTGTGGTTCCAGCTGGCCGAATTGAACACGTTGTTGACGTAGACATTGACCTTGGCGTGCTCGGTCACCTGGTAACCCACGTTGACGTTCCAGGTGATGAACGGGCCGACCCGGCCGAAGTAGCGCGAGGTCTGCTGGCCCGCGTTGGGGTTCGGGTTCACCGAGCCATCCGGCAGCTGTGCCGGTTCCAGGCAGTTCAGCGACGGGCTGTCACTGGGCACGTAGCCGTCGGCGAACGGCAGGCAGCCGCCGGGATTGTCCAGGCGGTCGGTGCCCCAGTGATAGCGCACGCCCGGCACCGAACCCACGCGGTCGGCATAGACGTTGGCGTTCCAGTTGCCGCGCTGCCAGGCCAGGCTCGCGCGCAGCTTGCTGCGCAGGTCCCGGTCGCGCCGTTCCGGGTTCGGGTCGTTGGCGTAGCGCTGTTCCTTGGTCGAGATCTGGTTGGTGTAGTTCAGGCCCAGCTGGAAGCTGCCCCACTGCGCGGTTTCCAGGCGATAGCGTGCAGTCAGGTCGATGCCGCGCACTTCCCGGCTGGCCAGGTTGAACGGGCCGCGCTCGATCGATACCAGGCGGCCGCTGCTGTCGCGGTTCACGCGGGCCAGGATGCCGGCGCAATAGTCGCCACCGGCCGGATTGGCCCACGGCGTGCCGTCGATGTTCTTGCCGGTCAGGCAGCCGGCCTCGCTGGCCAGCACCTCGTCGGCGCCGACGTCGACGATCATGTCTTCCAGCTTGATCGCCCAGTAGTCGGCGCTGACCGACAGGTTCGGCATCACGTCCCAGACGAAGCCGACCGTCCACGAATCGCCGGTTTCCGAACGCAGCAGCGGCGTGCCACGCCGGTTCACGTCGAAGGTGTACCAGACATCGGTGTTGCCCACGCCACAGTTGTTGACCAGGTAGGCACCGCTCTGGATGCAGCGCAGGCGGTCATAGGTCTGCACTTCGGAACTGCTCGGCTGGCCCAGCAGGTAGTGCATGTCCGGCGCGTGGAAACTGGTGGCATACGAGCCACGCACCAGCAGCGATTCGACCGGGCGCCATTCCAGGCCGACGTTCCAGGTGGTCTCCTTCTGGCTGCCGATATCCAGCGCTTCACTGCTGTCATCGGCCTTGTAGTTGCCATAGCGGTCGTAGCGGGCGGCGGCGGTGGCCGTCACGCTCTCCAGCAGCGGGATCTTGAACTCGACGCCGGCCGAGTAACGGGTGCGCTCGCCGCCACCGCGATCGACGTTCTGCAGATCGAAGTCGATGCCGGCGCGCGGGTCCGGGCTGAGGTGATAGCCCTGCTGCGCGACTTCGGCCACGGCGGCGAACGAGATCGGGCCGGCCCAGCCCTGGAACAGCTCGCCGGTGATGTCCGCCGAGGCCTGGTTGACCCACGATGACGCGCGGTTCCTGGCGACCGTGCCCATCTGCCAGTACTGGTCCGGCGTGAGCGGATTCCACCAGCGCGATTCGTTCAACGCGTAGATCGCCTCGCCATCGGCGGTGGTACCCAGGCGCGGGCCGAGGAAGTAGTCGTACGATTTCTGCTCGTCGACAACGTTCTGCCGCTCTTCCACGCGGTAATAGGAACGCCCCACCGTGGCGCTCCAGTCAAAGCGTTCGGCAAGACGTCCACGCAGGCCTGCGCTCCAGTCCCAGGACAGCTCGCGGTTGGTGTTGCGCAGGGTATCCAGGCCACCGACTTCGTTCGGAGTGAACTGGCGCACGCCCAGGATCGGACGGTTGCGATTGGCATCCCAGTAATAGCCGTTGTCGTCGTCGATCAGCGAGACGCTGGGCGGGTTGGTGCCCCAGATCGCTTCGGAGTGGTACACCGCCAGGTTGGTCCAGGTCTGCAGGTCGCTGCTGAAATCGAAGGTGGCATACAGGTTGCCGGACACGTTCTCGGCACCACCGGTCAGCAGCCAGTTGGCGTAGTCGGCGCTCATGCCGCACAGGCGGCCGGTGTTGGTGATGCGGTTGGCGGCGTAGTTGTAGACCAGTCGATCGGCCGTGTAGTACTCACCGTCGAACTTCTCGCAGGTGCCGGCGGGTGGCGCCAGGCGCTGGCCCGTCGTCGGATCGATCAACGCCAGGCCCGAGGTGGGGCGGAAGCCGACCATGCGCTGCTCCATGTTCCAGGACGCATGCGGCGCATCATCGGCATCGTCCATTTGCGGGCGGTCGCGGCCGAACAGGGGATCGCGCTTGGTGTACTGCAGCGCGTAGGTCACGCTCCAGTTGTCACCGGTCCTGCCGCCGGCCCAGGACAGGTCCCAGGTGTCGCGCCCGCCTTCGGTGGAGGTACCGCCACGCACGCGCACTTCGTCGCCGTCGTAGTTGGTCTTGAGGATGACGTTGACCACGCCGGCGATCGCATCCGAACCGTAGATGGCCGAGGCGCCGCCGGTCAGTACTTCGATGCGCTCGACCGCGGCAGCGGGAATGTTGCCGTAGTTGGAGAAGTTGGTTTCACCGCCATACGGCAGCGGGTAATCGGCCACGCGACGGCCGTTGACCAACAGCAGCGAGCGGTTCGGGCCCATGCCGCGCAGGTTCAGGCCACTGGCGTTGGGCGTGTGCGAGCCCCATTGCGAGGCGGCTTCAACGGTGCCGGTCGCTTCGGTGAGCGTCTTCAGCGCGTCATACACGCTGACGAAGCCCTCTTTCTGGATCTGCTGAGCGGTAATCACGTTGACCGGGGCCGGGCCTTCGACCGCGGCGCGCTTGATGCGCGAACCAGTAACGGTGACCGCATCCAAGTCCTTGGTGGACGAACTGGCCGCTTCCTGTGCACCCGCGGCCAGGGGCAACAGGGCCAGGACCAGTGCCTGGGACAGCAGATGACGACGCTTGCGAACGGACTGAGCCATGGGTGGTTGCTCTTGGAAAGTGTGGACGCACGGACAGGTGGTGGCGTAGCACGACGGCTGATCCGGGTGCCGGGATCGGTTCACCACCGTCCCAGCTCCCTCCCCTGTGGATCGATCCAAACTAAAGCACAGCTGAACCACGCCGGGCATGCGGCGATGCAGCAACACCCTACGCAATGCCGCTATCAGCCGCAGGTATCAAGAACAATCAAAGGGTTGCGAAACATCGCTGAGAGAACAGCGCACGCGTCAATGACACGATCGCGACAACCGCGCGCGGAACGGTTTTGTCCGCGTCGTCGCGTGCGACTGTAGAGCCGAGCCCGTGCTCGGCTGATGTCGTTTGCCGCAAAGCGCAGCCGAGCGTTGGCTCGGCTCTACAGCAGAAGCGGGCTACCTTGCGCCGTCCAGCGCCTCCCGCAGCGCGGCCACGGTCGCGGTGGCGGTCTGGCTCCAGTCCGGGTCCAGGCCGCGCAAAGCCGGGTTCTGGAACTGCATCGCCGAGCGGCGCAGGCCCTTGGCCGAGGCGTGCAGTTCGGTGCAGCCGGTCCGTCGCGCAACGGCGGCGATGTTGGCCGGGCCCAGCCCGGCGCCGGCCATCACCGTGATACGTCCCGCCGCCTGGGTGACCAGACCCGCCAGCACATCGGCGCCGGCCTCTGCGCTGACCTGGCCGCCCGAGGTCAGCACGCGCTGGCAACCCAGTCCGATCACCTGCTCCAGCGCCGCCGGCAGATCGCGGGCCGCGTCGAAGGCACGATGGAAAGTCACCTGCAGCGGCCCGGCGGCCTGCACCAGTTCACGGCACAACGCCAGGTCGATACCGCCCTGCACATCCAGCGCACCGATCACCACGCCATCGCAGCCCAGCGCGCGGCACTGCGCGATGTCACGCAGCATCAGTTCGGTTTCCAATGCGTCGTAGTGGAAATCACCCGGGCGCGGGCGCACCAGCACGAACAGCGGAATCGACAGGCGTTCGCGGGCGATCGCGATGGTGGCAAACGACGGCGTGGTGCCACCCTCGGCCAGGTTCTCGAACAGTTCGATGCGGTCGGCACCGCCGGCCTGTGCGGCCAGCGCCGAGGCCAGCGAGTTGCTGGCGATCTCCAGGGTCAGCCGCGTGCTCACGCCTGAGTGCTCATGTAGATCGACGGCGAGTCGCGCAGGTCGTCCTGGCGCTGTCCATCGCACACGGCGTAGACGAAGCCGCGGTGCAACGCGTAGGCACCCACCTCGCCCTGCTTGTTCATGGCCAGGAAGCACACCTGCAATGTTCTGCTCGCTTCGGGGCGCTTGCGCACCACGCGGTCGATGGCTTCGCGGCAGGCCTGCGCGGGCGAGCGTCCTTGGCGCATCAGCTCGACCACCAGGAACGAGGCGGCGTTGCGGATCATCTCCTCACCCACGCCCGAGGCAGTGGCCGCGCCCACTTCGTTGTCGACATACAGGCCGGCACCGATGATCGGGCTGTCGCCGACCCGGCCGTGCAGCTTCCAGGCCATGCCGCTGGTGGTGCAGGCACCTGCAAGATGGCCCTTGGCATCCAGCGCCAGCATGCCGATGGTGTCGTGGTTGTCGCTGTTGCCGGGAATACCACGGCGCTCGGCATTGATCTGCGGCTGGTACTTCTCGGTCTTCAGCCACTCGCGCCAGGCCGCTTCGGCCTGCGGCGTGAGCAGGTGCCTGCGCTCGAAACCCTGCTGCACCGCGAACTGCTGCGCACCCTCGCCCACCAGCAGCACGTGCGGGCTGTTTTCCATCACTTTGCGGGCCACCGACACCGGATGCAGGATGTCGACCAGCGCGGCCACTGCGCCACAACGGCCATCGCCATCCATGATGCTCGCATCCAGGCTCAGCACGCCGTCGCGATCCGGGTTGCCGCAATGGCCGACGGTGGGGTTGCACAGCTCGCTCTCAGCCCAGCGTGCGCCCGCTTCCACCGCATCCAGTGCGCTGCCACCCTGCGCCAGCACCTTCCACGCGGCCTGGTTGGCCGGCACGCCGAAGTCCCAGGTCGAAACCACCCTGGCCCCACCCTGCGTGCGCGCCTGCACGCCCGGCAAGGCCACCATGCCTGCGGCCAGTGCGCCGGCCTGCAGGAACTGCCTGCGATCCACCATCTTCCCCTCCCAGTCTGCAATGCGCGGCCGGCCCGATGCCGGCCACGCCGATCAGTCGTGCGTGGGCTGCCGTGCGGCGTACCAGACCGCTGCGCCGAGAACGCCCAGCTGGCCATGCTCCACGCGCCATACCGGCACCTGGCGCAGCACCTCGGTCAGCACGCCCTTGTTGAGGAAGCGCTCACGGAAGCGACCATCGGCCAGGAAATCCTGCACATGCGCGGAAATGCCCCCGGCCAGGTACACCGAACGCGCACCCACCGCGATCGCTGCGTCGCCTACCAGGCTGCCCAGCCAGGCACAGAACACCTGCAGCGTTTCCACGGCCAGCGCATCCTCACCGCTGCGCGCGGCACCGATCAGTGCCTCGGTACTGCTCCACACCGGAGTGACGCCGCGCAATTCGCACAGGCACGGATACAGGTTCATCAGGCCACTGCCGGACAGCACGCGCTCGTTGTCCACGTGCGGCCAGCGCTGCAGCAGCTTGTCCAGCACCTGCAGTTCCAGCGCGTTGCCGGCGCCGAGCGCGGCATGGCCGATCTCGCTGGCCAGCACCGGACGCTCGCCGTCGGCAAAGCGCAATGCTGCACCCAGACCGGTACCGGCGCCCAGCACCAGCGCCGGGAACGCCTGCGCCGGGTCAGCATCGCCATTGAGCGGCACCAGGGTGTCAGGCTGCAGGTAGGGAATGGCCAACGCCACCGCTTCAAAATCATTGATCAGCTGCAGCTCATGCAGCCCGGACTGCACCCGCGTGGCCGACAGCGAGACCGTCCACGGCAGGTTGGAATTGATCAGCACATCGCCATCGAGCAGGCCGGCGATGGCGACCACGGCGGCCTGTACCGGCTGGCCGAGGCCTGCGGTGAAATCAGCAAGGATCGCGGCCAGGCTGGGATGCTCGGCGCAGGCGTAGGTGCGATGGCTGCCCAGCAGTGGTGCCTGGCCGGGTTGCGTTTCAGCCAGCGCCAAACGGGCGAAAGTGCCGCCGACATCGGCGACAACGAGACTGCGCGGAAGACCGCCGCGGGCGGAGTCGGTGGAAACCGGGGACGCTGCTGCGATGGTCACGCTGGCCTGCTTGGATCGATTGAATCGCCCCGATTCTCAGGCATCGGAGCGGCTTTGCCTAGCGCGCCGGCGGTTCAGGTTGGCCTACATGCCTTCCTGTTCGGCCACCTGCACGCCATCCACCAGCACGCGCAGGCGCTGCGGGCGGAAGCCGGCGAACAACAGCGGCCGGGTGCGCTCGACCAGCACCTCATGGCCGGCGATGTGGCGCAGCCACGACTGTACCAGTGAGAACGAGAAGTGGGTGCCCGGATGCAGCGGATGCTGCACCCAGACCTTCTCGGTGGCGCTCTGCAACAGCATCGCGCCGGTGAACCAGTGGCGGCTGAGGGTCGCCGGCGTGGTGCCGGCCATGAAGCGGATATCCATGCCGGGTCCTTTCGCTGGAGAGGCCTTGCGGCGTGTCAGGGCTGGGCAGTCTGCAGGCTGTAGCGGGTGGTGGCGGTGAACACCACGCCATCGGGCTGGGTGGAGCGTACCTCTACCTTGTGGCTGCCCACGGCCAGGTCGGTCGGCAACGCCCCACGCCACAGGTGCGGCGAAGCGGTGGCCTCCGGCGAGCGGTCGTAGCCACGCAGGCTGTCAGCCAGATCGTCGGCCACGTTCTCTACCATCAGGCGCGGGTCGGGCTGGCTGACCTGCTTCATCGGCTGCCATGCGCCGCCATCAACGCGGTACTCGACCACGCTGGCGTCCTCGCCCATGTAGACGTTGGCGTACACACCCCACGCCGGATAGGCCCCCTGGCGCAGCACCTTCGGCGCATGCAGGCCGATCTGCTCGCTGGCCGGCTTGCCGGCCACCCGGTACTGCAGTCTGTAGCTGCCATTGGCGGCGATGTCCAGCAACGCGTAGCCCTTTGGCGTGCCATCACTCATGGTGCTGTCCGGCACGTCGGCGGCATCCTTCACCCCCGACCAGAACGCGCCGCAGTTGGCACCGACGTTGTATTCGTGCAGCGGCTTGTCACCGTTCCAGCCGTCGGCCTTGCCGTGGTAGACGTGCTGCTGGGTGTGGCTGTGGCCACTGAGCACCAGCACGTTGCGGAAGTCCTTCAGCAGGTCGAACAGGCGCTGGCGGTCAGCATGACGGAAGGTCTCGCGCCCCGGCGCGGCGTCGAACAGCGGGATGTGCATGCCCAGCACCAGCAGGCGGTCCTTGTGCAGGCCCTTCAGGTAGCCGGCAAGGAAAGCGAACTGGTCTTCGCGCAGGCCACCGACATACTTCGGCCTTGCGTTGGGGTCATACACCACGTCATCGAGGAACACGAAACTGGCACCGCCCTCTTCCACCGCGTAGGTATCCGGGCCGTAGATATTGCGCCAGCTGTCCAGCGAATGCTCATCGCTGGCGGCATCGAAATCGAGATCGTGATTGCCCGGCACATGGAACCACGGCACGCCCAGCGACGTAGTGACCTTGTTGATTGCCGGATACAGGGTCAGGTCATCGTTGACGATGTCACCCAAGGTGGTGCCCATGCGCGCCTTGGTCTGGCCGACCAGCGGCGACACGATCGACTGCTGGTAGTAGCCGATGTCCTTCAGGCTGGCGGTCTGGGAGTCGGTGAAGACCAGCATCTGGAAGCCGCGACGGCTGTCATGGCGATCCGGCTGCAGCGCGAAATCCCAGTTGCGGGTGACATCGCTGGTGGCGGCGATGCCGCCGTACTTCAGCGCCGGCGAGCCGTTCGGGCGGAAGTGGCGCCAGAACGAAGGCAGGCCGTCTGCCGCCTTCGGGAACGAATACGCATCGGGCTTGATCACGAACACGGTCTGGCGGTCACGCACCGGCAGGCTGTAGCTGCCGTCGGCGGCGGTCTTGACGATGGCCTCGCCGTTGGAAACCTGCACCCCGGCCAGGCCCGGATCGGTCGCACCGCGGCCCGGCTTGCCGTCACGCTCTAGATAGACCTTGCCGGTGACCACGGTGTCCGCAGCCCAGGCCGGCGAGGTCAGCAACAGGCAGCACAGCCAGGCGGCAGGCAGTTTCATGGGAGGCATCCGGAGAAAGGGATCCGGTATTGTAGAGCCGAGCCATGCTCGGCTGCATTTCCAACGGGTAGTGCCGGCCGCTGGCCGGCAACCCCTCGATGCCCGAAGATGATGAGGTTGCCGGCCAGCGGCCGGCACTACCACGCTTCAACGATGGCGTTTTTCCAGCACCGCCCGCGCATCGTCCAGCGACAGACCGCGCGCGCGCAGCAGTACCAGCAGGTGGTACAGCAGGTCCGAAGCCTCACCGAGCAGTGCCTCGTCATCCTGCGCCACCGCCGCCAGCGCGGTCTCCACCCCCTCCTCACCCACCTTCTGTGCGATGCGGCGGATGCCGCCCTCGAACAGGCGGGTCGTATAGCTGCCCGGCGGGCGCTGCGCCTCACGCATCGCGACCAACTGGCCCAGCCCGCCCAGGAAGTCCTTCGGCGCCTGGTCGAAACAGCTCTCCGCACCCGTGTGGCAGGTCGGCCCGGCCGGGCGTGCCATCACCAGCAGCGTGTCGGCGTCGCAGTCGACGCTGATCGATTGCACCACCAGCACGTTGCCGGACTGCCCGCCCTTGGTCCACAACCGCTGCTTGCTGCGGCTGAAGAACGTCATGTGGCCGATGGCCAGCGTGGCCGCCAGCGATTCTGCGCTGACATAGCCCAGCATCAGCACCTGCAGCGTATCGGCATCCTGCACCACGGCCGGCAGCAGGCCGTCACCCTTGCCCCAGTCCAGTGCCTGCAATGCGTCCAACGAAGGCCTGACTTCAATAGACATCCCGCACCTCGATCTGCTGTCCGCGCAGGTAGCGCTTCAATTCCGGAATGGCGATGGCGCCGCTGTGGAACACGCTCGCCGCCAGCGCACCATCGACGTCGGCCTGGTCAAAGGCTTCGGCGAAGTGCTCCATCGCACCGGCGCCACCGGAGGCGATCAGTGGCACCTGGCACAGTGCCCGCGCCTGCTGCAGCTGCACGACATCGTAGCCACGGCGCACACCGTCGCTGTCCATGCAGTTCAGCACGATCTCGCCAGCGCCACGCCGTTGAGCTTCGACGATCCAGTCCAGGGTACGCAGCGGTACCGCCTGGGTCTTGTCCGGGTCGCCACTGAAACGGCGCACCCGCCACTGGCCGTCAGCTTCACGTACCGAGTCGACACCCACCACCACGCACTGCACGCCGAACTCGTCGGCCAGTTCAGTGATCAGTTCCGGGCGGCCCAGCGCGGGGGAGTTGATCGACACCTTGTCGGCACCGGCGAACAACACGCGACGCGCGGCTTCCACGCTGTCGATGCCACCGGCCACGCAGAACGGAATGTCGATCAGGCGCGCGATGCGCTCGATCCACGCCACGTCCACCGAACGCGCCTCGGGGCTGGCGCCGATGTCATAGAACACCAGCTCGTCGGCACCTTGGTCGCGGTAGCGCTGCGCCAGCTCGGCGATGTCGCCCATGTCGACGTGGTCGCGGAAGCGCACGCCCTTCACCACGCGGCCATCGCGCACGTCAAGGCAGGGAATGATGCGGCGGCTCAACATGCCAGCGCCTCCGCCAGGTCCATGCGCTGCTCCAGCAGTGCCTTGCCGAGAATCGCACCACCGCAGCCAGCGGCACGCGCCTCGGCCACATCGGCCACGTCACGGATGCCGCCGGACGCCTGCACCGCCACCCCCGGCAGCAATGCCGACAGGTGCTGGTAGAGGCCGATATTGGGCCCGGCCAGCATGCCGTCGCGGGCGATGTCGGTGCACAAGAGGTGGCGCATGCCGGCGCGCGCGTAGCGCTGGGCCAGGTCATCCAGGGTCACCCCGGCGTTCTCGGTCCAGCCGTGCACCGGCAGCTGCCACTGCCCCTGTGCGTCCTGGCGCGCGTCCAGCGCAATCGTGATGCGCTCGGCGCCAAATTCCTCCAGCCAGCCGACCACTTCATCGGGGCGGCGCACCGCCAGCGAGCCGACCACCACGCGGCCGGCGCCAGCATCAAGCATGCGCGCCACATCGTCGCGGCCACGCACGCCACCACCGGTCTGCACCTGCAGCGGCGTCTGCGCGCGGATCGCCGCCAGCAGCGGTGCCAGCGTATAGCCACCGGCGCGTGCAGCATCCAGGTCGACCAGATGCATCCACTGCGCGCCCTGGGCGGCGAAGGCCTGCGCGCGCGGCAGCGGATCGTCGCCGTAGGAGGTTTCCTGCGCGTAGTCGCCCTGGCGCAGCCGCACCACGCGGTCATCGCGGATATCCAGCGCGGGGTAGACGATGAAACTCATGCAGCGGTGCCCTCGAGGAAATTGCGCAGCATCAGCGAGCCGGTCTCGCCGGAGCGCTCGGGGTGGAACTGTGCGCCGTAGTAACGCCCCTGCTCCACCACGGCAGTGAACAGCCCACCGTGGTCGCACGCCGCGACGGTGTGGGCATTCAGCGGCGCCGCGTAGCTGTGCACGAAGTAGGCGCTGGCCCGCTCCGGGACACCCTGCAACAGCAACGACTCCCGCAGCGGCAGCAGCCGGTTCCAACCCATGTGCGGCACCCGGATGCCACAGGCCGGCACCAGCTTGCGCACCACGCCCGGAATCAGTCCCAGTGTTTCTACGCCCGCTTCCTCGGAACGTTCGAACAGCAACTGCATCCCAAGGCAGATGCCCATCAGCGGCACCTGCAATCGCTGCAGCGGTTCCACCAGGCCCTGCGCGTGCAGGCGCTGCATGCCGGGACCGGCGGCGCCGACACCGGGCAGGATCACCCGCTGCGCACCCACCAGTTCGTCCGCATCGCGCACCAGCCGCACCGTCGCGCCCAGGCGCTCCAGTGCGTAGCGCACCGAGCCCAGGTTGGCACCACCGGCATCGATCAGCGCGACGTCGCTCACAATGCCCCCTTGGTGCTCGGCAGTGCCGTGCCCTGCCGGGCCAGCGCCGGGCGCAGTGCGCGCGCCAGCGCCTTGAAGCAGGCCTCCACCTTGTGGTGATCGTTGTCGCCGCGTACCTGCAGGTTGAGGTTCAGGCCACTGGCATCGCACAGCGAACGGAAGAAGTGCGGCACCAGCTCGGTCGGCATGTCGCCCACCCGCTCGCGCTTGAATTCGCCCTCGAACACGAAGTACGGGCGGCCGCTGAAGTCCAGCGCAGCGCTGGCCAGGGTCTCGTCCATCGGCAGGGTGAAGCCGTAGCGGCCGATGCCGCGCTTGTCGCCCAGCGCCTCGCGCAGGGCCTGACCCAGCGCCAGCCCGGTGTCCTCGATGGTGTGGTGCTCGTCGATGTGCAGGTCGCCCTCGGCCTGGATGTCCAGCGCGAACCCGCCGTGCTTGCCGATCTGTTCCAGCATGTGGTCGAAGAAGGGCAGTCCGGTGGCGATGCGCGCATCACCGGCACGGTCCAGATCGAGTTCAACGCGGATCTTCGTCTCCTTGGTGTTGCGCTGGACCACGGCAGTACGCGGCGCGTCGGCCAGCGCATGGGCGATGCCCGGCCAGTTCCACTCGCCACCGAACTGTTCGGTGCGCAGCTGGAAGCCACGGATGTTGAGGTTGTCGGCGAACTGCAGGTCGGTGATACGGTCCCCCACCATGCCCGAACGCGCCCAGTCGATGCTGCGGTCCTGCAGGTAGGCGGTCATCAGGCCGATGCCCGGCTTGCGCGTGGGCGCGTTGTCCTGCGGCCAACTGCAGTCGATCAGCACGTCACGGAAGGTGATGCCCTGGCTCTCGAAGATCTGCAGCATCAGGTCGTTGGGGCCATCGAAGCTGGCGCGTGGGTAGCTGTCGCTGCCCAGGCCATCCTGGTTGGTGACGATCACGAACTGGTAGCCGGCATCACGCAGCTTCAGCAGCGCCGGGATCACCTGCGGCACGAAGCGCAGCTTCTCGTAGGCGTCGATCTGGAAGTCGGACGGCTCCTCGATGAGGGTACCGTCGCGGTCGATGAACAGGATCGGGGTCATGCTGCGGCCCTCCGCGCCGACAGGGCCGCAAGCACGCGGTCGTTCTCTTCGGGACTGCCGATACTGATGCGCAGTGCATCACCCAACTGCGGCGCGGCGCGCTGGTCGCGCACCACCACGCCCACAGCCAGCAGCGTATCGAACGCGGCCTGGGCATCGGCGAAGCGAACCAGCAGGTAGTTGCCGGATGAGCGGTAGACGCGACGCACGCCGGGCAGGCCCGGCAGCGCCTCGCGCAGGCGTTCGCGCTCGGCAATCACCGTGGCTACGCGCTCGGCGGTGATGGTCAGCGCGGCGGGTTGCAGCGCCTGCACCGCCAGTTCCGTGCATGGCGTCGGCACCGGGTACGGCGCCTGGCAGCGGCGCAGCACGGCAATCAGCTCCGGGGCGGCGATCAGGGTGCCAACGCGGGCGGCGGCAAGAGCGTGCGCCTTCGACAGCGTGCGCAGCACCGCCAGATTCGGGTTCGCGGCCAGCAGCGTGGTCGCCGACGGACGCTGCGCGTACTCGACATAGGCCTCGTCCACCACCACCAGTGCTTGCCCGCGCAGCGCAACCACCACCCGCTCGACTTCGTCCAGGGCGATGTCACTGCCGGCCGGGTTCGACGGGGCGCACAGGAACACCAGCTTGGCACCTTGCGCCTTGGCCGCATCGATCACCGCATCCAGATCGGCGCGCAGGCCATCCTCGCTGTCCACCAGCGGCACTTCAATCAATGCGGCACCCTGCAGGCGCGCGCAGACGGCGTACATGCCGAACACCGGCGGCGTGACCAGCACGCCATCGCGACCCGGCACGCACAGCGCGCGTACCAGCAGATCAATGGCCTCGTCGCTGCCGCGGCCGACCAGCAGCTGCTGCGGCGTCACGCCGTACAGCGCCGCCAAGCCTTCGCGCAACGCCAACGGTTGCGGCTCCGGATAGCGCCGGCTGCTGCCAGCCGCATCGGCCGGATTGGCCCAGGCCGACTCGTTGGCGTTCAACCAGACCTCGCCCTGCACCGCCGCACTGCGTGCCGAGCTGTAGCCGGCGAACGCCTGCAGATCCGGGCGTACCAGCGCCAGCACATCCTCGATAGCCGCGCTCATGCCGCCACCTCCATGCGCAATGCCACCGCACGCTCGTGGGCATCCAGGCCTTCGGCGCTGGCGATGATGCGCGCGCAGCCGCCGATCGCGGCCAGGCCGGCGGCACTGGCGCTCTGCACGCTGATCAGGTTCTGGAAGCTGGCAACACTCACGCCGCTGTAGGCACGTGCGGCACCGGCGGTGGGCAGTACGTGGTTGGTGCCGCTGCAGTAGTCACCCAGTGCTTCGGGGGTGTAATCACCCAGGAACACCGAGCCGGCCGCCTGCACCTTGTCCAGCCACGCACGCGGATCACGCAGCGCCAGGATCAGGTGCTCCGGCGCATAGCGGTTGCTGATCGCGAAGGCCTCGTCCAACGAATCAACCTGGATCAGGCGCGACGCTGACAGCGCCTGGCGCGCAATCTGCTCGCGCGGCAGCAGGGCCACCTGGCGCTCGACCTCAGCCTCGACCGCCGCCAGCATCCCGGCATCGTCGGTCAGCAGCAGCACCTGCGAATCCGGGCCGTGTTCGGCCTGCGACAGCAGGTCGGCGGCCACGAACGCCGGATTGGCACCGGCATCGGCAATCACCAGCACCTCCGAAGGACCGGCCGGCATGTCGATGGCGGCGGCGCCCTCCTGTGCGACCTGCTGCTTCGCTTCGGTCACGAAGCTGTTGCCCGGCCCGAACAGCTTGTCGCAGGCGGGAATGCTTGCGGTGCCATAGGCCATGGCAGCGATCGCCTGCGCGCCGCCCAGCTTGAACACGCGCTGCACGCCGGTCAGCCGCGCCGCCACCAGTACGGCCGGGTCTGCGCTGCCATCGGCTCGCGGCGGCGTGCACAGCACCACCTGCGGGCAGCCGGCCAGCTGTGCCGGAACGCCCAGCATCAGCGCGGTAGACGGCAGCGGCGCGCTGCCGGCCGGCACGTACAGGCCCACCCGCCCGATCGGGCGCAGCATGCGTTCGCAGACCACGCCTGGCGCGGTTTCAACTGCGTATCCCTTGCCCATGCCGGCGGCGTGGAAGCGGGCGATGCGCTCGGCGGCGTCCACCATGGCCTGGCGCAGTTCGGCGGGGACAGCGGCTTCGGCCGCCGCGAACTCGGCTTCGCTCACTTCAAAGGACGACAGTTCGACACCATCGAAGTGTGCGGTGATCGCACGCAGCGCGTCGTCGTCCTGCGCGCGCACCTGTGCGATCAGCGTCGCCACCGCGTCGCGGGTCTGCTGCGCCACGGTCTGCACCGGGCGGGTCAATGCCGCGCTGCGCGCGGCCTCATCAAGTCGGGACCAGATCAGACGGTTCATGCCAGCGACCGCTCCACGCTCAGTACCATCAGGCCCCGCGCACCCGCGCGCTCGAGTTCCTCCATGCGCTGCCAGCTCAGCGGGCCAGGGCACATGGTCTGCAGGCGCAGCGCACCGCCATCGGCCGGCAACCGCAACAGCGGCTCGGCATCGGCCAGCAACTGCGCCAGCGCGTCGACGCGGTCCTCGCTGGCGCGGAACATCAGCAGCTTGCGGTCCTGGCGCTGCACCACGCCATCGAGTCGGCGCAGCAGCATCGCGCGCAGCGAAGCCCGTGCATCATCCGGCACTCGTACTGCACCGGCCAGCACCGCCTCGCTGTCGAGCAGGTTGTGTACCGGGGTCAACTGGTTGGCGCGCAGCGTGGCACCGCTGGAGACCAGATCACAGATCAGGTCGGCAGTGCCCAGGCGCGGGGCGATTTCCACCGAACCGGACAATTCGACCACCTGCGCGTCCACGCCCTGCTCCGCCAGCCACTGCGTGAGGATGGCCGGGTAGCTGGTGGCGATGCGGGTACCGGCCAGCTGCGCCGGGCCCTGCCACTGCCATTCCTCCGGCACCGCCAGCATCAGCCGGCACTGGCCGAAGCCCAGCCCGCGCAGCGCCTGATAGGCGTCAGGCAGGCCGATCTGGCGGCGTGCCGCGGCCTGCTCGTCCAGTTCATTGCGGCCGACGATGCCGAGGTCGCAGACGCCGTCAGCGATCAGGCCGGGGATGTCGTCGTCACGCACCAGCAGCAGGTCTACCGGCAGCGATTCACCGTAGCAGAACAACTTGTCACGGCTTTCGCGCCAGCTCAGGCCACAGGCGCTGAGCAGGTTACGGGCGGGCTCGGCCAGCCGGCCACTCTTCTGGATGGCGATACGCAGCCGGTCTCGTGCCGGCGCTGCCTGGGTTGCACTCATGGGGGAGGTCTCGAAGTTCGGAACGGGGCGCGGATCAGCGCGAAGCAAGGCGGTCGATGGCAGCGGCATAGCCTCGATGGCCGTGCTCGAGCGTGCGCGCCACCCGCCCGGTGGTGGTCACGCTGACCCCGGTGCGCTCGTGGATCTCGCGGTACGGCACGCCCTGCTGCAGCAACGGCACCACCTTCCAGCGGTCGGCCATGGCTTCCAGTTCGGCCGGAGTGCACAGGTCGCACAGGAAGGCTTCCACCTCCTCCGGCTCGCGCAGGGCGGCAAAGGCCAGGGCCAAGGCTTCCAGGTCGGCCTTCGGGTCTTTGGCGGCAATCTCGGGGCGGGCTTTCACGGGGTCGTTTCCATGCATCAATGTAATAGCGCGTTAGTACATTAGCGCATTCTTGCGCAGTGCGTCAAATCGGGGGTTGAGGGGGCGGCAAGGCTGCTGCCCTGCACCCGCTAGATGCCGAAGCGACGTCAAATGCTGGATGGCTGAGGGTTGGCGGGGTGGGTCCGGTGGCAGGGGACGCCGTAAACCCGTCCATGGGGGCTTGGCCGCGGCATCCATGCCGCGGACACCCCTGCCTCCGGACCCACCCCGCCGTCGACAGTTTCCTGCGAGCTGTTGGAACAGCAAGGGGTCGGATCCGTTTTCTGAAGGAAAACGGCTCTGACCCCGGAACGCGGCCCGGAAACGAAAACGCCCACCGGGTGGTGGGCGTTTTCGTGGCGTGTTGGCATGCGGCCAACCGGCCGTTACATCACCTTCGACTGCTCCAGCTCCACCTGCAGGGTGCTCGCCAGCTCATCGCGCGACACTTCGAACTGCTGCTCGCGCAGCAGGTCCTTCACCGCCACCACGCCCCGCGCCAGCTCGTCCTCACCGGCCAGCACCGCGAAGCGGATGCCCGCCTTGGCCGCGTACTGGAACTGCTTGCCGATCTTCTTCGGCTCCATCTGCACTTCGGTATTGATGCCACCGGCGCGCAGGCGGCGGGCGATGTCCAGCGACTGCGGCATGCCCTGCTCGTCCATCAGCGCCACCAGCGCCTGCACGCTGCTGGCCTCGATGCCATCGATCAGGCCGGCCTCGCGCAGCTGCCAGAACAGGCGCGACAGGCCGATGGAAATGCCCACGCCCGGCAACTTGGACTTGCTGTAGTGGCTGGCCAGGTCTTCGTAGCGGCCGCCCGAGCAGATCGAGCCGATCTGCGGGTGGTCGGTCAACGTTGTCTCGTAGACGGTGCCGGTGTAGTAGTCCAGGCCGCGCGCAATGGAGAAGTTCAGGCAGTACGCGGTTTCCGGCACGCCCAGCGCCTGCACCAGCTGCAGCACTTCGCGCAGTTCGGCCACGCCGGTACGCAGGATCTCCGAAGAACCGGCGTCGGCTTCAAGCGTTGCCAGCTGCGCCAGCGCATCGGCATGGCCCTGCGAACGCACGGCCACAAAGGCCAGGATCTTCTCGACCTGCTCGCCCGGGATGTTGAAGCCCTCGCCCACCAGCGTCTCGCGCACGTAATCGGCGCCGCGCTTGTCCAGCTTGTCCACTTCACGCAGCACCGCCAGCTGGCGCTCGCCTTCGGCCACGCCCAGGCTTTCGAAGAAGCCGCGCATGAGCTTGCGGTTGTTCAGCTGGATGCTGAAGTCGCCGATGCGCAGCTCCGAGAACACGGCGTGGATGACCGCCAGCACTTCGGCATCATAGCGAACGCTCAGGCTGTCCTTGCCGATCACGTCGATGTCGCACTGGTAGAACTCGCGGAAACGGCCGCGCTGGGCACGCTCGCCGCGGTAAACGCGCTGCATCTGGTAGCGACGGAACGGGAAGGTGAGTTCGTGTTCGTGCTCGGCCACGTAGCGTGCCAGCGGCACGGTCAGGTCGAAGCGCAGCGCCATCTCCGGCAGCGAACGGTCGCCCGATTCGGCCGCATTGGCCAGCGCACCGGTGGACTGCACGAAGTACACCTGGCGCTCGGTCTCGCCGCCGGACTTGGTCAGCAGCACATCGGACAGCTCGAACACCGGCGTCTCCACCGGCAGGAACCCGAAGCGCTCGTAGTTGCGGCGGATCACGTCCAGCATGCGCTGGAACGCAATCTGCTCGCGCGGCAGCAGTTCAAGGGTGCCGGGCGGGGTACGGGGCTTGATCACGGGCGGAACTCCTGCTGGAACGGGACGTGGGAGGGGGCGACATTCTAGCGCCCCCGCCTCGGGCAGGGTCGAACGGCCGCTTGAAGTATCATAAGGCCCTCCCCGCCCGCGATACGCCCCCGCAACATGTCACGGCCTTCCGGCGCTCCGCCCGCCACCAACGATCCCGCCTCGCCGTCCTGCACCACGCTGGACTGCCTGCACTGCTCGGTTCGCCACCTTGCGGTGTGCTCGGCGCTGTCGCCCGATGAAGTGCAGGCGCTGGAACAGGTCACCGTTTCGCAGCAGGTCAGCATGGGCAGCACGCTCGCCCGCACGGGTGAAGAACGCGACCATGTCTATACATTGACTGCCGGCGCACTGCGCCTGGTACGCACCCTGGCCGACGGCCGCCGCCAGATCAACGGCTTCGTGCTGCCCGGCGACTACCTGGGCCTGAGCGGCAGCGACCATCACCGCTACGACATCGAAGCCATCGCCGACAGCCGTGTCTGCCGCGTCGCGCTGCCACAGATGAAGGCGCTCCGCAGCCGCTTCCCGCACCTGGAGCGCAAGCTGCTGCAGCGTGCCTGCCAGGAACTGGATGCCGCGCAGGACGCTGCACTGGCGCTGGCACGCCTGCAGCCGGCCGAGAAGCTGGCCGATTTCCTGCTGCGCCTGGCCGCGCGTGAAGCCAGGCTGGGCGGCGACGGCCTGCGCGTGTCGCTGCCGATGGGCCGAGGCGACATCGCCGACCATCTGGGTCTGACCATGGAAACGGTCAGCCGCACCTTCACCAAGCTGCGCCAGCAAGGGCTGATTGCCCTGCCCCACCTGAACGTAGTGGAGATCCTCGACGAGGACGGGCTGCGCACGCTGGCCGGTGAAGGGTTGATCTGACCGCACTGCGGTTGCTGGGATTGCCGGCCAGCGGCCGGCAATCCCATCCATCTCCGATCAACGCAACAACACCTCGCGCAACGCCGCGTAATCGGCGGCCAACGGTTCGGCGTGCGCCGCCCGTTGCAACAACGCATCCAATGCCGGTGGCACGGCCACAGGTTCGCCGATCAACGGCTCGACCACGGCCTCGAACTTGGCCGGATGCGCGGTGGCCACCACCGCCCAGTCGCCCTTGGCACCACGTGCGCGCAGGTCCTGCAGCACCTTCACCGCCGTAGCCGTATGCGGGCAGAACAGCTCGCCACTGCTGGCATGGGCCGCCGCAATCGTCGCGCGGATGGTCACATCATCCACCGCGAACGCACGCAGTGCAGCGCGCAGCTCCGCATCATCTCCCCGGTAAAGCCAGCGCAGGCGTTCGAAGTTGCTAGGCGCACCCACGTCCATTGCATTGGCCACGGTCGCCACGCTGGCCTGCGGGTGGTACTCGCCACCGTTGAAGTACGCCGGCAATACGGCGTTGGCATTGGTGGCCAGCACGATCTGTCCGATCGGCACGCCCAGCGCGCGCGCCAGCACTGCGGCCATTGCGTTGCCCAGGTTGCCGGTCGGTACCACCAGGTTGAGCCGGCGACGATGCAACGCGTAGTGGCTCAGTGCCGTATGTGCGTAGTAGCTCATCTGCGGCAGCAGGCGACCGAGGCTGATGCTGTTGGCCGAGCTCAGCGGCACCTGTGCCTGCAGTTCGCGGTCGGCCAGCGCCTGCTTGACCATGGCCTGGCAGTCGTCGAAGGCACCGGCCACGCGCAGCGCCTGGATGTTGTCACCGAAGCAGCCGAGCTGGTGCGCCTGGCGCGGTGACACGCGGCCATCCGGATACAGCACCACCACGCGTACGCCTGGCTGGCGATGGAAGGCCGCGGCAACGGCGGCGCCGGTATCGCCAGAGGTGGCGACGACGATGGTCAGGTCACGGTCCTTGCCGGCCTGCAGCCGCGACAGCGTACCGGCCAGGAAACGCGCACCAATGTCCTTGAACGCCGCCGTCGGCCCATGGAACAGTTCCAGCACGTGGTCACCGTCGCCGAGCGCACGCAGCGGCACCGGGAAGTCGAACGCCTCGCGGCAGATCGACGGTAATCCGGCCTCCAGCGCATCTCCGGCGAAGAACGGTGCCAGCAGGTCTGCAGCGGTATCGGCCAGGGTCGCACCGGCTTCCAGCTCACGTGGCGCCGGCAGTACCTGGGGCACGTACAGGCCACCATCGGGCGCCAAGCCTGCAGCGATGGCCGCACTGAGGCCAACGGCCGGGGACCGGCCGCGGGTCGAAACGAATTGCATGGGTTCAGTATCCAAAGAGGGAGAAGGATTCAGCACAGCCGGGCTCCGGGCGCATCCAGCGGCGACACCCAGGCATCGCTGTCGAAGCCGGCAGCAGCGAATGCCGCCTGCACCGGCGCCGCGGCAGCGTGGGCCTGGTCGGCATCTTCGAACCAGGCGAACACGCTGGGGCCGGCACCGGAGATGCCTGCGCCCATTGCACGGGCTGACAACGCCGCATCACGAGCCGCCTCGAAGCCGCCGATCAGTCCCGCCCGTCGCGGCTCCACCAGCACATCGCGCAGGCCAGCGCGGACCAGCGCCGCGTCGCTGCGATGGCAGCCGCTGAGCACCAGCGCAAGATTCGCACTCTGCGCTACGAATTCACCCAGCGCATAGCTGCCTTGCAGCGCCTGGCGTGCCAGACGGGTTTCCAGCACCGCGTGCGGGTGCACCAGCAGGCTGTGCCAACTGGCTGGCACAGGGATCGGCAGCAGGCGGTCGGCCGTGCACAACGCCAGCCCGCCGAGCAGCAGCGGCCCCACGTTGTCACCATGGCGGCCCCCACTGGCCACGGCCTCGCCGTCCAGCGCAAACGGGTACAGCGCCTCGCGCGCGAGTGGCGCATCCAGCAATGCGTTGGCAGCAACCAGCGCAGCGACGCACGACGCTGCCGAGCCGCCCATGCCGGAGCCGAATGGAATGCCCTTGTCGATCTCCACCGCGAAGCCGAAGTCCAAGTCCAGCCCTGCGCGCAGCGACATCAACGCCGCACCTGCCGTGTTTCCGGCCGCCTCCAGCGGAAGTTCGACCGCACTGCCACGGATCGCCTCGATGCGCACCACCGGCTCATCGATACGCCGCACGCTCACCGTATCGCCAACGCCTGCAATGGCATGCCCCAGAATGTCGAAGCCCACCGCCACATTGGCCACCGAGGCGGGCGCAAATGCACGTGCGATCACAGGCGTGCTCCCTCGCCAGCGGCTACCCGCAGCAGGTCGGCGAACACGCCCGCCGCCGTCACTTCCGGTCCAGCGCCCGGTCCCTGCACCACCAGCGGGTTGTCGCAGTAGCGGCGGGTACGGAACTGCACCACGTTGTCGGTCAGCCGCAGGTTGGCGAAGGCATGGTCGGCCGGCAGTTCCTGCAGGCCCACCGAGGCGCCGTCGGTGCCCAGCCGTGCCACGTAGCGCAGCACCGCGCCACGCGCCCGCGCATCCTGCAGGCGCAGCAGCAAGCTGGCGTCGGACTCGCCCAGCCGCGCCATGAAGTCATCCACGCTGCCGTCGCGCAGCAGTGCCGGCACCAGGCTTTCCACCTGTACCTGTTCCAGGCTGAGCGCGTGACCGGCCTCGCGTGCAAGGATCACCAGCTTGCGTGCCACGTCCACACCGGACAGATCATCGCGCGGGTCCGGCTCGGTATAGCCCATTGACCGCGCCTGCGCGACCAGCTGCGAGAACGGCTGGCTGCCATCCAAGCGGTTGAACAGCCAGGCCAGCGTGCCGGAGAAGATGCCCTCGATGGTCAGCACCTCGTCACCGGTATCGACCAGATCGCGCAGCGTGGTGATCACCGGCAGGCCCGCGCCCACCGTGGCCTCGTAGCGGAAGCGCGCACCACTGGCCGCTGCGGCGGCGCGGATGCGCTGGTAGCGCGGCAGCGGCCCGGCGCCCGCCTGTTTGTTCGGGGTGACCACATGGATGCCTGCCGCCAGCCAGCCCTCGTAGCGTTCGGCCACCTCGGCACTGCCACTGCAGTCGATCACCACCGCATGCGGCAGGTGCGCAGCCAGCAGGTGCTCGGTGAAACGATCAAGATCGCTGGATTCACCCGCGTCCCGCAGGGCCTCGCGCCAGTCCGCGTGCAGGCCGTCCACTTCCAGGCGCATGCGCGAACGCGAGGCCAGCGCACGCAGGCGAAGATCCACATTGGCCTTGGCCAGCAGCTGCGGGCGCGCGGCCAGCAACTGGTCCAGCAGTGCGGCGCCAACGTTGCCGGGCCCGATCACACCGACCGCGAAGGTCTGCGGCGACAGCCAGAAGCCTGCATGCGCCGCGCGCAGCGCACGGGTGGCATCGGCGCTATCCACGGCGACCGAGATGTTGCGCTCGGACGAGCCCTGCGCAATCGCCAGGATGTTCACCTGCGCACGCCCCAGTGCCTCGAACAGGCGCGCCGCCACACCTGGCTGCCCGGCCATGCCGTCACCGACCGCAGCCAGTACGCTGACGCCCTCACTGACCTGTACGCGCTGCACCTGTCCCGCTGACAACTCGTGCGCAAATGCGTGCAGCAGTGCGTCACGGCCACGGCCGGCTTCGGCAGCACGTACCACGCAGCAGATCGAATGTTCCGACGACCCCTGCGAGATCATCACCACCGATACCTGCGCCTGGCGCAGCGCGGCAAACACGCGCTCGGCGGTACCTGGCACGCCGATCAGGCCGGTGCCTTCCAGGTTCAGCAGGGCCAGCCCGGGACTCAGGGTCAGGCCCTTCACCGGCCCGCGCGGCGAGCGCTCGGCGCTGATCCGCGTACCCGGATGCGCCGGCTGGAACGTATTGCGGATGAAGATCGGCAGGCCAAGGCGGATCGCCGGCGACATCGTCTGCGGGTGCACCACCTTGGCGCCGAAGTACGCCAGTTCGCAGGCCTCGTCGTAGCTCAGCGCTTCCAGCTGCACCGCCTCGGGCACCAGCCGTGGGTCCGCCGACAGCACGCCATCGACATCGGTCCAGATGTGCAGCTCGTCAGCGTTGAACAGCGCGGCAAAGATCGCACCGGAATAGTCGCTGCCGTTGCGGCCGAGGGTGGTAATGCGGTCATCGCGATCGCGTGCGACGAATCCGGTGGCAACCAGGCGCGACTGCGGATGCTGCAGGCGCCACTTGGCCAGGCGGTCGGCACTGGCTTCCCAGTCGACATCCACGCCGAGTTCGCCATGCCCGACCACCAGCACATCGCGCGCGTCGAGTACCGCGCAGTCTTCGCCCAGCGCCCGCAGATGCGTGCCGAGCAGCTGTGCGGAAAACACTTCGCCCAAGCCCTGCACACGGTCCAGCACCTCGCGCGGCAGCTCGCCGATCACCGCCAGCGCGGCCAGCACTTCGGCCAACTGATCGAAGCGGGCGTCGATCCATTCGACCGTCTCGCCCACCTGCTCGCCCAGCAGCGCCACGGCAGCGCCGCGATGGCGTGCGCGCAGGGCATGCCAGGCCTCACGCCAGCCTTGATCGCCCTTGGCCGCCAGCTGGGCCAGTTCGATCAGCGCGTCGGTGACGCCCTTCATCGCCGAGACGACAGTGACCTGCAGCGATTCAGGACGGGCCAGCAGCAGGCCGCCCACATGGCGATAGCGTTCGGCATCGGCCACCGAGGTGCCGCCGAACTTGTGCACGACGGTGAACGGGGCAGCCAGGTCGGCCGGGGCAACGGAATGAGCGGGAGCGTGGGAAGACATGCAGACCTCGGTAGGAGGCCCCGTCGCATGCAGGTGTCGAGTTTCCCCGCCACCTGTAGGGTGCGGGGCCGTGGTTTTCGGGAGTTACACGAAGACGACGGGCCGCACCAGGGCAGTGGTGACGGTGGTGGTGGTAATGGTGGTGATGGTCGCGACCGGCGCAGTCGAACGGCCCGCAATGGCGGGGGCGATCAGGCTGGCGTGGGCGGCATCAAGGACCATGGCCCACAGAAAACACCGTGCGCCCTGCCGCTGTCAAGTGCTGCGATGCAAAAAACCGATGCAGCGATCACCGGCCAACGTGCCGACATTTGGTTGCAACTGAGACAAAGCCGGCATCAGCACGCTTGACGACTGCATTCAGCCGGCATGTTCGGCGATCGCCCGTGGTGTGCGATGCGCATGCGCGCACAGCATCACGCCAGCCACCAGGAACACGATTGCCAGCGCTTCCAGCAGCGAGGGCCAGCGCTGCTGCCATGCAAAGGCGTACAGCAGCGCGAACAGGGTCTCGAACACGATCATCTGGCCAGTCAGGGTCAGTGGCAGCAGGCGGCTGGCACGGTTCCAGAATGCGTTGCCGAGGATCGAGGCCACCACTGCCACGCCGGCGCTTATCGCCCAGAACCCGCTCCATTGCGCCGCCGTATGGCTGCCGGTGTGCCCGATGAAGGCCATCGGCACCAGCAGCAGGGCCAGGCCGCCGGTGGTGACGCCGGTCAGCAGCGACCAGTCGTGGCTGGACAGGTCCGGCCTGCGCGCCAGCCAGCGGCTGTTGCCGATCGAATACAGCGCCCACGAGAACAGCGCACCGAACGCGCACAGCAGCCCGATCAGGCGCTGCCGCCACGGGGTGGCCAGGTGCTCGGACATCAGCGCTTCCCAACCCACCAGGGCGACCCCCAGCACGCACAGCCCCAGTGCCGGCAGCAGCTGTTTCAGTGGTACAGCGCCCTGCTCGCGCACGCCAACGAGGGTGACCACCACCGGAATCAGGCCGACGATCAGCGATGCTGCAGCGCCACCGGCCCACTGCACGGCGGTCGCCAGCAGCAGGAAATACACCAGGTTGCCTGCCAGGCTCAGCCACAGCAGGCCGATCCATTCGGCACGGCCCAGCCGCGGTGCCAGCCGCTTCCATCGCGGCAGCAGCAGGGCGACTGCCATCAGGCCATAGACCAGGTAGCGGCCGGCGGACAGTTGCAACGCATTGAACGACTGAAGCACGGCAGGCGCGAGAAAGACCACGCCCCACAGTGCGCCAGCGGCCACGCCATTGGCGATGCCCACGGCCATCGGGTTGTTGCGCATTCGGGTTGTCCGGGCGGATGGAACGGGCCGCGCAGTGTAAGCGCTGGCCGCTGGGCGCTCTTGACCCAGGCTGCTGCCTTGTCACCTCTGTAGAGCCGAGCCAATGCTCGGCTGCGATTCACCGTTGTGCAGACAAGGGCAGCCGAGCGTGGGCTCGGCTCTACAGATCAGCCGGCCCCCCTGCGCCACGCAGCGGGGGTCTGGCCACATTCGCGGCGCAGCGCACGGGTCAGTGCACTCTGTTCGGAATAGCCTGCGGCCAGTGCGATATCGCTGATCGGCGCGGCGGTAGTGCGCAGCTGATGCTTGGCCCAACGCAAGCGGCACGCGCTGAGCCAGGCCTGCGGGCTCAGCCCGAACTCGCGCTGGAACAATGTGTGCAACCGGCTCTCGCTGACACCGACAACTCCGGCCATCCGGGCAACCGGCCAGGCCCGGCCGGGATCGGCCTGCACCGCCGCGCACAGGCCCTGCATGCGCGCGCCACTGCCCGCCGGTGCAAACACCTGCAGCAACTGCGGCAGCAACGCCGGCATCGGCTGCCCTGCCTGCACGGCGCCCAGGCGCTGCCGCAACGCCAGCGGCAGATGCAGCCAGCGCTGGCGGCACAGATGCTCCTGCGTGCCGTCATCCAGCACGCCTGGAGGACAATCAACGATCACGAAACCATTGGGGCCGTCCGCCATCTGGTCATGTGCTTCGCCGGCGGCGACAAATGCCCCCTGCAGCAGGTCCAGCCGGCCGCCGCGCCCTTCCATCTCGAACTGCAGTTCCCCCTGCAGCGGCAGCACCCACTGCGCGTAGTCATGGCGGTCCAGGCCGGTGGCCTGCCCGTAGTGCCGCAGATGGAAGATGGCGCCCATTCGGGCAGTGTGCGCGTGTAACAACGGCCGTGCAAACCGCTGCTATAGTCGATCCGTCATCCAACGCAGGGAGTGCAGGTCATGACCCATCAGCAGCTGTCCCTGGTGCTTGCCACCAGCCTCGGCCTGGCGCTCACCGCCTCGGCCTCCGCGCAGGAACGTACGCCACCGGCCCCGCACTGCATGGACGCGGTCGGCGTCCAGGAAGTGGAGCAGGCTTCATCGCGTTCAATCGCTCTGCGAGCCGCCGCGGGCCAGGCCTATCGGATCGACTTCAGTGAAGAGTGCCCCGGCGTCCGCGGTGCCACCACGCTGAAACTTGAAGCACCCGCCGGCTGGGCCTGCGGTCGCCCCAGCGAGCGTGTGGTGGTCGATGGCCGCAGCTGCGCGATCAGCGCGGTGACCCCCGTGCAGGATCGCGACTACGCCAGCGTGGCCCGCGACAGCGACCGCCTGCGCATGGCCACCCTGCCCGCCCTGACCATCCGCGAGCGCAGGGACATCCGCCGCAGTTTCGGTGGTTCGCCGTCGTACTGCTTTGCCACGCGCAACGTGCGCGCGTGGTCGTCCGACCCGCAGGGCATGCTGGTGGAGACCAATCCGCATCGCAATGGGGGTCACCGCTACTATCGCGTGGAGCTTGGCAGCCACTGCCGCCAGCTCGACCGTGCGCCACAGCTGAGCTTCCACTCCGGCATGCAGAACGGCCTGATCTGTGGCAATCCGGGCGATCGCATCCTCACCGCCGGATTCGAGAATGGTGACCTGCGCAACGACGCCCTGGCGCCGCTGCCGCAGTACACCCGCGGCGGCTGCACGATCCAGGCGGTCTATCCGGCTTCCAGCCAGGCGTCGAACTAACCGTCGACGCCGAGGAACGCGAACGGTGCGCTGGGCACGAAGTGGCCCAGCGCGTCGCCGGAAAAGGTATTGCGCTGGTCCGGACCGAGATCGAGCTTGAGCACCTTGCCGCCGAAATCGACCTTGTTCAGGTCGACCCAGAAGGTGTTCGGTGTCAGTGCCGATTCGAAGAAGTACAACCGCCGCTTGTGGTCGGCCACGGTGCGCCAGCGCGTGGATGAAATATTCGGTTCGCCCGGGGTGGTGATGCCATACGGTACCGAGGCGTTTCGGATCACGCTGAACACACTGGCCAGCGCCACTACCGGGTCTTCCGCCTTGGGAATGGCGTTGATGTAGAACGAGGCGCGCGCGAAACGGTCGGCTGAGCGGTTGGTGCCCGGCAGCATCACCGTGCCGCCGATCTGCTGCCAGTAGCTGTTGAGTGCCAGCTGCTGCTCGAAGATCGGTGAATTGGTCATCACCTGGTAGCGCCGGTCATGGTGGATCACCTGGCGACCGCCGATGTATTCGACGATGGCGCTGTCGCCACTGGCATCTGACAGCGACAGGTGCAGCGTGGCCTGGCGGTCTTCGCCCGGTACCTTGTCGGTGACGATCGAGTACGGCTCGCGCTGCAGCGCCGCGACCGCCTCGTCTACGGTGGCGAAGTTGTCCAGCACGTACTGCGCCCATAGTGAGATGGCCAGGCCCGGCTTGTTGCCGCGCTGCTTCGGATACTCCGATTCGACCAGCCACAGCAGGTTGGCCACCAGGCCTTTCTCGTTCATGCCATCGGTGGTCGATACGTCATAACCGGTGGCCACCACCGAGCCGTAGCGCGCCGTCCAGGCCAGCGACTTCGGCCCGGCCTGGCCGGTGCGCGCGATGCCGCCCGGCAGCACGTAGAGGTTGGTCGCCACATCAACCTTCCAGTCCATGGAGCGAGCGGTGATCACATCACCGTTGTCGCCCAGGTAGACCGCGCGCGTGCAGGCCAGCGCCGGTGCCACTGCGGCAGCCAGCGCGACCGCCAGCAGTGCCCTTTCCTTCCACTTCATCCGTGCCATGTCGTTGCGCTCCTTTCCCCGTGATCCGTGGATATGACCCGATTCAGGGTGACACAGCGGTGAAGCCCGGGCGAACCAGGCGATCGTGCAGCCAGAAACCTGCAAGCATCGCCGGCACGAACCAAAGCGCTTCGCGCGATCCCACCGCCAGCCCGGCGATGGCAGGGCCCGGGCAATAGCCTGCCCAGCCCCAACCCATTCCGAACAATGCCGCGCCCAGCACGAGGCGTACATCGACAGCGCGCGCGGCGGGCAGTTGGAAGCGCGTTGCGCATGACGGCTGCGGGCGCCGCAGCACCCAGCGCTGGCCGACCGCGCTGACCAGCAGTGCCGAGGCCAGCACCCAGGCCAAGGTGGGATCGAAATCGCCGGCGATGTCGAGGAAACCGAGGATGCGGCGCGGATCGGTCATGCCGGCCAGCGCCAGGCCCGCGCCGAACAGCGCCCCTGCCGCGCCGGCGGCCACCATCACGCGGCTCATGCGAAGCCCCCGCCATGACGGATCAGGAATGTGGTCAACATTGCGCAGGCCATGAACACCACCACCGCCAGCAGTGACCGCATTGAGCCGCGGGCCACGCCGCACACCCCATGACCACTGGTGCAGCCGTTGCCCAACCGCGTACCGAATCCGACCAGCAGGCCGGCGCCAACCAGCTGCCACGCCGGCAAGGCGTCACGCAACAGGTCGCGGGGCGCTTGGCCTGGCACGGCCTGCCAGTACAGCACACCCCCGGCAGCGGCAAGCAGGCCGAGCAGGAATGCCCAGCGCCAGCCGCGCTCGCCCGGCGTTGCGCGCACGCTGCCAGCGGCAATGCCGCTGATGCCGGCCACCCGGCCCGTGGTCGCCAGCAACACCACCGCCGCCGCACCGATCAACGCCCCCCCCGCGACGGCGGCCCACGGCACGGTCATGACCTGCCTCCAGTTGTTCCGTTCATTCGCTTGCCTTTTGAATTAGCTTTTTCTAAATTAGCTTCTTCTAAAACAAAAGGTCAACCATGACCCGCATCGAGCTCGACACTGCCGCGATGGCCGGGCATGCCGCCCAGGCCGCGGCGCTGCTCAAAAGCCTGGCCCATCCTGCACGGCTGCGCGTGCTGTGCCGGTTGGTTGAAGGCGAGGCGCCAGTACCGGAACTGCAGGCACTGACCGGGCTCAGCGCATCAGCGCTGTCCCAGCATCTGGCGGTGCTGCGCGGACTTGGCATCGTCGCGACCCGGCGCGAAGCGCAGGCGATCCACTACCGGGTGGTGGAAGGGCCGGCGCTGGGCGTATTGCAGGCGTTGCACGCCGCCTACTGCGGAAATGCAGCGCGCTGAACCTTCCACGCGGGTTCAACCTGCGTGCAGCACCGGTTGCACGACCTGATCGAGCAGATCCACCGGGGTCGGCGCCGACAGGTCACCATGCAACGCGCGGGTGAAACCTGACCAGTCGCTGGAAGACAGTTGCCGCAGCAGCGCCTCCTCCACCGGCAACGCGCGCATCGACCAGTACGGAAACTGGCGCTGGCCGAGGCGGCCACGCGCCAGTTCGATGATGTCGATATGGCTACCGGCCTGCAGGATGCGTTCGTACACCGAATCGATACCATCCGGCGGCCCTTCGATGTACTGCAGGAATCGCCCGCCGTCATGCAGCAGCACACCGGTCACGCCCGCCATCTTGTTGAAACGGGCTGCATCATCGACCAGCGCCCGCAGCCGTTCAGCGGAAAGATCCGGCAGCGCCTGGCTGACGTAGGCGATGGCACGCAGTGGCATGGCGCTTCCTTGACAAGATGTACAGCCACGGTAGCAGCTGCGGACGAGTCCGTCTCAGTGCCCGCGGGTGTTTCCTGAAGAATTCAGGTAGCGGCCGCCGGCAGCGCCTCTACGCGCCTCGGCAACCGGGCTTCGAACACCACCTGACCGGCTTCATTGCGCGCTGCGATATGCCCGCCGTGCGCGCGCACGAACTGATCGACGATATACAGGCCCAACCCCAGGCCATTGCTGGGATGGAAGCTGGCCTTGAACGGCTCGAACAGGCGCGGCAGCAGCGCGTCGTCGATCCGTCCCGCGTTGCTCACCCGCAGCAGCACGCTGCGCGGATCACGGCCGTCCACCTCCACCCGCGCCTCACTGCCATGGGTGAGCGCATTGCCGATCAGGTTGGCGGCAACCTGTCCCAGCCGATCCAGATCACCCTGCAGGCGGGTATCGCCCAGCATATCCAGATGCACCCGTGCGTGGCCGTGGGCGCTGCCCGCTTCGGCCACCACCGCACGCGTGACCTCGGCAAGATCACAGGCGCTGGCCTGCAGGCGCAGCCCGCCGCTGCGGATCCGCGAAAAGTCCAGCAGCTGCTCGACCATGCGCGCCATGCGCAGCGTGCTGGCCTCCAGGTGCTTCAGGGTCTGCTGCGCGCCGTCATTGCCCGCAGGAAGCTCCAGCGCCAGCTTGTCGGCACACAGCAGGATCGCCGACAGCGGCGTGCGCAGATCGTGGGTGAGCACCGCCGCCATCGTCTCGTTGAGCTTGAGCGAGCGCTCCAGCGCCTCGTTGCGCGCCTTCAGCAGCTGCCGCTGCTGGTACAGCTCGATGAAGACATTGACCTTGCTCAGGATCACCTGCGGCGCCACCGGCTTGTGCAGGAAGTCGACCGCGCCGGTTTCGTAGCCCTTGAACGCGCGCAGCGGGTCGTCCGGCGAGGCGGTCAGGAAGATGATCGGCACATCCCGGCTGCGGTGTGAACCGCGCATCAGCTCGGCCAGGGTGAAGCCATCGATCTCCGGCATGTGCACGTCCAGCAGGGCAAGCGCCACCTCATGCTCGAGCAGCAGTTCCAGCGCCTGCGCGCCCGAGCCCGCCAGCAGCAGGTTCACGCCTTCGCGCTGCAGCAGCGCCTGCATGGCCACCAGGTTCTGCGGCACGTCATCGACGATCAGCAGGTTGACCGGGGTCTGCGACTGCGCAGGGTCCGGCGGCAACAGGTTCATGCAAACAGCTCCTTCAGGCGACGGCACATCAGTTCGAGGGGCAGCACGGCATCGGCGCCGGCGTGCTGCAGGGCGGAGGCCGGCATCATCGATGCCTCGGCCTCCTCGGGACATTGCAGCCAGGCGCGGCCGCCGGCGGCGCGCACCGCGGCCACCCCTTCACTACCATCGCTGCTGGCACCGGTCAGCAGCAGGGCCAGTACCTGCGCGCCGAACACGGCCGCAGCCGACTCGAACAATGGATCGATGGCCGGGCGGGAAAACAGCACCGGTGCGTCCACCGACAACGCCAGCGAACCGGCGTCTTCCACCAGCAGGTGATAGTCCGGTGGCGCAAAGGTCACCGTGCCAGGCTGCAGCGGCTGC
This sequence comes from Stenotrophomonas sp. FR010, assembly GCF_047520755.2. Lineage (NCBI taxonomy): Bacteria > Pseudomonadati > Pseudomonadota > Gammaproteobacteria > Lysobacterales > Lysobacteraceae > Stenotrophomonas > Stenotrophomonas sp. FR010. The sequence goes on along the minus strand of NZ_JAXBQT020000011.1, from coordinate 119,949 downwards.
TTGTCTTCGGCCTCGCGCACCGGCAGCGCGCAGTACGGCGCCAGCACTTCGGCGATGCGGCTGCTGCGATCGCGCGGAAGGTGCAGCACGGCCAGCACCGGCGCCGGCAGAGCCGCAGGCAGCGCGCCGAGCACCGCCTGCAGCGCCGCGACCCCACCCGCCGAGGCCCCGATCACCAGCACCGCCGGTCGTGTCGGCGGTGCCATCAGGCAACCTTCCGGTACAGGCGATGCTCCCGCGAGCAGGTCTCGAACGCGCCGTGGTGGCGCCCGAACTGCAGCGACTCCTTGCTGCCCAGGCCAAGGAAGCCGCGATGCACCAGCGCTTCACGGAACAGGCCCACCGCGCGGTCCTGCAGATCGCGGTTGAAATAGATCAGCACATTGCGGCACGACACCAGGTGCACCTCGGAGAACACGGTGTCGGTGGCCAGGCTGTGGTCAGCGAACACGACGTTGCGGCGCAGCTGGCGATCGAACACCGCGCCATCGTAGGCTGTGGCGTAGTAGTCGGACAGCGAGGCGGTGCCACCGGCCGCCAGGTAGTTCCGGCTGAACTGGGCCATCCGGTCGATGCCATAGGCGCCGGCCTCGGCGTTGGCCAAGGCTGCCGGATTGATGTCGGTGGCGTAGACGATGCTGCGCTCCAGCAGGCCTTCCTCGTGCAACAGGATCGCCAGCGACCACACTTCCTCGCCGGTACTGCAACCGGCCACCCACAGCTTCACCGACGGGTAGGTGCGCAGCACCGGCACCACCTGCTCGCGCAGCTCACGGAAATAGGCCGGGTCGCGGAACATCTCCGAGACCTGCACGGTGAAGAACTGCATCGCCTGCGCGAACAGGTCCGGCTCGTGCAGCAGGCGGTGCTGCAGGTCGGCCAGCCGCTCGCACTCATAGCGCTGCATGGCCTGGCGGATCCGCCGGCGCAGCGACGACACCGCATAACTGCGGAAATCGTAGTGGTAGCGCTGGTAAAGCGCTTCCAGCAGCACCTTCAGCTCGAGGTCGAACAGGGCCTGCTCGTTCATTGCCGCGAGCACCAGACCCGGCACAGCGAGACCAGCTTGTCGACGTCGATGGGTTTGGCGATGTAGTCGTTGGCGCCGGCCTGCAGGCAGCGCTCACGGTCGTCCGGCATGGCCTTGGCGGTCAGCGCGATGATCGGCAGGTCCCGCAGGTGGCGCTGCGCGCGGATTTCGCGCATCGCAGCAAGGCCATCCTTCTCCGGCATCATGATGTCCATCAGCACCAGGTCGACCTCGCGCTCGGCCAGGCGATCCACCGCTTCCTGGCCATTGCGCGCGATCTCCAGCGTGACGCCGAGGGGTTCGAGCACGCTGGACAGTGCGAAGATGTTGCGCACGTCGTCCTCGGCCAGCAGCACCGTCCGACCGTCGAGCACGGTGTCGCGACGGCGGGCCTCGCGCAGCAGGCGCTGCTGGTCGCTGGGCAGGTTGGCCTCCACGCTGTGCAGGAACAGGGTCACCTCGTCCAGCAGGCGCTCGGGCGAACGCGCGCCCTTGATGATGATGCTCTTGGAATAGCGGCGCAGTCGCTGCTCTTCCTCGCGGCTGAGTGCGCGGCCGGTATAGACGATCACCGGCGGGAAACCGACATCGTCGTTGCCGGCCATGTGCTCGAGCAGGTCGTAGCCACTGCCGTCGGGCAGCGACAGGTCCATCACCATGCAGTCGAACGTGACCGTACTGAGCTGTTCCAGTGCGCCGGCCAGGGTGCCTACGGCGACGATCTGCAGCTGGTCGCGGCCCAGCAACAGTTCCAGGTTGTGGCGCAGCTCGTTGTCGTCCTCCACGATCAGCAGCCGCCGCATGTCGCGCTGGCTGGTCTGTTCCAGCTGTTCGATGGCCGTCACCAGCCGCTCGCGCGTGGTCGGCTTGATCGCAAAACCGATCGCGCCCAGCTCACGCGCCACCTGGCTGCGGTCCGTGGCCGAGACCACATGCACCGGGATGTGGCGGGTGTCCGGGTTGCGCTTCAGGCGTTCCAGCACGCTCAGGCCCGACACGTCCGGCAGGCCGATATCGAGCAGGATGCCGTTCGGGCGCAGTTCGCTGGCCAGGGCCAGCGCCTCTTCCGCCGTGCCCGCCACCACGCAGTCGAACTCCAGTTCATGGGCCAGCGCCACCAGCGCTTCGGCGAACGTGGCATCGTCCTCGACCGCCAGGATCAGGCGCCCGGCGCGCTGGCGGCGACCGCGGTCGTCGGCTACGCCGGCCATCGCAGTGACCGGCGCTGCCGCAGTCGCAGTGCGTACGGGCGCGGCCGGCAGCACGGCCGGCGCCGTCGGCGGCGCTGCCGCGGGGACCTCGGCAGCGTCGGCTGCGCTCGCCGCGGGCGCACCCTGCAACGGCAGCTCCAGGATGAAGCAGCTGCCGCGCCCGGGCTCACTGTCGACCTGGATGCCGCCGCCCATGCGCTCGGCCAGATCGCGCGAGATCGACAGGCCCAGGCCGGTACCGCCGTAGCGACGGCGGGTGCTGCCATCGGCCTGGCGGAACGCTTCGAAGATGACATCCAGCTGCTCGCGGGCAATGCCGATGCCGGTGTCACAGACCTCGAACCGGATGCGGCCGTTGCCGCCGGCACGCACGTGCAGGCTGACCTTGCCATGCTCGGTGAACTTCACCGCGTTGGCCAGCAGGTTCTTCAGGATCTGCTGCAGCCGCTGGCTGTCAACCACCATCTGGGTCGGTGCCACGGCGTCGGCTTCGATCTGCAGGGCCAGGCCCTTCTGCCGCGCCATCGGCTCGAACGTCTCGCGCAGGCGCTGCAGCGCGCTCTCGACCACCACCACTTCATCGGACAGTTCGACATGGCCGGCCTCGATGCGCGACAGGTCGAGGATGTCGTTGATCAGCGCCAGCAGGTCGTTGTTGGACGACAGGATCGCACGCGCGTACTTCACCTGTTCCTCGGTCAGCGTGCCGTCCTTGTTGTCGGCCAGCAGCTTGGCCAGGATCAGCGAGCTGTTCAGCGGCGTGCGCAGCTCATGCGACATGTTGGCCAGGAATTCGGACTTGTAGCGCGAGGTCGCCGCCAGCTCGTTGCTGTTGCGCACCAGCTGGCTCTGCGCAACCAGCAGTGCCTGCTTCTGCGCCTCCAGCTCATGGGTGCGCTCTTCCAGCTGCACGTTGCTCTGTTCCAGCTCAGCCTGCTGTTCTTCCAGGTGGCTCTGCGACTGCAACAGGCTGCGGCTCTGCTCTTCCAGTTCCTCGTTGGCCACACGCAGCTCTTCCTGCTGGGCCTGCAGCTCCTCGCCCTGGCGCTGCGACTCTTCCAGCAACACCACCAGCTGCGCACGCAGCAGCGATGCGCGCAATGCCATGCCGATGGTGTCGGCGCAGCGCTCCAGCAGCTCGCGATCCAGATCACGCTGTTCACCCGCCCGCGCGCGGCCCAGCTCGATCACACCGACCACCGCACCATCGCTGCTGATCGGCGCCAGGATGCGCTCGCGCACCGGCAGCCGGCCCAGGCTGGTCTGCAGTTCGAGCACGGCAGCATCTTCGCCGTGCAGGTGGCGGATGCGTTCGTCCCGGGCAACCTGCCCGGCCAGTCCTTCGTGCAGGGCCAGGGAGGCCGGCGTCCCAGAGGGCAGCGCCACGCCACCGGTCAGCTGCAGCCGGCCGCCGTCCAGGCGATAGACCGCACCGACCTCTGCATCCAGCTGCCCTGCCAGGCTTACTGCTGCCGCCTCGGCGATCTGCTCCGGCCCGAGGTCACCGCGCAGGCTCATCGCCACCGCGTTCTCGGCCTCCTGCAGCCAGAGCGCGCGCATCGCCTGGCGCCGGGCCTGGATCGCGCGCGAGACGATCAGTGCGATCATCAGGAAGGCGCAGCCACCGACGGTACGGTTGACAAGCGAGAACGACGAATTGTTGCTGGCTGGCGCAACGTTGAAGCCGATCACCAGCAGGACACAGGCGATCACCGCGACCACGAACGGCGCGCGTGCACTGCGCTGGAACACCGTCACGCCGACCGCGAGGAAGTAGGCCAGCCATACTGCGTAGCCGAGCGGGACGACCAGTTCCAACGCGATGGTCGCGGCCAGCAGCACGGCGGACGTCATCCAGATCCAGCGGTCACGCGTAGTCGCACCAGGACGCATGCAGGTCGGTTCCAGAAGGCAAAGGGTGGAAGATGGTACTCCGTGTCGCATTCAGCCGCACAGGACAAATGGCACGTGTCAGGTTTGCACGCATCCTTCACACTTGAATGCCTAGCTTCACGTCCCTCACAGGGGTAACACTTATTTACACGTGGACGCAGCCGCTTCTACGACGTCCGTGCTGACGGACCCTTCCCGACAACTGCGACTGCTGATCGACAGCGTGCGCGACCATGCGCTGTACCTGCTTGATCCTGAAGGCATCGTGTGCAGCTGGAACCCGGGCGCCGAACGTATCAAAGGCTATTCAGCCGATGAAGTGGTGGGAACGCACTTCAGCCGCTTCTACCTGGCCGCCGACCGCGAGGCCGGTGAACCCCAGCGCCTGCTTCGCGTCGCAGCGCAGCAGGGGCATGTCGCCAGTGAGGGCTGGCGCGTTCGCCGCGATGGCTCGTCGTTCCGCGCAAGCGTGGTCATCGAGCCGGTCGTGGAAGCCGGCGAACTGCTCGGCTTCGTCAAGATCACCCGTGACATCACCGAGCAGTGGCAGGCGCAGCGGCTGCTGCGCGATGCCCAGCGTGCGCTGCGCAATACGCAGCAGTTCGAGACGGTCGGCCGGCTCAGTCGCGGCCTCTCACATGAGTTCAACAACCTGCTGACCACCATCGGCAACGCCCTTGACCTGCTGTCGCTGCGTGTCAGCAGTGACGATGCACGCGCAGCCGAGCTGCTGGATGCCGCGCAGGCAGCCACCGACCGCGGCGCGCTGCTGACCCGCCAGCTGCTGGCCTTCAGCACCGGCCAGACCCTGATCCGGGAATCGGTGGACATCAATGCGCTGGTACGGCAGTGGCTGCCGGACCTGCAACGCGCCTGCCCGCCCACGGTGGTACTGGAAGCCCATCTCACCCCGGGCCTGCCGCAGGTGAGTACCGATGGGATGCAGCTCCAGACCGCCCTGGCGAACCTGGTGGCCAATGCCGTGGAGGCCACCGCCGATGGCGGCCGCATCCTGATCGGCACCGCGTTGGAACACCGCCTCGACCCGGATGCGGACACCACGCTGCAACGCGGCTATGTCACCCTCAGCGTCTGCGACGAAGGCCACGGCATGGCCGCCGACATCGCCGAGCGGGCCAGCGAGCCCTTCTTCACCACCAAGGACATCGGCAAGGGCAGCGGACTGGGCCTGAGCCAGGTGTTCGGATTCACTACCCAGAGCGGCGGCTTCGTCGACGTGTCCACCACGCCCGGTGTCGGCACCACGGTCAGCCTGCTGCTACCCGCAACCGAGGAATTTACCCATGACCGATGACCCGATCCGCGTACTGATGGTGGAGGACCAGAACGATCTGCGCGAGATGATCGGCATGGCCCTGCGCGATTTCGGCATCGAGGTGTCCACCACCGCCGACGGGCATGAAGCCGCTGCGTTGCTGAAGGGCGACGCACGTTTCGACGTGGTGTTCAGCGATGTCAGCATGCCCAATGGCATGTCCGGCATTGAACTCAGCGAGCACGTCGCGCGTGAGCAGCCGCATGCACGCATGATCCTGTCCTCCGGCTATGCGCGTTCGCAGCTGCCGCCGCTTCCGGAGCAGGTGGAGTTCCTGCCCAAGCCCTATCGCCTGCGCCAGCTGGTTGAACTGCTCAGGCAGGACTGAAGGCGTACCGGCCTGCGTGGCCATGCTCAGCGCCGGGCCCGCTGCATGAACAGCAGCGCCGGCGTGGATGCAGTGTTCACCGGCTCGAAGCCGAAGGACCGGTACAACGCAACTGCGGCGGCATTGTCCCGATAGACCCGCAAGGTCAGCCGTTGAACGGCATCAGACTGGAACGCCTGCTCGATCAGCGCCTGCACCAACCCACGCCCGAGACCGCGGCCCCGCGCCTGCGGGGCAACCAGCAGACGGCCCAGATGCATCGTACCCGGCTGGGTGCGCCAGGCTTGGCCGAAACCCACGCGCATGCCGTTTTCTGCCAGCAGCAGCCATCCCGGGCGTTCGCGCAGCTGCAATACGTTCTCGAACTGATCGGGTGGCAGTGGATAGGGCACGCCCGGTCCGGCCCACCGCAGCGTGGCTGCGGCCGAATCCAGCCACCCGGCGATGCGCGCGTAGTCGTGGGGTTGCACGGGCTGCAGGCGGTGGTCCATGGCGGCCGGATCGCGGGGTGAGGCGCCAGCATATCCGAGTGACCTCGCGTGCAGCGCGCGGACGTGGCGCCGCGAACATGGTGACCCCGGCCCGATTCGAACGGGCGACCTTCCCCTTAGGAGGGGGACGCTCTATCCAGCTGAGCTACGGGGCCATGCAGCCGGGAAGTTTACAGGCAACGTGCCCTGCCCTCCAAGCATTCATGTTCCACCCGGTTCCCCTGGCGCGTTGCACCATGGCCGGACGGGGCGCTCTGCTACCATCGGCGATTCAGTTCATCGCGTCCCCCACTGCCCGCGATGGCGCCAAACAACGTAACGAAACACAGGAGTCTGCATGTCTTCCGAGCTGCTCAAGTCCCTTGGCCTGGACGCGATCAACGCTGGCACGTACCTGGGCAACGGGGAGTGGTCGAGCGCGACCAGCGGTGAGCTGATCACCCCGGTCAACCCGACCACCGGCGAGCCGATCGCGCAGGTCCGCGCCACCACTGAGGCCGAGTACGAGACCGTCGTCGCCCGCGCCCAGGAAGCCTTCAAGGTCTGGCGTACCACGCCGGCGCCGCGCCGCGGTGAAGCCGTGCGCCTGTGCGGCGAAGCGCTGCGCAGGCACAAGGACGCTCTGGGTTCGCTGGTTGCCCTGGAAATGGGCAAGAGCAAGCCGGAAGGCGATGGCGAGGTGCAGGAGATGATCGACATCGCCGATTTCGCCGTGGGCCAGAGCCGCATGCTGTACGGCTACACCATGCATTCCGAGCGCCCCGGCCACCGCATGTACGAGCAGTACCACCCGCTGGGCCTGGTCGGCATCATCTCGGCCTTCAACTTCCCGGTCGCGGTGTGGAGCTGGAACTCGTTCCTGGCGGCGATCTGTGGCGACGTGTGCATCTGGAAGCCGTCCAACAAGACGCCGCTGACCGCCATCGCCTCGCTGAAGATCTGCAACGATGCCCTGCGCGAAGCGGGCTTCCCGGACATCTTCTTCCTGATCAACGATGCCGGCACCGCGCTGTCGGAAAAGATGGTCGATGACCGCCGCGTGCCGCTGATCAGCTTCACCGGCTCGACCCAGGTCGGCCGCACCGTCAACGAGAAGGTCGCACGCCGCCTCGGCCGCTGCCTGCTGGAACTGGGCGGCAACAACGCGATCATCCTGGACGAAACCGCCGACCTGAAGCTGGCCGTGCCGGGCATCGTGTTCGGTGCGGTCGGCACTGCCGGCCAGCGTTGCACCACCACCCGCCGCCTGATCGTGCACCGCTCGATCTACGCCGACGTGCTGGCCACCCTGGTCAAGGCCTACAAGCAGGTGGAAGGCAAGATCGGCGACCCGACCGATGCCGCCAACCTGATGGGCCCGCTGAACAGCGAAGGCGCCGTGCAGCAGTTCCTCGATGCCATCGCCCAGGCCAAGGCGGCTGGCGGCACCATCGAGACCGGCGGCACCCGCATCGACCGCGCCGGCAACTTCGTGCTGCCTGCAATCGTCACGGGCCTGAAGAACAGCGACGCCGTGGTCCAGCACGAGACCTTCGCACCGATCCTGTACGTGATGCCGTACGACACCCTCGACGAAGCCATCGACATGCAGAACGGCGTGCCGCAGGGCCTGTCGTCCTCGATCTTCACCCAGAACCTGAAGACCGCCGAGAAGTTCCTGTCGGCCGCCGGCAGCGACTGCGGCATCGCCAACATCAACATCGGCACGTCCGGTGCGGAGATCGGCGGCGCCTTCGGTGGCGAGAAGGACACCGGCGGTGGCCGCGAGTCCGGTTCGGATGCGTGGAAGGTCTACATGCGCCGCCAGACCAACACCATCAACTATTCGGATTCGCTGCCGCTGGCGCAGGGCATCAAGTTCGACCTGTGATGGCAAACGACGCGGACACGTCTGTGGGTCAGAGTCCCTCCGGGGATCTGACCCATGCCCAGGGTCGGATCCCCGCAGGGGCTCCGATCCTCGATTTCAGCGGCCGCCGCGTGCTCATTGCCGGCGGCAGCAAGGGCATTGGTCGTGAAATGGCACTGGCCTTTGCTGGTGCCGGTGCGCAGGTCTCGGTCTGCGCGCGCGGCCAGGCCGGCCTGGAGGCCCTGTGCGCCGATGCACAGGCGCAGGGCACGCCATTGCATGCGTTTTCCACCGATCTGGCCGATCCTGGCCAGATCCAGGCCTGGCTGCAGGCCGCCGCCGATGCCCTCGGCGGCATCGATGTGCTCGTCAACAATGCCACCGGCTACGGCATGGCCGACAATGAGGAGGGCTGGGCCGCCAGCCTGCAGATCGACCTGATGGCGGCCGTGCGTGCCTCGCGCCTGGCCCTGCCCTGGCTGCGCGCGTCCGGCGATGCCTGCATCCTTAATCTGTCGTCGATTGCCGCGCAGCAGCCGCGTCCCGGCGGCGCGCCCTACGCCGCTGCCAAGGCCGCGCTTTCGCACTACACCACCTCGCAGGCGCTGGCGCTGGCCAAGGACCGGATCCGGGTCAACGCCATCGCACCGGGCTCGATCGAGTTCGATGACGGGCTCTGGGACCGTCGCCGGATCGAGGATCCAGCGCTGTACCACGGCACCCTGGCGAAGATCCCGTTCGGCCGCTTCGGCCATCCGCGCGAGATTGCCGACGCCGCCCTGTTCCTGTGCTCGCCACTGGCGCGCTGGGTTACCGGCAGCGTGCTCAACGTGGATGGCGGCCAGGTGTTGATGGGCTGAATTTGTAAAGCCGAGCCCATGCTCGGCTTGCACGCAAGACGCGGTCGATCCCGCATCAGCCCAAGGGGGCAGCCGAGCATGGGCTCGGCTCTACAGGGCACTGCCCATGGGATTGCCCGGGCAGAGGCACTATCATGTGCACACTGCCAAGGAGGACCCGATGAGCGTGGCACCCCGACAGACAAGCGCCCTGGCCGTGGTCAGCCTGGTCATGGGCATCGCCAGCTGGACCATCCTGCCCTTCGTGGCCAGCATCGTCGCCATCATCACCGGCCACATGGCCCGCGCCGAGATCCGCCGCCGCCCGCATGAACTGGAAGGCGACGGCCTGGCCGTTACCGGCCTGGTGCTGGGCTGGGTCATGGTCGGCGCCGTGCTTGCCGCCATCCTGGTCTTCATCCTGTTCTTCGGCGGCCTGGCATGGCTGGCGGCAGTGTCGAACTGACGCCATGACCGCCTCCGACAGCACTGAACGCTTCAGCAGCCGCGTCGCCGACTACGTCCGCTACCGGCCCGATTATCCGCCCGCCCTGTTGGAGTGGCTGCATGGCCCGATGGGCGTCAGCCGCGAGGCCGTGGTCGCCGATATCGGCGCCGGCACCGGTATTTCCAGTCGCCTGTTCCTGGCCAGCGGCCATCCAGTAGTCGCGGTTGAGCCCAACGCCGCCATGCGGGGCGCGGCCGAGGAATGGCTGGCACCGCAGTACCCGCAGTTCCGTGCGGTGGACGGCCGCGCCGAGGCCACCACACTGGACGATGCCAGCATCGATCTGGTCAGCGTCGCGCAGGCCTTCCACTGGTTCGACACCGTGGCGGTGCGCGCCGAGTGGCAGCGCATCCTGCGCCCCGGTGGCCAGGCACTGATCTACTGGAATTCGCGCCTGCTCGATGCCAGCCCGTTCCTGATCGGCTACGAACAGTTGCTGCTGGACTACGGCACCGACTACACCGCTGTGGCCGAGCGCTACCAGGACGATGCCACCATGCAGGCCTGGTTCGGCCCCGGCCTGCGCGGCAGGGTAGAGCTGCCGAACGTGCAGCATCTGGACTTCGACGCCCTGCGCGGGCGCCTGCTGTCCTCCTCCTACGCACCCCAATCCGGTCATCCCCGCCACGCGCCGATGATCGACGCTTTGCAGGACCTGTTCGCCGCCCATGCGGTGGACGGCCAGGTCGCTTTTGAATATCGAACCCGAGCCTTCCTCGGCACGCTGGACTGAACCGACGCATGTATTCGCTTGCCCGCCCCTTCCTGTTCTCGCTCGACGCCGAACGCGCCCACGGCCTCGGCCTGTCCGCACTGGACCTGGCCTATCGCACCGGCACCACGCCGCTGCTGGCCGCACGCATCGCGCCGATGCCCAGCACGGTGTTCGGGCTGACCTTCCCCAATCCGGTCGGCCTGGCCGCCGGCCTGGACAAGAACGGCGAGCACATCGATGCACTGTTCGCGCTCGGCTTCGGCTTCGTCGAGATCGGCACCATCACCCCGCGTCCGCAGGCCGGCAATCCGCAGCCGCGCCTGTTCCGCCTGCCGGCGCACAACGCAATCATCAACCGCATGGGCTTCAACAATGCGGGCGTGGACGCGCTGGTGCGCAATGTCGAGCGCGCGCGCAACCGCCGCGGCCTGCTCGGCATCAACATCGGCAAGAACAAGGACACGCCCAACGAACAGGCCGTGGACGATTACATCGCCTGCCTGGACAAGGTCTATCCGCTGGCCGACTACATCACCGTCAACATCTCCTCGCCCAACACCGCCGGCCTGCGTGAGCTGCAGGAAGAGACCGCGCTGCGCCAGCTGGTCAGCCAGCTGCGCGACCGCCAGGAAGACCTTGCTGCCCGCCACGGCCGACGCGTGCCGATGCTGGTGAAGGTGGCGCCGGACCTCAGCGAACGCGATATCGACGCCGCCGCCCGCGTGCTGGGCGAACTGCAGGTGGACGGCGTGATCGCCACCAACACCACCATCGACCACAGCAAGGTGGCCGGCGATCCGCTGGCCAATGAGGCTGGCGGCCTGTCCGGTGCACCGGTGCTGGAGCAGTCCACGCTGGTGCTGCGCCGCCTGCGCGCGCGCCTGCCCGAATCGGTGCCGCTGGTCGGCGTCGGCGGCATCCTGTCCGGCGCCGATGCGGTAGCCAAGATGGCGGCCGGTGCCGCACTGGTGCAGTGCTACAGCGGCCTGATCTTCCGTGGACCGGCGCTGGTTTCCGAATGCGTGGAGGCGATCCGTCGCCGCCGTGAAGCGCCGAGCCGCGGCGCGGTGGCCCCACTGTGAGCGCGCCCATGGATACCATCGCCGGCAACGCCCCGCTGCGCTGGACGCTCACCCGCAATGCGCCGCTGCAGGCGCTGAATACCTTTCATGTGCAGGCCAGCGCCGCGCAGCTGCTGGAACTGCACGATGCCGCGCTGCTACCGGACGTGCTGGCATTGCCTGAGGTGGCCAGCGGCCCGCTGCTGGTGCTGGGCAGCGGCAGCAACGTTCTGATCGCCGAGGACCTGCCCGGCACCGTGCTGGTGTTCGGCAACCGTGACATCAGTTTCCTTGAACACCGCGCCGACCATGCGGTGATCCGTGCCGGTGCCGGCGTGCCGTGGCATGGCCTGGTGATGTGGTCGCTGCAGGAAGGCCTGTCTGGCCTCGAAAACCTGGCCCTGATTCCCGGCACGGCCGGTGCCGCGCCGATCCAGAACATCGGTGCCTATGGCGCGCAGGTCGGCGAGTTCATCCAGGCGGTCGAAGCGTGGGACTGCCAGGAGCAGGCCTGGGTGCGGCTGGACAACGAACAGTGTGGCTTCGCCTACCGCGACAGCGTGTTCAAGCAGCAACCCGATCGCTATCTGATCTCCGCCATCGAACTGAAGCTGCCACTGCTGCATGATCTGCGCATGGACTACGCCGGCATCCGCGAGGAACTGCAGGCACAGGGCGTGGAGCTGCCGAGCGCAGTGGACGTGGCCAATGCCGTGATCGCGATCCGCCGCCGCAAGCTGCCCGACCCGGATGTACTGGGCAACGCCGGCAGCTTCTTCAAGAACCCGGTGCTGCCGCTGGAACAGGTCGACGTGCTGCTGCAGCATTTCCCCGACCTGCCGGTGTTCCCGGCCGAGCAGGATGACAAGCGCAAGGTCTCGGCGGCATGGATGATCGAGTCCTGCGGCTGGAAGGGCTTCCGCGAAGGTGATGCCGGCGTGGCGCCAAGCCACGCGCTGGTGCTGGTCAACCACGGCAATGCCAGCGGCGCTGAACTGCTGGCGCTGGCGCGCCGCATTTCGGCCTCGGTGCTGGAGAAGTTCGGTGTGCCGATCGAACCGGAGCCCCGCCTGCTCGGCGCACAGTGGTGAATACCCCCGCCCTTTCCCCAAGCGCCCCGATGCGGGCGGCGCTGCTGATGCTTGGCAGCACGATGGCATTCGGCCTGATGGCGGTCGCGATCCGCTACGCCACCCGGTACGTGCCAACCCAGGAAGTGGCGTTCTTCCGCAATGCCTTCGGCTTGCTGGCGTTGCTGCCGATGCTGCTGCGGCCGGGCCGTGCTCCGCTGAAGACGCAACAGCTGCCGCGCTATTTCGTGCGCAGTGCGATTGGCCTGGGCTCGATGCTGTGCGCGTTCTGGGCACTGGGCCACCTGCCGTTGGCGCAGGCGGTGTCGCTGTCGTACTCCACGCCGCTGTTCGTCACGATTGCCGCCGTGCTGTGGCTGGGTGAAACCGTGCGCGTGCGCCGCTGGGCCGCGGTCGTGGTCGGCTTCATCGGTGTGCTGGTGATCGTGCGACCCGGTACCGCCGGCTTCACCGCGGGCAGCCTGGTCGCCGTGGCCGCAGCGGTGCTCAGTTCGCTGGTGGCGATCCAGATCAAGCAGCTCACCCGCGTCGACAGCGCCGATACCGTGGTGCTCTACACCTACGTGTTCTGGGTGCCGCTGTCGCTGGTTCCGGCGCTGTTCGTCTGGGTCTGGCCGAGCGGCATGGCCTGGCTGTGGCTGCTGGCCACCGGCGTGCTCGGCACCATCGGCCAGCTGTTGTGGACGCGGGCGCTGCGCCTGGGTGAAGTCTCGGCGCTGACCCCGATCAGCTTCCTGCAGCTGCCGCTGGTAACGCTGTTCGGCTGGCTGCTTTTCAACGAAAGCGTGGACCGCTGGACGATCATCGGCGCCGGCATCATCCTCGCCGCCAACGCCTACATTGCCCACCGCGAGGCCGTACTTTCGCGCCGCGCCGCCAGCGCAGCCGCCTCATCAGCGGCGAAGCCCGCCGAATGAAAACCGCCTCGATGGACAAGCCCTGGGTAGAGTCGACTGTGAGTCGGCTGCTTTCCGTTCGGAGCTGGAAAATCCCGCGCTGCGCGCGATAGCCGACCAGCAGTCGGCACTACCCGGGTGATCCTGGCAACGCCCCAGAACCTAATCCAGCGCGCGATACACCCGCTCGGCCGCGTCGAACACATTGCCCGGTGCGAACTGTTCGCTGAGGAAATGCAGCGACTGCCGGCGCAGCTGCGGCGACCGGTCCTCTCCATCGCTGCCCAGCAGGACCTGCTGGAACTCGATCAGGTCCTGCAGGATGCGCCAGTGACGGCACCAGGCGATCCAGCGAGGGTCGCCGCGGTCACTGCCATAGCCCTCCTCGAATCCCACCGGGTTCTCGCGGCCCCAGCGCCCGCCGACAGCGCCACCGATGAACATCAGGTCGCGCTCGCGCGGTGCCAGCGACAGGCCATCCCAGTCGATCAGGTGCAGGCCGCCGTCATTGCCCATCAGCAGATTGCCGGCATGAAGGTCGGTGTGGCACAGGTGCAGCCGCACCGGCACATCCTGCAACGCCGCGTGCAGCTGCAGTGCCTGCGCGTGCAGCGCCGCGATGCGCGCGTGCTGCTGGTCCCAGACGGAGACGAAGGCACGGCCCAGCCCATCCTTGGCAGCCGCCAGGCCTTCGCCGGCCAGCCACTGCCCGACGGTCTCCAGCGCCGCGGTTTCCATCCGGATGCTCGGCAGCGCTTCCTGCAGCGCCGGTGGCGGGCACGCGTCGTGCAGGCGCCGCAGGACCTCGCCCAACCGTTGCCATTGCGTGCGGCTCAATGCCGCCTCGAAACCGGACTGGCCTTCCACATACGGGAACAGGGTGAACTGCAGGCCCCAGCGCTGCACCGATGCCCCGCCGGTCAGCGCCGGCCAGGGCGCAACGATCTCCTCGATACCCAGCGTGCCGCGCAGCCAATGCAGGGTGTCCCAGACGGCAGGGGCCACCTGGTAACTGCGGCATTTCAACCACCACTGCCCGCGCCGTGCATCGATGCGATACACGCTGGCGTTGGCATCGGCGCCAACCGGGCGTGGCACCACGGCGGTCGCGGTGATGCCATAGGATTGCTGGAGGACTTCGCCGAGATGCTGCGCCGAAGCGGATGACATGGATGCAAGCGGAAAGTGTTATCTGCGACAACTATCGCAGATGTGCCCGCCACGACACAGACATGTCCGTCACAACATCGTGCCTGCGCGACCAACGTGCTAGCCGGCGACGCGACGCATCACCGCTTCCAATGGCCCCCGCGTGAACCGCCACGACCACAGCCACGCTGCGCCCGTGGCCAGCATCAGGAACAACAGCGCCCACAGCAGCACGGTCGGTAGCGACGCGCTGCCATCGAGCAGCCCCAACCATTCCAGCGTACCCATGCCCAGCAGGATGTGGCCGACGTAGAGGGTCAGGGTCATTCGCCCTGCTGCAGTCAGCGGTTCCAGCCAATCCCCCGGATACCGGCGGCTGATCCAGAGGCACGCGGCAATCGCGCTGCAGGCTGCGCCCGCACCGGTCAACACGTAGGCCGGTCCCGGCGGCATCGGCTGCGTTCCCAGCCACGGCTGCCAGGGCGTTCCCTGTGCAAGGTGCTGCACGGCCTGGCCTGCGCCGATCAGCAGCAGGCCCACCAGCAGCAACGCACGCTGCGCCCGCGGTTGTGACAACGGCAGGCGCGCCAGCAGCATGCCCAGCAGGAAGAAGCACATCCAGGGCAGCAAGGGATGGAAGCCGTTGAACAGCAGGTTGCGCGCGGCACCCGGCCACTGCCAGAGACCGGCATACTCCAGCGTCTGCCAGTTCCAGCCCTGGCTGTAATTCCAGTGCAGCAGTGCCCAGAACGACCCGGCCGCCAGGCCGGCGATGCTGGCCAGCAGCACCCGTGACGACGCACGCAGCCACAGCACCGCCAGCGCGAAATACACCGCGTAGTAGTGCAGGATGTCGGCCGGGAACAGGGTCAGGTTGAGCAGGCCCAGTACCAGCAGGAACAGCGCGCGCCGCCAGGTCTGCGCGCCGGCCGGCATCCAGCCAAGGCGCTGTGTGGCCAGTACCAGGCCAAGTCCGGCCAGGGTGACGAAGGTCGCAGAGGCCTTGCCTTCCAGCAGACGGAAGAAGCCGGCCAGCCAACCCTGACCCTCTGCCGGCACGGCCATCGCCAGGCGGAAATTGACCAGCACCATGCCGGCCAGCGCCAGATACCGTGCCAGATCGAGGCCGTGCAATCGCCGCCCAACCGCGCTCATGCGCGTGCACCGAGCAGCAGCGCGAGCAGGCCAGGGTCCAGCGGAGCCTCATCGGTGCCACCGGCTTCGCCCAGCCCGCGACGCAGCGCATCGCTTTCGATGGCATCCAGCAGCACCTGCGCCTGCAGTGCCGGGGCCAGCACGGGACGCCGACGTTCACGCTGTGCCACCTGCTGCAGGGCTTCGGCCAGCACAGCCTGCAACTGCCTGCGATTGGCCGCAAATGCCTCGGCCACGGCCCGATTGCGTGCGCTTTCGGCCAGCACTTCGACGGCGAGCGTCGCCCATTCCGGATGGCTGCACAGCGCGTGGAAGTCCTGCAGGAACGCCAGCACCTGCGTGCGATCACCGTCGGCCACGGCCAGCCGCTGCAGCAACGGCGCCAATTCCTCGCTCTCGGCCACGGCCACTGCAAGGATGATCGCTTCCTTGCCAGGGAAGTGGTTGTAGAGATTGCCCAGGCTGACGTCGGCCGCCTGCGCGATGTCACGCATGCTGGTCTGGTGGAATCCCTTGGCGAGGAAGCACTGCAGGGCGGCCTGCAGGATCTGCGCGTTGCGTTGCGCGTTGCGGTCGGCTCGGTTCATGGCGCCAATAATGAACGAACGTTCGTCCAACTGGAAGATGGCAACCCGGCCAACCAGCGAGTTCCGTTCAGCCGGCCCTTGACCTCAACTGCGGTTGAGGCCCGATGCTGCGTGGCCCGTTCCAAGCCCAACCCGGAGAGACTTCATGCCACGGATGATCACCGCCCTGCTCGACAGCCGCGTGGTGTGGTTCCTGGCCCGACTGCTGCTGGCCGTGGTGTTCCTGTCATCGGGTCTGGCCAAGCTGCTGGCGTGGGACAACAGCGTGGCCGAAATGCAGGCGGCCGGGCTGCAACCGCCTGTGCTGTTCAACCTCGCCAGCGCCGTGGTGCTGCTGGGTGGCTCACTGTGCCTGCTGCTTGATCGCCTGCTCTGGCTGGGCAGCGGCGTGCTGGCGGTATTCATGCTGCTGACCATCGCCATCGTGCATGCCTTCTGGACCAAGCACGGCGCGGAACAGCAGCTGGCCCTGTTCTTTGCACTGGAACACCTGAGCGTGGTCGGTGGCCTGATCTGCGCGGCCATCGCCAGCCGCGCGCGGGCTCAGAAGAACTCGTCGAGCAGCCGGTAGAACGCCAACCGGCGCTCGTCGGCCACAGCGCCGTAGCGTTGGAACAACGGTGTGACCCAGCGCGTATCACCGAAGTTGTGGACCAGGCTGCGCGCGGCCAGCGCCAGGTCCTGGTAACGGTCGGCCACGCCCAGCCGCCCACAGTCGATGAAACCGCTGAAACGCCCCTCGGCCACCATCAGATTCGGAAGGCAGGCATCGCCATGACTGACCACCAGATCTTCATGATCGGGACGGGTGCTGCACAGTTGGGCGAAGACCTGCTGTGGACTCTGTCCCAGGCGTTCGTCATCGAAGTCATCGGCGTCCACGCGCCCCGCCTCGACCCGTGCCTGCGCGGCCGGCAGGCGCGAGGCCAGCCGCTGATCGAACGGACAGGCTGCTACCGGCAACGCATGCAGCCCGCGCAGCGCGTCGGCCAGTATCTCCACCCGTTGCTGCGGCGCGAGTTCCGGCGACGAAGCCAGATCGCGGCCAGGCAGCGCGCTCATCAGCAACCAGTGCCGGCCCGCTTCTTCGGCCGTGGCAATCACCGTTGGCGCCGGTTGTCCCTGTGCCTGGAGCCAGCGCAGGCGCGCGATCTCATCGCCCAGCTCACTGAAGGCATCGATCAGTTCCGACTTGAGGAAGGCGTCGGGTCTACCTGGCCGCAGCACGCGGGCAACGTCGGCCCGCGAAACACCCATCGACTGCCGCTCGATGCGCGCGTCGGCCAACGCTTTCTGCCACGCCAACGGCAGCGGCATGCCATCAGTGGTGGCGTTGTGCTCGTCCATGCCAGGAGATTCCTGTTGCCGGTGACCCTACGCATTCTCGCTCATCCTGGCGCACATCGCCCCCGTGCGGGAGGCAGCCTGAGCGAGCTGACCGGGCCGTCGGCGGCCACTGCGTCCCAGCGCCTGCAGCAGCGACGGCTGCTGCCACGGTATCGGTGCCAGTTCGACGACACGGCCTGGCCCCTACCGCCGAACGCGGCGGCCTGCGCGCGTTCGCCAAGTGGGCACCGTTCTGGCAGCCGATCGTGGCTGCCGCAGTACAACGAGGAAGCAACATGAAATTGATGGTCATCGGCGCCAGCAAGGGCCTGGGACGCGCGTTCGTGGAAGGCCTCTGTGCCAAGGGTGACACTGTGATTGGCGTCTCGCGCCACCGCCCGTGCGGCATCGCCTGCCCTGACGGCGTCACCCTGCAGTGGATCGAAGCAGACCTGTCCCGGCCCACCGTGGCTGCCGACCACATCGCAGCGCAGGCACCGGCCGATATCGATGTGCTGATCCACAACCTGGGTATCTGGGAAGACAAGGCCTTCAGCGACGAGTACGCCTTCCTCGATGAAAGCGATGCTGCACTCACGAAGCTGGTCGACGTCAACATCACCGCGACCCTTTTACTGCTGCAACGCCTGCTGCCCCGCGTACTGGGCGCAGCGCGCCCGCAGCTGGTGCTGACCGGTTCGACCTCGGCCCTGCCTCGCAGTGGCCGCCCGGAAGTGGCGTTCGGCGCCTCGAAGTTCGCCCTCAACGGCATCGCCGATGCGCTGCGCGAAGGCTTCCGCGATCGCCGGCTGGCGGTGACCAGCCTGCAGTTGGGCTACCTCAACACCGACGACGCCTTGTCGGTGCCGGTGGCCGAGGCCGCAGCGCGCGGCGACGGTGAGCAGGTGCCGGTCCACGATGTCGTGGCCATGGTAAGCGCCCTGTTGCAGCTGTCATCCTCCGGCTTCGTGCGCGAACTGGTGCTGCCCGCCATCGCCGACCCGCGCTACTGACCTTGCCGGCCGCGGCAGAGCACCCTCAGTGGCCGCGCGCGCGGTCGTGGTTTACCCTGCTCGTCACTGGCCGTCGGTCACAGGCGGGAACCTGCTATGGATGCGCTTTCACGGGTCTCGGCCCAGGTCCTGGACAGCGCCCTGCCCAGCCTGCCGCTGTATCTGCTGCAGGCCACGGCAGTGATCGGCATGATCGGCGTGCTGCTGATCGCCACCCGTCGCGCCGGGCACGCCATAGAAGGCCGTCGCCTGTATGTCGGCGTAGCGCTGGGCCTGATCTACCTGTTCAATTCCTGGTTCGTGGCCCGTTATTCCCAGGGTGTCGTCAAACTGCACCTGGGCTTCGACATCCTGCTGGTCAGTGGCCTGCTGGGCGGCTGGCGCGGCGGCTTGGCCTGCCTGGCTGCCGCCCTCCTGGCCCGCTACCAGTTCGTCGGTATCCCGTTCTTCCTGCCTGCCAGCCTTGAGGCCGTGTTGCAGATGGTGGCGGGCGTCTGGCTGCGCAGGCACCTGTACCCGCGCATGCTCAACGAGCTCTCGCCGCGCATGATCCTGCAGGCATGGTCCGTGCGCATCGGGGTAACCGCTCTGGGTTTGGCGCTGGGTGTGGCGATCATTGGCGCCGATCAACTGCCGGTGGCCGAGCTGGCGATCCAGCGCGCGCTGGCACTGCCGGTCTCGCTGCTCGTGCTCGGCGCCGTGTTCGCGCTGGTCTACAACGATGCCCAGATCGATGCGCAACGCCAGCGCGAACAGGCCTGGCTCCGCATCGATCCGATCAGCGGGCTGCCCAACATGCGTGCGCTCGGTGAACGCCTGCAACAGTACTGGCGGGATAACGACGGCACCGGCAAGGCCTGCCTGATCGTGGCCGAGATGGGCAACCTGCGCGATCTGCGCCTGCGCTACGGGCCGTTGCAGGACAACGGCCTGTGGCAGCGCGACAGCACCGAGGAAGTGCATCGGTTGCTGCCGTCGCTGCCGGCTGCGCAGCTGGAGATCTACCAGTTCGGCGATGCCGCGCTGGCGATCCTGGTGCGCGACCTGACCTTGTCCACACTGCGCACGCAACCGCAGATCACCGAGCTGGCCAGCAACCTGGCCGATCGGGTCGGCCGCGATTGGCCGGGCTTCCGGCCGCTGTTCCGCTGTGCAGTGGTTGAATTGAAGCCCCCTGCTGATGCCGACGAAGGACATCTTCCGTTCCGCGCCATCACCGTGGCACTGA
The DNA here is from genome assembly GCF_047520755.2 of Stenotrophomonas sp. FR010. Lineage (NCBI taxonomy): Bacteria > Pseudomonadati > Pseudomonadota > Gammaproteobacteria > Lysobacterales > Lysobacteraceae > Stenotrophomonas > Stenotrophomonas sp. FR010. The sequence goes on along the minus strand of NZ_JAXBQT020000011.1, from coordinate 100,243 downwards.
GCGCGATCGAGTCGGGCGTGGTGTTCTTCGATGACCCGATCCAGCGCGACAGCGAGATCGACGCCCTGATCGAGGTTGCCCTTGAGCACTGGCTGCAGCAGGGCAATGCGCCGCTGTGCTACCAGCCCAAGCATCGCCTGCAGGATCGCCAACTGGTCGGCGCCGAAGCACTGCTGCGCATGCGCGACGGCGAAGGCCGGCCGATTGCCCCGATGCGGGTGATCTCGCTGCTGCGCCGCCAGGGGCGGCTGGCAGACCTGGAATGGGCCACGCTGCGGTCGGCGGTGCACTTCCTGCAGCACTGCCGGCGGGACGGCGCGGCGCTGACCATTGCAGTCAATGTTTCAGCCGAATCGCTGCGCCTGCCCGACTTCGGCCTGCGCCTGCAGGAGCTGCTTCAGCTGCATGACCTCCCCGGTGCGATGCTGCGCCTGGAGATCGTCGAATGGACCGAAATCGTCGAGCGCGACGTGGTCGATGCCAACATCGCACAGCTGCTGGCAGCCGGGGTCACCCTGTCGCTGGATGATTTCGGCGCCGGCTATTCAACCCTGATCCTGCTCTCGCAGCTGGCCATCGCCGAGGTCAAGATCGAGCAGGCGCTGGTCGCCACGCTGTCCGACGCCAAGTCGCAGTCGATCGTGCGCTTCATCGTCGAGGTCGCGCACCGCTGCGGCGCGATCGTGGTGGCCGAGGGTACCGAGACCCTGGCCCAGGAACAGAAGCTGCGCGCACTCGGGGTGGATGTCGGCCAGGGCTACCTGTACTCGGCGGCGCTGCCGGCCGACGAATTCCGTCGCTTCGCAGCCGGCTAGACCGCGTAGAACCCCAGGAACATCGCCACCGCCGATTCGGCCACGCGCGCACGTTCCTGCGCGGTCAGCGGCGGCTGCCCCATCGTGACCTGCGGCCAGAACGCGAAGCTCTTCACCAGCCCATGCAACTGGTGGCCGGCAAAGTCCGGATCCACCTCGCGCAGGCGGCCATCGGCAATTGCTGCGCGGATCCAGGCACTCTCGCCACTTTCCTTCTCGCCCATGCGGCAGACGATGGCCTGCGCGCGCTCCGGTGAATGGATGATCTCGGCCATCGCGACCCGCGCCAGATCGATGAAATTCCCATCGCTGAGCAGGTCCAGCTTCTGGCCCAGCAACTGCAGCAGCTGCGTCTGCAGCGGCTGGTCGGCGCGGTATGGCAGTGCGTCGCTGGCCACGCTGCGCTCCCACAGCTCCTCCAGGATCATCGAGAACAGTGCTTCCTTGCTCGGGAAATGGTTGTAGACGGTGCGCTTGGAGACCCCCGCCGCCTCGGCGATGCGGTCCATGCTGGTCGCCTCGTAGCCCGATGCACGGAACTCCTCCACCGCCGCGCGCACGATGGCGTCACGTTTGCGGTCGGTCAGGCGTTGCGGGGCACGGGACATGGCGGAAACCGGATAACTGAACGGATGCCTCCATTTTACACTCGGCAGTGTACTTTTGAATAACGCGAAACTACACTGTGCAGTGTACTCAGCGGACGTCACCCATGAAGCGCCTGCTCCTTGTCCTCCTGCTCGGAATCCTCGCCGTGACCGCCTACACCTTCTGCAAGTCCTGGTCCCTTCCCGACTTCCCCGATTCGCCGCAGTACCGTGATGGCAAGTTCCGCAATGCCCTGCCCCGTCCGGCGATGGGCCTGCGCGACGGCGCGGAGATCTGGTGGACGTTCCTGTTCAACAAGCCCAAGGGCACCGTGCCCGCGCACCCGATTCCGGTGAAGCCGCTGGACCGCGCCACGCTGGACGCCGCACCGGATCGCAGCCTGTTCCGGCTGGGGCACTCCACGATCCTGCTGAAGCTGCGTGGCCAGTACTGGCTGACCGATCCGGTGTTCTCCGAGCGCGCCTCGCCGGTGCAGTGGATGGGGCCGGCACGCTTCCATGCACCGCCGATCAGCATCGACGCGCTGCCGCCGATCGCCGGTGTGATCCTCTCGCACAACCACTATGACCACCTGGACCATGCCGCGGTCATGCAGCTGGCCGGCAAGACCGCGCGCTTCATTGCACCGCTCGGCGTCGGCGACCAGCTGGTCGCGTGGGGGGTGGATGCGCGCAAGGTCGAGCAGCTGGACTGGTGGCAATCCACCGAAGCCAACGGCCTGCGCCTGACCGCGACCCCGGGCCAGCACTTCTCCGGCCGCGGGCTGGGTGACAGCGACCGCAGCCTGTGGGCTTCATGGGTGATCCAGGACGGTGACTTCCGCATTTTCTTCAGCGGCGACACCGGCTACTTCGACGGCTTCAAGGCCATCGGCGAGAAATACGGTCCGTTCGACCTGACCATGATCGAGACCGGCGCCTATGATCCGCGCTGGGCATTCGTGCACATGCAACCGGAACAGACGCTGCAGGCGCACCTGGACCTGCGCGGCAAGTGGCTGCTGCCGATCCACAACGGCACCTTCGATCTGGCCCTGCATGCATGGCAGCAGCCGTTCGAGCGCATCACGGCGCTGGCCGCTGCAAACAATGTTCCAGTGGCTACGCCGATGATGGGCGAAGCACTGGACATGCAGGCGCCGCAGGCGGGTACGCGCTGGTGGGAGACGGTGGAGCTGTAATGCGGTCGGCTCCGATTCTGGCCGCCGCTACGTCTTCGGGTGAAGCCTGCGCCCTTCCCTGGCCAGATTGATCTGTAGTGCAGCGGCGGCGAGCTCGGTCATTTCCGTCGTAACTTTCCCGCTGCCGCGCGCTCGCAGCCAACCGAGAATGTCGACGAGATGCCAGATCGAGGTCGAGCCGTCATGCACGGGGGACGGAAACGACTGCGGGTTGGCCAGCATGAGCTTCCGCATGTTCTGGCGCGACATTCCGAGCAGGTCTGCGACGTCAGTGAGCCCAACCAGATCGGGGCTCACTTCAACCAGTTCGGCACCGGGCACGGCCCGCTGCACATCGTCCAGCGCCGAACGCAGGGCAGCCCCTGCGCTATCTGCTTCGCGGCAGAACGTCAAGGCCAGCCGTCCCGGCAGCCCAAGGCCCACAAGCGCGTCGTCACAGCCGCCTTCGGCCAGGCGCTGCTCGAGGACGCCGATTTCAATACCTGTGTCCGGCAAGCGGTACTTCAGGGTGAAGTTGAACTCCATGATTGACCCCCCTCGCTTCTGACGAAGCGTGATCTCATTGCTCACGACTGCAGTTCTCGACCACACGCCGCGAGGCTCTTGCATGATGGCTGCCGCTACGCGGTGTGCTCCAGATGCTCACGATGCAGAACTCCCCGCATCGGCAATCGGTGTCGTTGCAAGGGCAATACATCCGGCCCCACGCATGGCCGCCCGCCATACGGAGCCTCCACCCACGATCCTCCGCGAACTGCAACGCCGCTTCGATGTCCTTGTCTGGATGACGCGCTCGAGACATTCCTTTTTCTCCATAGTCTGCACACGGCTCACATTGGTTGTCAAATGACAACCCACTTAAAAAGACTTTCGACGTGACCCTAGCCAATTCGCGCTACACGTCCAGAGCCACATCCGTCAGGCCTCCCGTGATGGCAGCGGCAGCGTCCAGCGGCGCTGCAGTGCGTCATGTAACCGGTTACATCCCTTGCTAGCGTAGCGCTCGCCCGATTCCGGCCGAACCTGCGAGGCTGTCCGTAATGACGTTGCGCGCCGAAAGCTCCAAGGTCTCCACACCGCTTTTTCAATTGCGCCCTGCTGCGGCCCTGCTGTTGGCCGCCCTGGCCTCCAGCGCACAGGCACAGACCCTCCCCCCGCGCAGCCAATGGCAGGCCAGCAGTTCCTCGCAGCAGGTGCCGGCGATGGCGATCAGCCACCTGATCGACGGCAACCCGAAGACCGTTACCGGCGGTGCATTCAGTCCGGGCCACTGGTTCCAGATCGATCTCGGCGCGCCTGCAATGCTGGCCGGCGCGCGCCTCACCTGGGATGTCTCCAATCCGGAAGGCTATTCGCTGCAGACCTCACTGGACGGCAGGCAGTGGCAAACCGCGTACACGATGGCCGATTCGCTTGGCGACGTGGAAACGCTGTACTTCGCGCCACGGCAGGCGCGCTACCTGCGGCTGGCCAGCCCGCAGCGCACTTCCGATTGGGGCGTGTCGATCTTCGAGATGGAGCCGCTGGACAGCACGCTCAGCGCACGCGTCAGCGGTATCGATGCAGCGCAGGCGGCGGCGCTCTGGCAAGGCGGCGGCACCGTCGCGATGCCGGCCGGGGCAAATGGATCCCATACGCTCGAGATCACGCTGCCGCAGGCCCAATCAACGGCTGGCCTGGTGGTCGACTGGGCCGATGGCGCACGAGGCGCTGCCCGACTACAGGCGCAGGATGCACAGGGCCGTTGGCAGGACCTCGCACACGATGCACAGGCGGCCAGTCACCGTCAAAGCTGGCTGGCCGCCACTGCAGCACAACCATTGCGTGCTTTCCGCCTGAGCGTGGACGGCGCTGCGCCGCAGATCGCACGCCTGCGCCTGCTCGGTCCGAAAGCCGTGATGACGCCGATGAAGCAGTATCAGATCGTCGCCAGCGCCGCCCAGCGCGCATTGTTCCCGGCCTCGCTGCAGATGCAGCAGACCTACTGGACGGCCGTGGGTGTGCATGCAGGACGACAGAAGTCGATCTTCGACGAGTACGGCAACCTGGAAGCCTTCAAGGGCGCACCGCTGGTGCAGCCCATCTGGCGCAATGCCGATGGCCAAACCGCCGGCGCCGCCGGGCAGGCCATGCAGCATGCCCTGCGCGACGGCTGGAAGCCGATGCCCTCCGCCACCTGGTCACCGCAACCCGGCCTGCAGCTGCGCAGTGAAGTGTTCGCCATTGAGCGCGATGGCCAGCCGGTGACCTTCCTGCGGCATCGCCTGCAGAACACGGGAAGCACGAAGATCGAAGGCACGCTCAGCCTGGTCGTGCGCCCGATGCAGATGAATCCGCCATGGCAGAACGGCGGGCTGTCCCCGATCCGCGAGGTGACCATCGATGGGCAGGCCCTGCGTATCAATGGCCGCACGCTGCTGCAGTCGCTTACTCCAGTGACCGCATCCGGCGCGGCGCCATTCGGCAAGGATGGCGCAACGGAGATCACCGCAAGTCTCGCTGCCGGCCAGCTGCCTTCCACGCAACAGGCGCGTGATGACCAGGGGCTTGCCTCGGCTGCGTTGAACTACCGCGTCTCGTTGGCGCCGGGAAGCAGCGATGCCATCGTGGTCGCGTTCCCGTTGGGCACCGCCGCCGCCGATGCCAATGGCGTGCTGCCCGAAGCGCCTGCGCTGGATCTGGCCACGCTGCCCCGCGATGCCAATGCGGCGTTTGATTCACTGGCCACGCAGGCGTCTGCGGACTGGCAGGCACGGCTGGGCCAGGTCGGCCTGCGCCTGCCCGATCCGTCGCTGGTGGACATGCTGCGCGCGCAGGCCGCCTACATGCTGATCAACCAGACCGGTCCAGCCATGCAGCCCGGCCCGCGCAACTACAACCGTTCCTTCATCCGCGACGGCATGGCCACCTCGGCGGTGCTGCTGCGGATGGGCGAAGCCCGCGTGGCGCGCGACTACCTGGCCTGGTACAGCGAACACGGCGTGCATGCCAACGGCCTGGTCTCACCGATCCTCAACGACGATGGCAGCGTCAACACCGGCTTTGGATCGGACATCGAGTACGACAGTCAGGGCCAGTACGTCGCGCTGGTGGCCGATGTCGCGCGCCTGGACGGCGGACCCGAGTCGGTGCGTGACTACCTGCCGAAGGTGAAGGCCGCGCTGCGCTTCCTGCAGGAGCTGCGCGAGCGCACGCTGGTGCCCGGTTACAAGGCTGACCAGCCTTCGCCGGAACGGTTCGCGGGCATTCTTGCGCCGTCGATCAGCCATGAGGGCTATCCGTCGCCCACCCACAGCTACTGGGACGACTACTGGGGCCTGAAGGGGTGGCACGACGGCGCTTGGCTGGCCGAATCGCTCGGCGACCACCAGACCGCAGCCTGGGCGCGCGAACAATACAAGCTGCTCTACGACGCACTGCGTGCCTCGATCCGGGCGACGATGGCGTGGAAGGGCATCGACTTCATTCCCTCCTCGGCCGACCTGGGCGATGGCGATCCCACCGGCGTTTCGATCGCACTGGACCCGACCGGCGCACAGAGCGTGTTGCCCGCCGAGGCGCTGCGGACCACCTTCGCGCGCTATCTGGACGATGTGCGCAAGCGCAGCCAGCCCGGTGCGCTGTATGCGTACACCCCGTACGAGATCCGCAATGTGCTGAGCTATGTGCACCTGGGCCAGCCGCAGGTCGCCGATGAGCTGCTGCAGGGGCTGCTGCATGACCGGCGCCCGCTTCAGTGGCAGGTGCTGGCCGAGGTCGTGCATTCGCGCCTGCGCTTCCCGCGCTACCTGGGCGACATGCCGCACACCTGGATCGGCGCCGAATACGGCCGCACGCTGTTCGGCATGCTGATGCGCGAAGACGATGATGTGCTCTCGCTGCTGCCGGGCACGCCCCCCTCGTGGGTGGCGGGCGATGGATTGGCGGTGGAAGGCCTGCCCACCGCGTATGGCACGTTGCAGATGCAGGCACGGCAACGCGACGGCACGCTATCGATCACGCTGGGCAAGGGCCTGCGCAGTGGGACGGCGGTGAAGGTCTGGTGGCCGGCGCGGACGATGCCGAAGACCGTGCGTGTGGATGGGCGCGACGTTACCGCGTTCGATGCAGAAGGCGTGCGCCTGGCAAGACCATTCAGAACGCTGGAGGCGCGTTGGTAGAGTAGCCGAGCATGGCTCGGCTCTACAGAAGCAGCGGTAGCGCCGGGCCACGCCCGGTGTCATTGCAGCGTCGGCAACCCCGGCGGATTGGTCTGCGATTGCGGCACCGCCTCCTCGGCCACGTTCCAGCGCTTCAATGCCTGCGCATAGGTGCCGCTGCCGATCTGGGTGTTCAACGCCTGCGTCACCGCATCGGCCAGGCCGCTGCCCTTGCGCGTGGTCACCGAGATCGCCGCAGCGTTCGGCCAGCCACCGGGGAACAGGCCCACGCGCCGCACCTTGCCATCGCGTGCCGAGTAGGCGCCGGTGGCATTGGGCTCGAACGAGACATCGGCGCGGCCAGTGATCACCGCCAAGCGGCCGACCACGGCGTCATCGAAGTACTGGTACTCCACCGGTTTCAGGCCGGCCGCAATGTTCTGCCGGTCCCACTGCCGCAGGATCTGGTCCTGGTTGGTGCTGGCGCCCACCACGACCTTCAGCCCGGCCACATCAGCGGGTTTCTCGATCTTCTGGATGGGCCCATCGCTGCGCGTGTAGATGCCCAGAAGATCGTAGCGGTAGCTGGAGAAGTCGAACTTCTTCTTGCGCTCTTCGGTCACCGTCACGTTCGACAGCACCGCATCGTACTTGCCCGATTCCAGCCCCAGCGGCCAGTCCGCCCACGCGACCGGCACGATCACCAGCTTCAGGCCCAACGCATCGGCAATCAGCCGCGCGATGTCGGGCTCGATGCCGACCACGTCCTTGCTGTCCGCGCCGTAGTCGGCCAGCGGTAGCTGCCCCGGATGGGTCGCCACGGTGAATGCGCCCGGCGTGACGAAGCGGTAGCCCGCAGGAATCAGGGCCTGCGCCTTCGGGTCGAGCGTGCCCTTCAGCACGGCGGTGTTGGTACCGGCCAGGCTGGTCGCGGCCACAGTGGCAGCCTCCGGGGCCTGGCGCACGCGCGAGTAGACGATGCCGGCGATGCCGATGACCAGCACCGCCACGATCAACAGGGTGCTGCGCGAGGGGCGACGCGGCGCTGCAGGGCTCATGGTGTTCCTTCCGGGGTTACAGGGTCTTGGCCAGGAAATCGGCGGTGCGTTGCTGGCGCGGGCGCTCGAACAGAGCCTCGGGCGTGCCCTGCTCGATCACCCGGCCCTGGTCCATCATCACCACGTGGTCGGCCACGCGGCGGGCGAAGCTCAATTCATGGGTGACAATTACCAGCGTGGTGCCGGAGCGGGCCAGCTCTTCGATCACACTGAGCACTTCGGCCACCAGTTCCGGGTCCAGCGCAGAGGTGGGTTCGTCGAACAGCAGCACCTTCGGTTGCAGCGCCAGCGCGCGGGCAATCGCGATGCGCTGTTGCTGGCCACCGGACAGCTGGCGCGGGAAAGCATCGGCCCTGTCGGCCAGGCCGACCCGCTCCAGCAGCGTGCGCGCCTGTTGTTCGGCCTGCACACGGGGCACGCCACGCACCGCGATCGGTGCCTCGATGATGTTCTCCAGCGCGGTCAGGTGCGGGAACAGATTGAAGCCCTGGAACACCATGCCCACCTCGGCACGCCGACGGCGGATCTCACGCTCAGGCAGTTCGTACAGGGTGTCACCGTCACGGCGGTAGCCGATCAGCTGGCCGCCGACGGTCACATAGCCGCTGTCGGCACGCTCCAGGTGGTTGATCAGCCGCAGCAGCGTGGACTTGCCGGCGCCCGATGGGCCGATCAGCACCGTCACGCTGCCGGCGCGCAGGTCCAGGTTCACATCCTCCAGCACCGGCTGGTCGCCAAACACCTTGCCTACGCCGTGCAGCGATACCGCCGCGCCCTCGCCCGCTTCGACCTGGGGGGCGATGCGCGGGCGGTGGATCGAGCGCTGCGCAGCATCGCTCTGCACGCGCAGCGGCGATGACACGCGCGACGCCGTGCGCTCGCGCTGCAGCTGGCCGCGCGCGAAGCGCTGCTCCACCCGTCGCTGCAGCAGTGAAAGTGCGGTCAGGATCACCAGGTACCAGACCGTGGCCACCATCAGCAGCGGCACCACCTCCAGGTTGCGGCGGTAGATCACCTGCACCGTGTAGAACAGCTCAGGCAGCGCCAGCACGTAGACCACCGACGTGCTCTTGGCCAGGCCGATCACATCGTTGAACGCGGCCGGCAGGATCGAGCGCATCGCCTGCGGCAGGATGATGCGGCGCACCTGGCGGCCACGTGGCAGGCCCAGCGCGGCCGCGGCCTCGTACTGGCCGTGGTCAACCGACAGAATGCCGCCGCGGATCACTTCGGCCGAGAACGCGGCCTGGTTCAGGGTCAGGCCCAGCACCGCGGCAGTGAACACACCGATCAGCTGCGTGGTCGGGTACGAGAACAGGTTGATGCCGGTGAACGGCACGCTCAGTTCGATGGTGCTGTACAGGTAGCCCAGATTGTTCAGCAGCAGCAACAGCACCAGCAGCGGGATCGAGCGGAACAGCCAAACGTAGCCCCACGACACCGCCGACAGCAGCGGCGAGCCGGAGACGCGGGCCAGCGCAAGCAACGTGCCCAAGGCGAAGCCGAGGCCAGTACCGAGCGCGGTCAGCAGCAGCGTGCGGCCCAGTCCCTCAAGCACCGGGCGCGCGAAGAACCATTCGGCGAAGGTGCCCCAGCCCCAGCGCGGATTGCCCAGCACGGACTGCAGCCCGATCAGGATCAGCGCCAGTGCCAGCACCGTGCCGAAGACCTGCAGCGGATGCCGGGCCGGCACGATCTTCAGCGCCGGCGCTGGCGCCGGCCGGGTTGCAATGCCATCCAACGCGGTCGAAGGCGTGCTCACGCGTGGGCTCCTTGCAGCTGGGTCTGTGCAGGCACGATGGGGGGCGCCGGTGCCCGCAGGTGCTTTTCGAACGGCAGGTGCGCAATGGTTTCGGGATCCGCATCCAGATCGAACAGCGCGGTGTAACCATGGCTGAGGTACAGGCCAACAGCTTCAGGCTGGCGGAAGCCCGTCGTCAGGAACACCCGCCGATACCCTTGCCGCGCCGCCTGCTCTTCCAGCTCCTGCAGCACGCGCCGCGCAATGCCCTGGCGACGCAGCCCGGGCAGCGTCCAGATGCGCTTGAATTCGGCGGTATCCGGATCACGGTGCGGCATGAACGCACCGCCGGAAATCGCCACCCCGTCGCGCAGCAGCAGCACGAAGGCGCCCACCGGGGCCGCAAAGGCCTGCGCCGGATAGCGCTGCAGCTCCTCGCGGGCGCTGCCACCGATGCGTCGACGCACGTCGGCGTAGCGGCTGTCGTACTCCTGCTCCAGGCCGTCGAACAGCGGCCGCGCCAGTGGGTCATCCACCGAGGTGTAGAGGAAGCGTTCGTTGCTGCTCATGCCACGTCCTTCACCAGATAGTCTTCGGCCAGCCGTGCCCACAGGCTGGCAGCGGGTGCAATGGCGGCGTCGTTGAACACATAGCGTGGGCTGTGCAACGGTGCGCTGTCGCCGTTGCCGACGAACACGAAGCTGCCGGGCCGCGCCTGCAGCAGGAAGGCAAAGTCCTCACTGGCGGTGCGCGGTGCGAAGTCGGGCACCACCTGTTCGGCGCCGAAGCCCTGCACCGCCACCTTGCGGACGTAGGCGGTCTGCTGCGGGTGGTTGATCACGCTGGGGAAGCCGCGCGGGAATTCAATCTCGGCGCGCGCGCCGAACGCGGCGGCGGTCTGCTCGGCAAGTTCCGTGACCCGGCGTCGCAGCGTGTCGCGCACCTCGGGCAGGTAGGCGCGCACGGTCAGCTTCAGCTCGACCACGTCCGGAATCACATTGGCGGCCTGGCCGCCGTGGATCGAGCCGACGGTGACCACGCCCATCTGCCGCGGATCGACATTGCGCGACACCACGCTCTGCAGCGCGGTAACGATGTGCGCTGCCGCCAGGATCGGGTCGATGCTGCCCTGCGGCTCGGCACCGTGGCCGCCCTTGCCGATCACCTTCAGCCGCGCCCAGTCCACCGACGCCATCGCCGGGCCATCGACAAAGCCGAAGTGCCCCACCGGCGCGCCCGGCCAGTTGTGCAGCCCATAGATCGCATCCACCGGGAAGCGTTCGAACAGGCCATCGGCAATCATCTTCGACGCGCCCGAACCCGTCTCCTCTGCAGGCTGGAATACCAGCTGCAGGGTGCCGTCGATATTGCCATGATGGGCCAGGTAATGCGCGGCGGACAGCAGGATGGCGGTATGGCCATCGTGACCACAGGCATGCATCAGGCCCTCGGTCTGGCTGGCGTAGGCCAGGCCGGAGTCCTCGCGGATCGGCAGCGCATCGATGTCGGCACGCAGCCCCAGCCGACGACTGCCCTGCCCGCGCTGCAACGTACCGACCACGCCGGTACCGCCGAGGCCAGTGGTCACTTCATAACCCCATTGCTGCAGAAGTTCGGCCACACGTGCGCTGGTGCGATGCTCCTCGAAGGCCAGCTCCGGGTGCCGGTGCAGGTCATGGCGGATCGCAATGGCGGCCTCGGCGCGTGCTGCGATTTCGGGCAGTACGCCTGTTGTTGGGGAATTCCGCCGGGCCTGGCCCGGTGCTACTGCGGTTTCTCCGCTCATTGCCCTACCCCACCTTCCGCGCCGGTTCGGCGTCGGTCGCATACCGGCTGGCCTTGTACGGCAGGCCCAGATGCTCGCGCAGCGTCTGCCCTTCCAGCGCGCGCTGGTGGTAGCCCCGCGCCTGCAGGATCGGCAATACCTGGGTCACGAAATCGTCCAGGCCCTCGCGCTGCGCGGCAAAGCCGAGAATGAAGCCATCGCTGGCACCGGCATCGAACCAGCGGATCAGCTCATCGGCCACCTGCTCGGGTGTACCGATGAAGTTTGGTCGCGGGCTCACTGCCTCCAATGCCACCTGGCGCAGGCTCAGGCCCTTCTCACGCGCATCCTGCTTGATGCGGTCGGTGGTGGAGCGGAACGAGTTGCTGCCGATGTCACCCAGCTCCGGGAACGGTGCATCCGGGTCGTACTGGCTGAAATCGTGGTGATCGAAGAACCGGCCGAGATAGGCCAGCGCATCCTCCAGCGTTGCCAGTGCGGCAATCGCCTGGTACTTGGCTTCAGCCTCCTCGGCAGTACGGCCGACGATGGGGCCGATGCCCGGAAAGATCTTCACGTCATTGCCGCTGCGGCCATGCGCGATCGCCGAATTCTTCACCTTCTGGGTGAACGCGCGGGTTTCCTCCAGCGACGGCGAGTGGGTGAACACCGCGTCGGCGTACTTGCCGGCCAGCGCGATGCCGTCGTCGGACGAACCGGCCTGGAAGATCACCGGCTGGCCCTGCGGCGAACGCTGGATGTTGAGCGGCCCTTCCACCTGGAAGAAGCGGCCCTTGTGGTCGAGGCGGCGGAACTTTTCCGGCGCGAAGAACGTACCGCTGTCACGCTCGCGCACGAAGGCGTCGTCGTCCCAGGAATCCCACAGCCCCTGCACCACCTCCAGATACTCGTCGGCGATCTGGTAGCGCAGCGCATGTTCCGGGTGTGGCCGGCCATAGTTGCGGCCCGAACCCTCCAGTGGCGAGGTCACCACGTTCCAGCCGGCACGACCGCCGCTGAGCAGATCCAGCGAGGCGAACTGGCGGGCCACGGTGAACGGATCGCTGTAGGACGTCGACAGCGTGCCGGCCAGGCCGATCTTCTTCGTTGCCGTGGCCAGCGCCGACAGCAGCGAGATCGGCTCGAAGCGGTTGAGGAAATGCGGGATCGACTTCTCGTTGATATACAACCCGTCGGCCACGAAGCCGAAGGCGATACCGTTGTCCTCGGCCGTGCGTGCGATGTCGATGTAGAACTGCAGGTTGACGCTGGCATCAGCCGGATTGGACGGATGCTTCCAGGCATGCATGTGGCTGCCGGGGCCCTGCAGCATGATGCCGAACGGAATGTGGCGCGGGGTCGTGCTCATTGGGAATCGCTCCTGCAGGTCAGGCCACCGCCGCGCGCGGCGCAGGCGACAGCAGTTCGAGGGATGTCAGGCGTGCGTCGAGGTCGGCCACCGGCGTGTCGAGGACGAACTCGCCCACGCCGAAGCGCCGGTGCAGCGCGTCCAGTTCGTCACGCACATGCTGCGCATCGCCGGACAGCACGCTGGGGCGCGTCTCCTCGATGCGGAAGTGCGCCACCCCTACCTGGCGTGCATACTCGGCAGCCGCCTCGGGGCTGGGCAGGTTCACCGTCTGCCCCGGGCCAAGATGCAGCTTGTAGACGCGCAGCGCGCCGATATGGCGTGCGGCTGCTTCGGCAGTCGGCGCAGCGAAGGCCACCGTGGCCAGCAACGGCGGCTGCGTGGAGACACTGCGGTAGGCGTCGAACGCGGCCTCGATGTGTTTCGGGTCGCCATCAAAGTGCGCGGCGTAGACGAAGCGCCAGCCCAGTTCGGCTGCCTGCCACGCGCTCTGCAGGCTGGCACCGAGCAGGAAGCGCTCCGGTGCCTGCTGCGGGATCGGGCGTGCCGCCGCCTCGGTGTCGGTGCTGGAAAGATAGTCCTCCAGATCGCGCAGCTGCTGGTCGAAATCGGCAAACCCCGGTCGCCCCGCTGCCAATGCCGCCGTAGCAGCCGGCAGGCCACCGGGCGCCTTGCCCACCCCCAGATCCACGCGCCCCGGCGCCAACGCCGCCAGCAGGTTGAAGCTCTCTGCAACCTTGTACGGCGCATAGTGGCGCAGCATCACCCCGCCACTGCCGATGCGGATGCGCCGGGTCTGCGCCAGCACCCAGGCGGCCAGCACTTCCGGCGCCGGGCTGGCAAGCGCCGGGGCAGCATGGTGCTCGGCGAACCAGTACCGGTGGTAACCCAGCTGCTCGGCACGCTGCGCCAGCTGCAAGCTGTTGCGCAGCGCCTGTTCGGGCGAAGCACCTTCGGCCACCGGGCTCTTGTCCAGCACACTGATGAGATAGCTCACGGTCGCGTCCTCGCTCAGGGGTGGGCTACAGGAATGCCAAGCAATCCGTTCAGCGCGGCCAGGATCGGCTCGGCGCCGGAGATGTACTGGCGGTCCTGGTGGGCGCCACTGGCCAGTTCGCTGCGCACGCCACGCGGCAGTACAAGCTTCGGCAGCGACTGGTCCTGCTCGCCGATCTCGGCGATCACCTCGCGGCGTGGCCGCGCGAAGCCGATGCGGCGCACATCCAGCTGCGCGTCGAGGCCGTCGATGCTCGACAGCGCCCCTTCCAGCAGCAGGCTGTGCCGGCAGAAGAAACGCTGGCCAGGAATCTGGCCATCCTCGAACTCGCGGTCGAGCAGGAACAGGATGGGTTTGCTTGCTGCGTCCAACGCCACGGGAGTGTCCTCATCAGGGCCGGCAATGCGATGCCGCTTCGATTTCGATGCTAGGGATGCCGGTGCTTGCGGTGGCGATACCAGGCGACAATCGGCGGTCAGATCCGGCCATGCAGATGCGCCTTGGCCATAAGCAAAGCGCCGTCGGTTATGCCGTCAGGCAATGCGCCGCAGCGGCGCCGGTACCGCCGGCGCCTGCACGACCAGATGCCCGGCCGCACGCTCGGTCGCCAGCGCGATGCGGGCCTGCAACGCTGCACTGTTGATGTGCTCGCCATCAAAGTCGGCAGGCGTGGCATACACCCCGATCGGAAGCGTGTGCGCCTGCAGGAAACTGAACAACGGCCGCAACTGATGGTCGATCACCAGTGCATGGCGCTCGCTGCCCCCGGTCGCCGCCAGCAGCACCGGTGTATCCACCAGCGCCTCCAGCTCGATGAAGTCGACCAGGTGCTTGAACAGCCCCGGATACGACCCCCGATACACCGGCGCGGCCACCACCAGCAGCTCGGCCGCCTCGATCGTCTGCAACGCCTGCTCCACCGCAGGCTCCGCCTCATCGCGAGACAACGACTGCCCCAGCGAGCGCGCGATCGGCGCCAGCTCCACCACCTCCACGCTGGCGTGTACCCGCTGCTGCAACGACGCCAACAGGTGCCGCACCAGCAGCAACGTGCGCGACGTCGCCGAGCTGGTCGGTGACCCTACCACTGCAACCACCTTCAATGCAGAAGACATGAACTGCTCCTCGATGATGCCGAACCCCGTCCGGCCGCCTTTCGCGTTCTGTAGAGCCGAGCCATGCTCGGCTGCTCCACCTCAGAACCGGTAATTGATCCGCCCGTACCAGAACGTCCCGATCCGGCTCAGCACATCGCCCGAATCCCACGTCGTCTCGATGCTGGCCACATCGGTAGCACTGCGCGCGTACTCCGGCACCCTGCGCGTGCGCTTGTCGAACACGTTGTTGACGCCCAGCGCCGCGCTCCAGCCCGCACCCAGCTCCACCGCACCTGAAAGGTTGGTCACCAGCACCGGCGGCTGCCTGTATTCCACGCCGTTGTTCAGGCGCTTGATCGGGCCGTAGTAGGTGAAGTCGACATTCGAGCGCCAGCGTCCGTTCTGCCAGCCCAAGCCCGCCACCTGGGTGTAGCTGGGCGTGCGGAAGCGCAGTGCGTACTCGCTGGATTTGGTCAGCAGGTTGATATTGGGCAGCCCCTGCAGCGCCGCCGGAATATCACTGACCTTCCGGATCGTGGTGCGGCCGACGTTGGCCGCATAGCTCCAGCGCAGCTTGCCCCACACGGTTTCCTGGTTGGCCTCCAGGGTCAGCTCGACACCGCGTGTGCGGGTATTGCCCACGTTGGTGAAGTAGCTGGCATAGAACGCATCACCCGGCAGGATGCTGATGCCGGCCGAGCCCAGCAGCGCATCGATGGTGTTCTTCTGCGCCGTACTCAGCACCGTGCCGCTGTTGTCGGTGATGCGCGCGGGGTCCTGCGCGTTGTAGCCGATCTGGCTAGACTGGCCGAGCTGGCCACGGATGTCGATCTGGTAGGCATCCACGGCCAGGTGGAACGCCGGGCTCGGGTCCCAGGTCACGCCCAGGCTGTAGTTGGTGGCTTTCTCGGGCTTCAGCGGCGTCGCACCCAGCGCAACCGCCGCCGGCGAAGACACCTGCGCCACCAGCGTGGTGCCGCAGGGGCAGCTGCCCGTGGCCTGGTAGTACTGCGCGCCCAGGCTGGGTGCATGGAAACCGTTGCTGACCGTGGCGCGCACGCCCAGCGCGTCGGTGAAGTCGAAGCGCGTGGTCAGGCGGCCGGTGGAGACACTGCCGAAGTCGGAGTGATCTTCCCAGCGCGCGGCCGCATCCAGATACCAGCGCGCGGTGATGTTGCTGGCCGCGCCCACATAGACCGCCTTGCTGTTGCGCGTCGCCTTCACCGCATCGGCGGTGGAGTAGCCCACGAACGCGGCGGCACCGAAGCCGGTGTAGGACTCCCACTGCCCTGCCCCGCGCTCATACTGTTCATGCTGGTACTCGGCGCCGGCGCTCACTTCCAGCGGTGACGCAAAGGCGGCCACCTCGAAGCCACGGCGCAGATCCAGGTTGGCGATGCCCTGCTGGTAGTCCAGCTTGCCGTCATAGAAGTCGGTGGGCGAACCGGGGTACGGCAGCGAGTAGTTCACCGAATTGCGGGTATAGGTGCGTACCGTGTTGCGATTGCCGGTCAGGCTGGCGTCGTAATCCCAGCCCGCGATCTGGCCTTTGACACCTGCGGTGCCTGTGTACTGCTTCTCCTTGGTTTCCAGCACCGGCAGGAAGCCATCGGGAAACACGCTCAGCACACCCGGCGCCTTGTAGGTGGTGAAGATGGTCGCCGGCAGGCGGAAATTCTGGATCGCCTGCGCGGTTCGATCACTGGCGGTGGCATTGGCGTAGAACTGGGCGCTCTCGCCCAGGCCATGGCCCACGTTCACCGCAAACGCCTTCAGCGCATACGATGGCGAACTGAGGATGGTGTTGGCCTCGGCATCGCGGTTGGCCTCGGCCGGGTTCGGCGATGCGCCGGCCGGCAACCGGTTGTTCGGTCGCAGCGCGACCAGATTGCCGTTGGCATCTACCGCCGGATAGCTCAGGTAGCCATCGATGTAACGGCGGGTACGGATCGCGTGGTGCTGCCGCGTGGTCTCACCGGACAGGTTGACGAAGCCATCGGCGCCCCACGGCAGGCCCACGTTGGCACGCACGCTGGTGCGCGAGCCATCGCCATCAATGCTCTGCCCGCTTTCCACGGAAAGCTCGCCACCGTGCGCCTGCGATTTCAGGATCACGTTGACCACGCCGGTGATCGCGTCCGAGCCATAGATGGCCGACGCGCCATCGCGCAGTACTTCCACGTGGTCGATCGCCGAGACTGGAATCAACGCCAGGTCAGCCCAGGCATGGCCGGGGAAACCGCCGCCGTTGGCACCGCTCACATAGGCACTGGCATTGCGGCGCTTGCCGTTCACCAGCACCAGCGTGTAACCCGGCGAGAGATTGCGCAGCTGGTAGCCACGGATCAGGCTCTCCTGGTCGCTCTGGTAGCCGCCGATCTGGCTCAGCGACGGCAGCGAACGTTGCAGCGCTTCCAGCAGGTTGCCCTGGCCAGTCGCAGCAAGGTCCTCTGCGGAAATCACATCGATCGGTGTGGAACTGTTCTTCACCGTGCGCGTGCTGGTGCGCGACCCGGTAACGACCACCGCATCCAGCGTGGACGCTGCCACGTTGGCCGTTGCAGCGGTGGCAGCAGGATCCGCATCGGCGTCAGCCGCATGGCCAGGCGATGCGGCCAGAACGCTGGCGATCAGGACGGCGAGAGTGTTCAGCACAGGGGCGTGGGCAGCAGGCATGGGGGCTCGTGGGGGTGGGCCGGAAACACGCTTCCATTCAAGGGCCTGTTCACCCACCGCGACAGGCGCGATCGCGTCACCCAGCCGTAACATCCGGCCACCCACATGACCGCTGGTAATGACGTTAGGTGGCCGCAACGGTGCGCTGCTGCCTGTAGAGCCGAGCCCACGTTCGGCTGCTCTTCGCGACGGCGTCAGATGCATCCACCCCGCCGGCACTGAACCGAGTGTGGGCGCGGGCCTACAGGAAGGGAGCGACCGCTCCATATGCCTGCCCGGCATCACCTCATGCCCTCGCACCACGCAGCGCCACGCATCTGCACCCGTAGCATCAAGCCATGCCCAGCCCACCCGCCGATCCCACCGCACCGCTCGTCGCCATCGTTGCCTGCCACGGCCAGGGGCTGTTCGAATTCGGCTGCGCGGTAGGCCTGTTCGCGCCTGTGCGGCCGGAACTCGGCGTGGCCTGGTACCGCACCCAGCTGTGCGCGGGTGAACCCGGTGCACTGCGCATGCTCGGCAATGCACAGGTGCAGCTGCCCTACGATCTCAGCACTGTTGATGACGCCGACATCATCGTCATTCCCGGATGGCGCGAACCCAGCGAACGCCCGCCGCAGGCACTGCTCGATGCACTCGTCCGCGCCCACGCACGTGGCGCACGCATCGCCTCGATCTGCTCTGGCGCCTTCGTGCTGGCCTGGGCCGGGCTGCTCGATGGCCGCCCGGCCACCACCCACTGGCGCCTCACCGAAGCGCTGGCACGCGACTTTCCGCGCATCGATGTGCGCGAAGACGTGCTGTACGTCGACACCGGCAACGTCATCACCTCGGCCGGCTCGGCCACCGGCATGGACATGATGCTGCACATGGTGCGCAAGGACTACGGCGCGCGCGTGGCCAACCTGGTGGCCGAGCGGCTGGTACTGGCGCCATGGCGTGATGCCGAACGCAGCCAGCGTGTCAGCCGCGCCATTCCGAATGGCGAGCCCTCGCGTCTGGCAAAACTGATGGAATGGATGCGCCGCAACCTGCGCGAGCCGCACTCGCTGGGCAGTCTTGCCGAGCAGGCCGCGCTCAGCCAGCGCACGCTGCAGCGGCAGTTCCTGGAAGCCACCGGCCTGTCACCCATCGACTGGCTGATCCGCGAGCGCGTGGCATTCGCCCGCGAGCTGCTGGAAACCACCGACCGGCCGCTGCAGTGGATTGCCGAGCAGGCCGGCTTTGGTTCGCAGGAGTCGTTCCGCCGGCACTTCCGCGGCCAGGTGGACGCCAGTCCTACCCAATACCGCAGCCAGCATCGCGGCGGAATTGGCGCGGATCGGTTGGTGGGCTGCTGATCCAACGCATCACTCCCCGGTGATGCGTGAGGAAAGGCTCACGGCAGGCTATGGCGACCCACGTATAGTGACGGGCGTCACAAGAAGCCCCTTCCATGCTCCACGCATTTGCCTACTCCAGCCACATGTCGGCTGGGCTTTCCGATGAAATGCTCCGGCAGATCGTGTCCCGCTCTGCCACGTTCAACCGTCGCGTGGACGTTACCGGAGCGCTGCTCGTCGACGGGCAGCGGTTTTTCCAGTACGTCGAAGGTCCGCCCGACGGCCTGGAGGCGGTCAAGCACCGCATCCATGACAGTCGCTCGCATGCTGCCGTCGTGCCGGTACTGGACATGGCCATCAGCGCGCGTGCTGTTCCCTATTGGGCCATGACCCGCATCGACACCGGGCAGGTCGTGGTGTCCGGCCTGGTCAATGCGCGATGGGACGAATTTGGCCATGCCGTTCCGGGCATGGATCAGCTCGTCGGCCTGCTGCGTCCGCACTTTCCGCGCATCGGCCCGCTCGGTATCCACCATGCGCCCGCCGGATCCAGCTGAACCGCCGCCTTGCGCGCGTAGTCCCACGCGGCCGCGTGCTCCCCTGCACACGTCATCATTCAAGCCGCGTTACCCATCGTTCCTGCCAGATCCACAGCATGCCTGTACCTGCTCAACCTTCAACGGAAACACGTGCCTCGCCCGCCGAGTTGTTCGAGGTTGTCGTCCTGCGCGCAGGCACGGCCCTGTTCGCGATCGACGTACAGGTGGCCGTGGAAATACGCGGCCCCGAGACCTTCGGCCCTGCAGATCAGCATGGCAGGCGGAACTTGGAGGTACGAGGGCAGCCATTGCCGGTGGCCGACCTGCGCAGGCTCAGCGGGCAACCGGCATTCGATGGCGGCAGCCCAGCCATGCTGTTGATCAGCGCCGGCACCGCAACCCTGGCGCTGGCGGTAGATGAAGTGCTGGAAATCGAAACACCGGACGCAACGCCAGACGTATCCGCGCCTGCCGAGGGTCGGGTGTTCAATTTCTGCAGCGGGCACGTTCGGGTGGATGCCACACGTTCGGCTGCGCTGATCGAACCGCAGTCGCTGCTGGCCGCGCTCGCGGTGCGGGACTAAGGCGCCTCTGCTCAAGGGCGCCTGCGAACCGGTTCAAACCGCATGCGCCAGCACTGCGCGGCAAAGCCGATCACAAACACCACCGCCAATCCCAGCAACGTGTGCAGCACCACCGGCGCCATCGGCGCCGCAGCAATCGGATGCGCTGCCGGCAACCGTGTCAGCGTTTCATTCACGCCTGGCACCAGCGACAGCAGGAAGCTGAAGGACAGCGCAAATGTCGACAGGTAAGGTGCGGCGCCACCCAGCCAGCGCAGCCGGGCCGCCAGCACGCCGCCGAACGCCACCAGCAGCACGATCACTCCGAATGCGTGGCCCGGGTTGATCCCGCCCGTACTGGAGACGGTGAACGACGTTGCCACCGACAGCACCAGCCCAAGCAGGTACAGCTTGCCGGAGCGGGTCGCGGGGTCGATCGCGCGATGGCGAATGAAGGCATACAGGCCGGCGAACACCGGTACAAGGCTGACGGCCGTGTGGATCACGCCCAGCGTGGACAGAGAGTGCGACATGGAACATCTCCAAGGGTTGATTGAATCTACTAGTAGGTAGACTTCTAGATCAAAGAAAAGGCCTACGTTGCCGCAGGCCCAGCACACATCCATCAGGCAGCCGCGCTCACCCGCGCGATGGCCAGCCGTGCCAGCGCAGCAAACGTCGCCGCATCGCCGAAACCGCGCGCGGCCAGCATCGCGCCATGCACCGAGGACATGAACGCTCTGGCCTCATCGGCCACCGGACCCTGCAGGCGCAGTTGACCCAGCGCCGCGCCCTTCTCCAGCGTCACCGTCAGCCACCCGCTCAGATCCTCGAAATGCCCGCGTACTTCTTCGGCAATCTCCGCAGGGATCATCGGCGCCTCTGCCGCCAGCATCGCGCAGATGCAGAACGAAGACGTGCCACCGGCAATACAGCTCGACCAGTAGTCCACATAGGCGTTGAGCTCCTGCAGCGGGTCGTCCAGCTGCCGGTCCAGCAGCGCCAGGCCTTCGCGCGCCTCGGCCCGGTACAGCTCAACCACCGTGCGCACCAGGTCCGCCTTGCTGGGGAAATGGTGATGGATGCTGGCCTTGCTGATGTTCACCCGCGCCGACACGTCGGCGTAGCTGAAACCGTTGTAGCCACCGGCCTCCAGCAGCGAACGGGCGTGCGCCAGGATCTCCTGGGCTTTGGGCGAGAGCGACTCTTTCATGCCGCCAACCTACTAGTAGGTTGAATCGCTGTCAACTCCCCGCAGCCGGGTGGGCAGCATCTGCTAGTGCCGGCCGCTGGCCGGCAACTGCACGCACCCAACTCCACCGGGATGCCGGCCAGCGGCCGGCACTACCCCATCCGGGCGTTCGTGGCCGGTTTTGACATGCAGGTATTTACCTGCATATAGTCCACTCAAGGGCGGCGCCTGCCGGCCCATGGCGAGGAACCTGCAATGGTGGATATCGCACACCGGGTCGGCATCAAGGCCCCCGCAAGCCAGGTGTATCAAGCACTGGCCACCCCTGAAGGCGTCGCCGCCTGGTGGGCCGAAGACACCCATGGCGACCGCGATACCGGCGGCACGGTCAGGGTGCGCTTCACGAACAACGACTCGGAAATCGGCGCCATGGAAATGCAGCTCGAACAGCTCATTCCCGGCGAACTCGTGCTCTGGAAGTTCCTGGTCGGCCCTGCCGAATGGATCGGCACCCACGTGCGCTTTGCGCTGAAGCAGGAAGGCGACTACTGCATCGTCCTGTTCACCCACGAAGGCTGGAAGGAACGCGTCGAGTTCACCTCCCACTGCAGCACCAAGTGGGCGGTCTTCCTGCTGAGCCTCAAGGCCCTGCTGGAAACCGGCAAGGGTCAGCCCAATCCACACGACATCAGGATCGACAACTGGAACTGAAGACGCCCCGCATGAATGCAGACAAGGTTTTCAAGGCACTGGCCGACCCCACGCGTAGAACGCTGCTGGACCTGCTTTGCGAAGACAACGGCCAGACCCTGGGCCAGCTCTGCGAACACCTGGACATGGCCCGGCAATCGGTCACCCAGCACCTGGGCCTGCTGGAAGACGCCAACCTGATCAGCACGGTGCGCCGTGGCCGCGAGAAGCTGCACTTCATCAACCCGGTGCCGCTGCATGAAGTCTACGAGCGCTGGGTACGCAAGTTCGAGCAGCAGCGCCTGAGCCTGCTGCATGACCTGAAACGCGAACTGGAAGGAGAATGACGATGTCCGCAGAGACTACCCGCTTCATCCACGTGATCTACATCGCCTCGACGCCACAAAAGGTGTTCGAGGCCATCACCCGCCCCGAGATCGCCCGCCGCTACTGGGGCCATGAAAACGTCTCGGACTGGAAACCCGGCTCGCGCTGGCAGCACGTGCGCGCCAACGAAACGCGCTCGGTCGAACTGGTCGGCGAAGTGGTGGAAAGCAACCCGCCCTCGCGGCTGGTCATCACCTGGGCCGCCGCCTCGCAGGCCGACAACCCGGACGCCTACAGCCGGGTGACCTTCGAGATCGTGCCCTACCAGGACATGGTGCGGCTGACGGTTACCCATGAGGAGCTGGAACCGGGCAGCGGCATGGATACCGGCATCCGCCAGGGCTGGCCGATCGTGCTGTCAAGCCTGAAGTCGCTGCTGGAGACCGGCAAGGGATTGGATGTGTTTGCGAAGCCGAGCTGAGTCGTGCCGCTATCGGCGGCGGAGCGCCATCCGCCGCCTGCGCCACCATCCGCTCAATCGCTCACTGTGCGCGCGCGCCCGTATTGTCCGTGCACATCCTGCTTGATCCAATCCGCCAGCAGGCGCAGATAGCCGTCGGTGATCCGCGTCGACACGCGGTTGCCCTCGGCATCGGTGCGGAACTCGACCATGCCATGGTCGGTGTCGGGGAACAGGTAGGTCTCGATCGGCTGTCCTGACGCGCGCAGGCGCCCCAGGATGGTGCGCGTGGCCGCAATCGGTGCGGCCCGGTCCTGCTCGGCCAGCACCCATAGCAGCGGCACCTTCAGGCGGCGCAGCGCAGCCTCGGCGTCGTAGTCCCAGATCAGCTCCAGGTTATCGAAGCGCGCGCGACCGATCCGGCGCAGGTCAGCGTCACTCATGCGCAGCATGTCACCGCTGTATTCGCCACTGATGGTCTTTGCCCACGGCGCGGCACCCACCTGCGCACGCACCTTCGCCAGCGCCTCGAAACCTTCACTGAAATGCGTGCGCATCAGCTGCGCGGTGGCCTCTGACAGCTGCCCGACCTGCGCCAACGCCGCCGCATCCAGCTGCATGCGCCGTGCCTCATCGAACAGCTGCTCGTGGTCCTCCTCGATGGGCGAGACCACCAGCCCGAAACCGATCGCCACGAAATCCGCCTGCGAACGCGTGGCCGCCAGCGGCGCGATCCAACCGCCCTGGCTGCCACCGAAGTAGCCGGCACGGCCGAAGCGACCTTTTGCCAGTTCCCGCGCCTTAGCAAGCGCCGCCGCTGCGTCGTCAGCGAGCAGCTCGAAGTTCTGCGTGTACTCGCCTTCCGAATCGCCGGTGCCACGCTTCTGGTAGGCGAACACCGAGATTCCCTGCGCCACCAGCATGCGTTGGTAGATCGCCGCCACCGCCATCGTGCGTTCCGAGCCATGGACCAGCACCACCAGCGGCCGCTTGGGATCGGCCGGACCGGCGGGTTCGATCAACTGCCCGACCAGCTTGGTTCCGGCACTGGTGAAAGTTGCATCGGTATCGCGGGTGGGCAGTCGCTGCCAGCGCTGCGTGGCCCCCGCAGGCGAGCTAATGCTGACCACATCGCCGCTGCAGCTCACCGGTGCGTTGGCATCGCCGGTGGCGCCACGTCGCCCGTCCAGCATCAGATAACGCTGCCCCGTGGCCGGTGCCGCAGCGGGTGCGCCCAGCACCACGATGTTGCCCTGCCCATCACCGTAGGCACTGGCCGTGCACAGCTCGGCGGCTGCAACCGGCAGGCCCGAACACACCAGCACCGCGCTCAACAACGAACGACTCTTCCACCCTGCCATGCCCTTCCCCGTTGCAGTGAACCCGCGTCGCGCAGGCGCCGGGCGCAGCCTAGCGCGTTCGTTCGCCAGATTCATGCTGCACCCGCTCGCCGTCGCCTTCTGCCATGGCCATACTGGAAGGACGATACGGACTTCAGAGCGCCATGCACCCACACTTGGAACACATCGGCACCACCCGCATCCTGCGCGTCGACCCGCAGGGTCCGATGCTCAATGCCGGCGCCCTGCGCAACCTGGTCGGCGATGCCCTTGGGCACCAGGCCGAGTGGATCGCCGTGCCCGTGCAACGCCTTTCGACGGACTTCTTCGAGCTGCGCTCCGGCATGGCCGGGCAATGGCTGCAGATGCTGGTGAACTACCGACTGCGCTTCGCCGTACTGGGCGACGTCAGCGCCTACCGCGCATAAAGCCCGTCGCTGGATGCATGGATCACCGAGTGCAACCGCGGCCGCGACGGCTGCTTTGTCGCCGATTGGGACGCCCTGCTGGCACGTCTTCCCGTGTCGGCCAGCTAGCGCGCCGTCCAGCCCCCATCCACCGGCAGCGCCGTGCCGGTGATCTGCGCCGCCGCGTCCGAAGCCAGGAACACCACCATCTCGCCCAGTTGCTCGGGCGTCACGAACTGCAGCGACGGCTGCTTCTCGGCCAACAGCGCGCGAGCGGCGGACTCCTGATCCGTGCCTTCCTTCTCGGCCAACGTGGTGATCTGCTGCTCGACCAGCGCCGTCCGCACCCAGCCCGGACAGATCGCGTTGGCGGTGATGCCGGCGCCCGCATTCTCCAGCGCGGTCACCTTGGTGAAACCGACCACACCGTGCTTGGCCGCCACATAGGCCGATTTGTTCACCGAGCCGACCAGCCCGTGCACCGACGCGATGTTGATGATGCGGCCAGCCCCCTGCTGCTTCATATACGGCAACGCCGCCGCCGTTGCATGGAACACCGCTGACAGGTTCAGCGCCAGGATCGCATCCCACTTCTCAACCGGAAATTCCTCGATCGATGCGGTGTGCTGGATACCCGCGTTGTTCACCAGGATATCGATGCGCCCCATCGTCGCGACGGCGCGGTCGATCATCTCCCGCACTGCCCCGCCCCGCGACAGATCGGCGCCATCGTGCGCTACCCGTACGCCGAACTCAGCTTCCAGGCCGGTACGGATGCGTTCGATCTCTGCCGCATCGCCAAAGCCATTCAACACGATGTCCGCGCCATGCCGCGCCAGTGCCGTGGCAATGCCAAGACCGATACCACTGGTGGAGCCGGTGACTACCGCAACCTTTCCAGAGAACATGGGCGAGCATCCATCGGGGGTAGGCCAGCAGTGTAGCTCCACGGGCCAACCCTTTTGAATGGAACGACCGATGTCGGCCCATGGTTAGAAGATAACGCTCGCTCGATCAACGGTCGCCAGCGGATTGGCCTTTCGCACCGCCTCCAGAAAGAGCAGGAAGTCGCGGTTGAACAGCGACAGGTTGTTGGTGAACGTCACGCACTTTCTGCCCGATGCTTTGCTGAAGCACACCTGCCAGACATAGCGCCCGTAGATCCTGTCGGACGTTCGTGTGACTGAGGTGATCTGCGAGAGCGGAACCGCCGTGGGCACCGGCCCACGCCGCAGGTAGAAGGACTCTGTATCAAAGAAATAGTGCTCGCGATCCTCTTTGCCATCCACCATCACCAGGGTCATGGACGTGCCGGAAATCCGGCGCGGAGCATGCAAACGCAGCCCCGATTTCACGGACGAGCGAGCACTTGCTGCCATTCGCCGAAGGGTGAACCAGAGGATCACCAACGGAAGTGCCGCGAGGACAATAAAACCTACGGTCTTCAAAACAGTTTCCAGCGTGCTGGGCACACAGATCTCCAGGATGAACTTTCAAGCGATGCCCAAGTAGATCCACGTCACGCGTGGATGCTCTCCCTCAGCGCCCCATCACTTCCAATGATCCGGCCCCAGGAACGGCAGGCTCAACACAAACACCGGAACCGCCACAGGGATCAACGCCGCGCCCAGCACCTTGCCCGCCGCCGAACCGACACCCGGCTTGTCCTCCCTCTCCGGCAGGATCCGCTGCGCCCGTGCATTGATCGGCTGTGCCAGCTTTCCCTTCTCCGCCAGTGCCGCAGCCTCCGGCAACTGCACCTGCTCGCCGTCGCCCTCGAACAGCGCGCTGTAATAGCTGCCGCCCTTCCGTGAAAGATTGCAGGCGCGATCAAACGCCAGCGCGTAGCGGGTCCGGTCCATCGGCAGGTAGTAGCGCGCCCGCTCCTCCACGGCCTTGGCCTCGCGCGGGGGGACCTCAATCCGCTCCAGCTTGAACTGCGCGGCCTGCTCCGGCGTCACCTGCTCCGGCCGCAGCAGCAGCGCATAGCTGCCGTGCACCTTGGCCTTGTTGGCCGGGTCGCGCCAGTCTTCATGGAAGTACATCTGCGCGCAGGCCACCGCCTCGCGCAGCGGGCTGTCCATCAGCGCCCGATATTCGCGGAACGGCGCGGCATTGAAGCGCATCGGCGCGTCATAGCGCGGCAGCAGGTACAGCTGTCCGTCTTCGGCCACAAAGGCGCTGGTGACCTCACGGTTCCAGACGTGTTCCTCCGGCCCGCTGGCGCAACCACCCAGCAGGCCAAGGCACAGGGCGGAGAGAATGAAGAAGGACGTTCGCATGTCGTGTTGAAGGCTTCCCTGGGAAAACGGCCCCGCCCGAAGAGCGGCGCCGGTCCGCCATGGTGCCACGCGCCACATCACGCGCCAAACCGGCCCAACCGCCGCATCACAGAATGGACCGGTAGGTGCCGCCCTCTACGCGCACCGCCGCGCCATTGGAGGCCGCGCCCAGCGGGCTGGCCAGCAGTGCCACCATTGCCGCGATCTCGTCGGCCTCGATCATCCGCGCGATCAGCGAACTGGGCCGGTAGGTCTGGAAGAAGCGCGCTTCAATCTCTGCATCGGTCATGCCCGGTCGCGGCGCGGTCTGGCGCAGGTATTCCACAATGCCGTCCGAGCGTGTGGCCGATGGCAGCACGCTGTTGACCGTCACCCCGGTGCCCCGAGTCAGCTCAGCCAGGCCACGCGACACCGCCAGCTGCGCCGACTTGCTCACCCCGTAATGCACCATGTCCGGCGGCGTGAACGCACCTACCTCGCTGGACATGAAGATCACCCTGCCCCAGCTGCGCTCCAGCATGCGCGGGAAGTAGTGCCGCGACAGGCGCACGCCGGACAGTACGTTGACCTCCAGCATGCGCATCCAGTCATCGTCGCTGATGTCGGCAAAAGCCTTCGCTTCGTAGTAGCCCAGGTTGTTGATCAGGATATCGGTATCGGGCTGTGCCGCGATCACGGCGGCCGCGCCCTCGGCGCTGGCCAGATCAGCCACCACCGTAGTCAGTTGCGCGCCCGGCGCCACAGCGCTGATCTCGGCCATGGCTGCCTGCAGCTTTCCCGGGTCACGCCCGGTGAGGGTCACGCTTACGCCTTCGCGTGCCAACGTGCGCGCGATAGCCAGGCCAATACCAGCGGTCGCGCCGGTGACGAGTGCGGTCTTGCCCGCCAGTTGAAGATCCACGAGGTTTATCCTTTGAGCAGGAATTGGGCGTCCCGCGCGCCGAGCGCAGGACTCACCGAAAAAACAGATGTGCTGTCGGGCTTACTTCAACCGCTCCACCAACCGCTGCCCCACCTCCAGCGCCGAGGCCGGGTTCTGGCCGGTAATCAGCTCGCGGTCCACCACCACATGCCCGGTCCACGGCGTGGTGTTGCTGCTGAACGTCGCCCCCGCCTTCTGCAGCGCGGTCTGCGGGTAGAACTTCATCTCACCGCCACCCAGCAGCGGCTTGGCCTGCTCTTCTTCCTGGTTGCTGATCACCGTCATCTGGTAGCCGCGGTAGATCCACTTCGGCGTGGCCGGCATCGCGCCCGCCTCCAGCTTTGCCACGAAACCACCGGCATCCGGCAGCGTGGACAGCAGCGCGATCGGCCCGTGGCAGACCAGCGCGGTGGTCTTGTTGCGCTGGTGGAAGTCGGCCAGCAACCGGCCCAGCGCCGGGCTCTTCAGCAGATCCTGCATCGGTGCGTGGCCGCCGGGAATGTAGACCGCATCGAACCGCGAGTAGCCCTGCTGCTCAATGCGCGCCAGGCTGACCACCGGCGAGGCCGTCGGCGAGGTCAGCGCCAGTTTCTCCAGCAGGTCCTTGTGCAGTTTCAGCTGCGCCGCATCGTTGCCGAAGTACGCCGGCGTCACCGAGGACGCATCCACCGTCGGTGCCCTTCCCTGCGGCGTGGCGAAGGTCACCTCGTGGCCCGCGTCCAGCAGCAGCTTGACCGGCTGCATCAGCTCGTTGAGATAGAAGCCGGTGGACAGCACCTTGCCGTCCTTCAGGTCCAAGTGGTTTTCGTCGGACAGCACCACCAACACGTTGGCGGCATGCGCGCCGCTGGCGGCCAGGGTGAGGGCCAGCGCAGCGGCCAGCCGGGTCATCAGGTTCATGGGGAGCTCCTATCGGGGAATGGCGGCCACTTTATTCATTGCCCCAGCGGCGATAAATTGGCCCCATCGCAAAACATCTGTTCCCCGGAGAACCAAATGAGCCGCAAGTTCGACTACCTGGGCGATGTGGAGGTGTTCCTGGCGGTGGTCGAGCACGGCTCGTTCACGGCCGGCGCGGTGGCACTGTCCACCACGCCCTCGGTGCTGAGCCGCGCCGTCACCCGGCTGGAAGCGCGGTTGGGCCGGCAGCTGCTGCAGCGGACCACCCGCCGCGTGGGCCTGGCCGACGCCGGGCGGCTCTATCTGGAACAGGTGCGCACCGCCTTCGGGCTGCTGGACGACGCCGAGCGCGACGTACTGGCCCAGGACGGTGCGCTGGCCGGCCGCGTGCGCCTGAGCGTGCCCACCACCTATGGCCACTACCGGCTGCCGCCCGTGTTGGCGCGCTTTGCGCAGCAGTACCCGCAGGTGCAGGTGGAACTGAACATCACCAACCGCAACGTGGACCTGGTGGCCGAAGGCTTCGACCTGGCCATCCGCCTGGGCCAGCTGCCGGACAGCGGGCTGGTGGCGCGAAAGCTGGAAGACGCGCCGCTGCTGCTGGTGGCCGCGCCGGACTATCTGCAGCGCCATGGCACGCCGCAGACGCTGGACGACCTGCAGCAGCACCTGTGCCTGCCCTTCGTGATGCCACGCACCGGGCGGCTGGCGCCGTGGATCTTCCGCGACGACGGGCGCGACGTGGACTGGTTGCCACGTTCGTCCATCGAGACCTCCGACGATGTGCTGGGCGTGGTGTCGCTGGCCGAACAGGGCATCGGCATCTGCCAGAGCTATGAATTCATCGTGCGCGAGCGATTGCGGCGCGGGCAGCTGGTGGAAGTGCTGCCGCAGCTGCGTGGGCGGTCGAGACCGTTCTCGGTGATCTATGCGCCCCATCGGCGGCAGTCGGCGGCGGCGCGGGCGATGATTGAGTTGCTGGTGGGGAATGCGGCTGAGGCTGGCGTTGGTTGAAGCTGCGAGCTTGTTAACAGTGTCGGGTTTGAACCGATTTTCGGGGTGTGCGGCTGATCGGGCGCCGTTGCCACTCGGTGCGGATTAAGAAATGTTGCAAAGAAGGCTGTCGCGCTATTCGCTTGTGGCGTGGGCGATTGCGCCACGTTGATTCGCAATCAACAGATCAGCTGCGCGAACGCGTCTGACACTGTCGCGTGCCGCACGAATGGCGCGTGCAACAATAGTTCTCCGCTCTCGGATTCCGCGATTCCTTCGCGAATTTCTATTGGCATTCAGAGCGACGGCGTAAACACCATGACGCGCCACCGACAACGGGTGGCCGGGTCTGCAAACCCGCATTGATGTACGCGTCTGTAGTTTGCGCTTGCCCGCCGGCACCGCCCTTAACCGGTGCCGGCGGGCAATCCGTCGGCCTTTCTGGCGGGCGGTGCGTGGGGGTCTTCGGATCCACCGGTTCTATGACGCTACATCATCCCGGTTTGCAGCCATGCATCGTCCGCCACCTCTTCACGGTGGCGCTGTTAAGCACAGCCACGGAAGCCGACGCCATGAACGAATCCGACACCTTCTCCTCGTACACCGTTGTTGAACCCGTCAACGACGACACTCCCCTGCCCCACCTGAACTCCCTGCTCGGCATCCTCAAGCGTATGCGTGGCTGCGAAGGAGCTGATGGGCATCCTTGGCCGGAGAACGATGTGTCACCCGGCCGCCGCGTGAGCCTCGCCAGGAGCGAGCGTGCGATGGTCGGGGCACTCACGGTCCTGGAACTGCTGCACGCGGCGGACCGCTGCCGGGTTGCAGCGGAGCCGGAGCGGCATTTGGATGAGGGGGTTGTTGATGGGTTGTTTTTGGCTTGCCGGGGACTAGCTGAGTGGGCTTGTCATGGGATCAGACCAGAGTAGTTTCCCTTGGCAGCGCAGATCACTGCTAACAAGCCCAGCGCCCGCTTCCGGCCAGAAGCGGTCGCTTGAGTTACAAAACACAGCGCACAATGGGGGGGGGCGTAGTCAGAAAATCGAGACCGTGACACGATCTGGTTTCGTGCGGCTACCTGCGACGATTGGGCGTAGCACCGAGGCTCACCCCGGTCGCATGCGACCATTCGGACTTATGATCTTAAGATGAGAGAAAATAATCGCATGAAACTCCCGCCAATGTTCGACGGCGTCAAAGATGGTTCAGTAGTTTGGAGGCGCATTTCAGACATCGACCACGAGCTACTCGGCTACTTCCTGACGTGCCATCTATTGATCGAGCACTATATGGATGAGTATCTGAAGGTGACTCTTCCTCAGCTAGATTGGGAGAAGTCCAGGCTTACCTTCGGGCAGCGGATTAGCTTGCTGAGATGGGAGGTCCTGGTACGTGAACAGAAGTATGACCCGATCCCTGCAATCAAGCACATGAATACACTTCGGAATAAGATCAGTCACCGGCTGGAAATAAAGCTCGACACCGAGGCACTATTGCCACTCGTTGATTACATGCAGAAGGTGACCCACCCTCGTCCATTTGAGGTCCCAGCCCACCCCAAAGAACTGCTTGAAACGTTCGTGGGAACGTGCTGCGCTACGTTTGCGAGTCACTTATCCTTTCAGCATCGAAATCCACCGAACAACTAGAGTCGGCTATACTGTGCTGTCTAGCGCGGGCACGTCTTCTTTCAGCCAGGAGCGGTCGATCGACCCTTGAATCACCACGACCAGCGAAGCGAGTTCCGTTTGAATGAATCGCTAGACCCCGTCACCAGGCACCCAGTTGTCAGCCAATATGAGAACATCATGACCTAGTGCCAGCAATTTGTCCCGAAACGTGTGCACGTGAGACGCGCCGCAAATGAAGACAACCGGGAAGTGATCCGAAGCTACTAATCTTGAAACCCAAAAATTTTCGCGGATGTCATACGAACGACGAACTTGGGCCTCGACCTCATCAGGGTCTCTGCCAGCGAAAAATCCGGCAAGCTCAATTTCATTGCGCTGTTGAATGCCTAGCCGCTCCCTGTCTTCAGGCGATGGGTCAGCCAAGTCATGAGCGATGCCGAGCTCCCCTGCAATGTGTTGGGCCACGGACTGCGCCAAGCCATTCTCAGCCAGACCAGCACTGCTCATCTCTTCAGCAATTAGAACTACATTCTTTGTGACAATCACCTGCCGCAGGTAGTCGCGAAAAGCATCGATGGCATCCGGGGGAACGTTGGGAGTGGCACGCTGAAATTCATGACTTGTGCCGACGATCAGCACAGCGGGCATAGGGGCTTAACTCCTTAAGCCGAGCAGCGAAGCGGCTTCGACTTGAATGAATTGTTAAAGGTCGCCCTAGTAGCCCAAGGCATCACGCACTCTTGCTCGGTCCGCGGCAATCTCTCCTGAGAGCTTTGTATGTGACGGCTCATCAAGCGGTAGCGCAAGAGGAACCTTGAAAGTGAGGCGGTTGGTAGCAGCACTGGAATTGGCAGACTGACCTCCCGCTCCAAGCGAAAGGATAGTGGCGACATTGAGCTTGGCTTGAGCGCTTGTCCCGGTGTTCTCTGCGACAGAAACCGCAACATCAAAGTCGACTAGGAAGACGTGGTGTAGATCGTCGACCGAGGAGAAATAAGAATTGCCGCCCTTCAAAGGATTCTGAGTTGCTGGGTTGACAATGCCACCCAAGGCGCGCACGTCAATCTGTGCATCCTTGACGCCTGTGGCAATCTGCACAAGGGTTTCCCTTACGAATTCCTTTAGATCCATAAAGCACTCCAATTACCCAATAGACGGACCCTTGGCTCCGGCGATACGACTTGCTCAAAAAGCAACGACTGACGAACATCTTCTTTCAATCAATTTGTTTTTAGGGCGATTGGGTCCGGCTAACAAGCCGGCGTGCGACCGGACCCAAATAGGCATGCGGTCCGGTTAGGCTTGGGCCTCAAGTTCGACTTCATGGAAGTAGCCCTCGCCTTTCTTTGCGCCTGAAATCCAAGTGCAGTAATAGCTGCCATCTGCGACATGTCCAATGTTGACAAGCTCATTGTGTCTATTGGATGGGGGAAGCTCTGTGATAGCCCGAGCCACAACAACCATTTTCCTCGGCTTCCTATCCGACTTGTGCACGACGGGGTCGCCTGACTTGAACGACATGCTTGCTTCTCCTTAACTCGCCCAACCACCCAATAGACAGACCTGTCGGCCCGGTTATGAGACTTACCCACAGAACGCCGCAAGGTGGGTTTTCCTTGACTCAGCTAGATCTTAGCGCCGCAGGGTCCGGCTAACAAGCCAGTGAGTAATCGGACCCAGCGGCAGCCTCAGTTGCCGCGCCGATAGGCGCAATGTCTGCTATCAGTCGCATCACACCCAGCTTCTCGAGCTAGGCGAACGCTGGCCAATCCCTCTACCAGGAGTTGACCATGGTAATTTTTCATACACCTGAACCCTTCGAACCCTGGAAAAAAGGAAAGCTAGTCGGCCAGAAGGCCCCACTGAAGCTGAAAGACATTTGGGCTACCCGGATCAGATGTTCCATCATTGCAAGAGCTGATGTCTTTCCACTTCCCCAAGACCGCTCAATAGAAATTACAAATCCCGCGGTAGATGAGACCCGATCCAGCGCGCTTGTTGCAGCCGCTGCAAAGCAACTTCGCTGAAGTCTATCCCGCTCAATTGCAGCGACACCGGCAAGAGCCTCATCTGGACTGACCGCGCCCATTGCTTGATTCATCGGTGAATCCGTCCTTAGACCTTCCCTCAAGTGGGCAGATACGATATCTAACGATGCGAGGGGCGCTGCTCGGCTGACTTTAGAAGCCTGCTACAACGAGGGCGCCTCTCGGCGCCCTCGTTCTTTCAACTCACTCCCACTCTATTGTCAGCAGAGTGATATTTCTCTTACACATCTATTTCCTGCATATCACCGAAACCATGATGCCATGAGAAATGCCATGAAGTGCAAGCTACGGCCATACTCTCCCCTTTAATGCCTTAACCGACGTCGGATACCGGCTTCAGTATCTTGTTGTTCAGCTTCACGCTCATACGTACTGACCATTGACATCAGCAACGATGACGACACGAAGGGATGCGTAAATTGCAAGGCGTCGACCCAGGCGCGATATTTGTCTGCAAGTTCCCGCTCCTGTCCACCGCCTTCCCCGCGCCAATGGACGCCGCGCGCGTTGTATAAACCCGTATGTGCGCCGCTGCTGATGTCCTCGGACCGCAGGTCCTCCATCACATCGCGAACGGCTTCGTTCGGCCACACGCCATCCTCGCCAGCCGGTGCGTTAGAGAATAACTTTCCAAGGCACACGTCCGCGATCTCCGCGCGGTCGACTTCAGCACAAGACCGCCTTACCGTTGCAACCCATTCTGCGAGCTTTTCCTGCTGTTCCTCTTTATTTACTTTGTCTTGACCAGGGATACGTTCAATGGCTTCAAGGAGGCGGTACCCGCGCTGTGCCAAATGCTCGCGACCTTCTGTAACGCGAAACTCGGCGGGATCTTCGCCACGGTCCTTGCGCTTATAGGCCCACACTACAGCATGCACGAACAGTTCAGGATGTTCCTCAATGTAGCGCTCAAGGTTTGGAATCTGCTGCTGGCCTCCTCCTCGGAAAGAGCGAGCCAGAACCTCTAAATATACGAACTCCAGTCCAGCTTTTTCCTCTAGAGTGAGGTCTGAGTTGCGATTGAGAAGCTGGAAGGCGCGCTGCACATCGTAGTCGTGCAGCTGGTAATCTCCAACTTTGTCCTGGCTACTTTTCGCCATAGCAGATAGCATCTGCACAAGGAGGGCCGGGTGTATTTCTTCGAGCTTGAAATGCATCGACGCGAAGGCTGCCCTAGGACGTTCGACTTCAAGCAGGCGGCGAACGCTCTCGTTGTTTTCCTCAGGCGAGTCAAATGAATATTGCGGAACCACTTCAACCCAGTACCGACTCCGAGCTTCAGCCGAAAGTTGATCTACAAGCTCCCACGTAGAAGCCCGGTAAGGCGAAAGGAGCAAGAGACGGAGCGCTTCCTCTTCGGCAACTTTACCCCGAAGGCTCGCATATATGGCCATTCTCCCATCCTCGTCCAACGACCAGAGCGCCCCGGCGACGATACCATCACGACCCGAATAATTTTCAGCCTGACGCAGGCATTGCAAGATCAAATCTTCAATCTGCTCGTCGGTAAGTATGCCGGACACTAGATGAGCGCCGATTTGGCGTTGGGAATTTCCTTTTTCAGAGAGCGCGAGAATGCCCGGAATACCTCGTTCTTGCACAATGTCTGTCAGGGCTTCAACGCGGAGCTTTTCTATGCGCTGCTCACGCGCTCGGAAGTCCATCTCGTCTCCTGCGAGTTCGTCCGCCGACTCCTCAACCCATCCCTGGCGAAATAGCCACTCATACTTGTTCACAATGTCCTTGGGCTGCAACTCGGCATAGACTGCCTTGGCTTTTTCCGTCAGGCCCGCTTTGCCTTCCTCATTGACCTTTTTACGCCCCCGGCGAGAGAGAACAGTCACACGAATTTTCTCGCGTATCTTCGCAACTTCCACGTCAAGAGCGCCCGCGTTGCGCCACTCGTCGATGATGTCCCATACGCGCGCCTGATCCTCCGACGCGAGTGCATGCAGCCTTGACACAAGGTCACATAACATCTCGACAGTGTAGGACGGCCTGCTTAGCGCGACTTTCACGATCTCTCTGACGAATGCATGGATCGGTCCCCATGTCTTGAAAGGCTCCCCGAATCCGTAGCCGTCAGGACGCCACTTCGGCTTATGGCTATAGCCGCCCACGCGACTGCCATAATCACCGAACTGCTGGAGACAAACCCTCCACCCGACCGTTGGGTGCTTATCCAAAAGCATGTTAACCGCCTTCAGGCGCATCTCGTGGTTTGCCGCCGTCTGTGGCATCCATGCACGAAGAATGGAGCCAAGCGATTCGATAGGCTTATTTGCCCAGTTATCGTTAATCTCCACCTCAGAAAGCTGACCCAGAATCTTCACTACCCGCGGAAAGGTGGTCGGATTCCAAGCAAGTCCTTCGAGAGCCCAAAGCAGTCCAGTGCGCGGACATGAACCAAAAAGCCCGGTATCGGCAGGTCTTAGCAAACCCGTGACTTCAGACTTTTCTGCTCGCAGATCACGCTCGATGATATCAAGGAACTCAGCGGGAGCAGCTTCTGCATAAAGCGGAAGGTCGCGCCCGTTAGCCTCTAGCTTTCTAGTTGTTACAGGGACAAGAAGATCACGCACGATTTTCGCGGATTCAAATTCCCCATCAAAGCCAAGATGCTTCCCGAAGAGATTCTTGCCGTACACAGACAGCAAAACCAAAGTCTCGGAAATGCCTTCTCGCACTGCCCCAGAGAACTCTCGTCTTTTGCCATGCATGGCCGCCGCCCAACGATCTTCCTCGGGCAAGTCGAGGGCAGGATCATCTTCACCCAGTACAGTCCGCGCAACGTCAAGAAAGCGGTCAAGATCGACCTTTGAGACCGCGCCCGCAATTGCGAAGAGGGAGTCGATTTTCGAAATCACCCCCCGGTACCCACCAATTGACCAGACTGGAGAGTCGTTGAGCCGCAACAAATCAAGAATGCGCTTTTCCAACACCTCAAAAGGTGCCTCAGCCAGGTGGGACAGAATAGTTCGATCCGCCTTGTTCTGGGCGTCCCATGCGCCAACAAGAACAAGCGGAACAAGCCCCGATGCGATTCTTGGATCTTCAGCCCAAGCAGGTGTGTGGATTGCCGGAATATTCGAGAGTTGACGTCGAAGAACCGTCAACGAACGCCCCGAGGCGTTAGTTAGTTTCGCTATGTCATCGCGCGATTTTCCCATCGCTTCCAGAGCTTTAGTGAACGGCTCGAACCCGAGCGGCTCCAACACGACATGAGGCTCCACGCTAGTAGCATTGCGGGGATAAACAACAATGGTTCGCAGCAATGTGCTGTAGGGCCCAAGCTCACGCTCCACTTCCCGCGTATGGGCTACTGCAATGAAATCGGTAGTGCCTTGGGCGAGTTTCGGCAGTACTCCTGCCTTGTCAAACACCAACACCCGATCCCTATACTGTTCAAGCTCGGGGATTGCCAGGACTTGATTTAAAAACGCCAGCGCCTCTTCAACGGAGTCAGCCGCTATTACTAAGGGGTTCGCATCGTCTTTCGCTAGGAATGATTGGATCCTTCCGTTCCACGCCTCGTTCGCCGTAGCAAAAAGATAAGGATGAAGCACGGGGGCCGCTACGTTTGCCCAATCGCTCCAGCAACGCTCCAGGGTTCTGACACCATTAGAAGGCCGATCCGTCTGGTTCGCAAACCAGGTCTGGGCCGCGAGTGATTGCTCCATCCACTGCTCAAGATCACTGGCGTCGTATGCACGAATGTCTTTCCAGAGCTTCTTGCCCTTCATTTCCGCGATCCAGGCAGCCTTACCCGGCCACCGTCGTGGAGTGACAAAAACAAACGTAATATTTGCTCTTTCAGCGCTCTTGATCGCCCGGACGCTTTTTGCAAAATCCCCGTCTGCCTTGGCCTTAACGTCCGCGGTGACACCGAATTCCCACCCAGAGGTGCCAGAAGGTATCCAGGGCGTGCCGGAACTAGCCTCAATGAAGCCGTCCCAGCCGGCACGCTCCGCATCGTCGTTACCGGGGAAATCCACTTTCTGAAGATCGCGACCCGTGGAGTGAATGAGCGTTCGCAGCAGCACCGACAGCTTAGTGCGTGCAAGAATTGTCGTTGCAAACCAATTTACGAGATCGTTGGCCTGGACATTCAAAAAAGGAGGCACGTAAGTGCGCGCCTTTTGAGCTGCGCCTGCCGTTTTATCAGCTTGCGCATCATATTCTGTCTGAAAATCGAGAATGGCCTTGGCGGAAATCCCGAAAGCACGTTGGAGACGTGCCGCCATATCGGGCGTTGCAGATACCTTCCCATTGAGGAAATTCGATAAGCCCGGACGGCTAACGCCGATCAACCTCGCCACCTCAGTAACCGTGAGCCCGCGAGGATCAAGGACATTTTTCCGAACATAGGACCCGGGATGAAGGGGGAGGGAATTATCAGTCATGGCCTGCGCCTCACCGTAAAGTGTAATGTTACACATTACACCTTAGCGCCCAAGCCGATCCCTTGCAATGTCGGTTCCAGCCGAGACGTTATCGGCCGCCGCCTGCGCACCTCTGCGGCGGCCGCAGCCGGAGGACACCCCCGGTCATAGCAGCGCCCGCCAGTGCCCGCCCTGCGATAGCACCCGCGCTTACGGCTCCGCCACCGGACCGAGAATAGAAAAAGCCCGCAGTTACGCGGGCTTAGAGGTGCTTTCGTGCTGTTTGGTGCCGGTCTATGCCTTACGTGGGATCATTCCCACTCAATGGTCGCCGGCGGCTTCCCCGAGATGTCATAAACCACCCGCGACACCCCCCGCAGCTCATTGATGATCCGGTTGCTCACCGTACCCAGGAACTCATACGGCAGATGCGCCCAATGCGCGGTCATGAAGTCAATCGTCTCCACCGCACGCAGCGCAATCACCCACTCATAAGCGCGCGCATCACCCACCACGCCCACCGACTTCACCGGCAGGAACACGGCAAACGCCTGGCTGGTCTTGTCGTACAGGTCGGCCTTGCGCAGCTCATCAATGAAGATGGCATCGGCCTTGGCCAGCAGCTCAGCGTACTCGCGCTTCACTTCGCCCAGAATGCGCACGCCCAGGCCCGGGCCCGGGAACGGATGGCGGTAGACCATGGTGCGCGGCAGGCCCAGCTCAACGCCCAGGCGGCGCACCTCGTCCTTGAACAGCTCGCGCAGCGGCTCCACCAGGCCCAGCTTCATGTGCTCCGGCAGGCCACCCACGTTGTGGTGGCTCTTGATCACGTGCGCCTTGCCGGTCTTGCTGCCGGCCGACTCGATCACGTCCGGGTAGATGGTGCCCTGCGCCAGCCACTTGGCGTTCTTCAGCTTGTTCGACTCTTCATCGAAGATCTCGACGAACAGGTTGCCGATGATCTTGCGCTTGGCTTCCGGGTCGCTCACGCCTTCCAGCGCGGCAAAGTAGCGGTCGGCGGCATTCACGCGCACCACCTTCACGCCCATGTGCTCGGCGAACATCGCCATCACCTGGTCGCCTTCCTGCCAGCGCAGCAGGCCGGTATCCACGAACACGCAGGTCAGCTTCTCGCCGATGGCCTTGTGCAGCAGCGCCGCCACCACGGACGAATCGACGCCACCGGACAGGCCCAGGATCACTTCGTCATCGCCCACCTGTTCGCGCACGCGGGCGATCTGGTCGTCGATGATGTTGGCGGCGGTCCACAGGGTCTGGCAGCCGCACACGTCCACCACGAAGCGGCGCAGCAGCGCCTGGCCCTGCAGGGTGTGGGTCACTTCCGGGTGGAACTGCACGCCGTACCAGCGCTTCTCTTCGTTGGCCATGGCGGCCACCGGAATGCGGTCGGTGGTGGCGGTGATGGTGAAGCCCGGCGGTGCAACGGAGACGTGGTCGCCGTGGCTCATCCAGACATTCAGCTTCGGCTCGCCGCCGTGGTCGCTCAGGCCCTTGAACAGCGCATCGGGGTTGATGACGTTCACTTCGGCGTGGCCGAATTCGCGCTGGTCCGCCGCTTCGGTGGCACCGCCCAGCTGCGCGGCCAGGGTCTGCATGCCGTAGCAGATGCCAAAGATCGGCAGGCCGCTGTCGAACACTTCCTGCGGCGCGGCCGGGGCGCCCGGCAGCGTGGTCGATTCCGGGCCACCGGACAGGATGATGCCCTTGGCGCCGAAGCCGGCGATCTCGGCCGGGTTGTGGTCCCACGCCCAGATTTCGCAGTAGACGCCCAGCTCGCGGATGCGGCGGGCGATCAGCTGCGTGTACTGCGCGCCGAAATCGAGGATGAGGATCTTGTCGTTATGGATATTGGTCATGGTGCCGTTCCAGTGGTGTTTTTCGCAGCGCCCGGCGCTTCGAGGCTCTGCGTCAGCGTGGCGATGAACGCCTCGCGTTGTTGAATATGTGAGGGGTCTTCCTCGTCCCAGCGCAGCATCAGCAGGCCGTGCGGTGCGTTGGGGTTGGCGCGGTCAGCGCGCGGCAGCTCGGCGATTTCCTGCACTTCGGTGCCAGGTACGAGGCGACGTTGCAGTGCGGCCATCGAGAAGCCCGAATCTGCAGCGCCCCAGGACGCCCATTGCACGCTCATCCGTGCGGGCTCCAGCGCGCCCAGTACTGGCGTCAGCACCGGATCATCCGGCCCGTGCAGCAGCTCGGTAATGCATTGCAGCGTGACCTGCAGCGGGCGCTCGCCGGTGCCTTTCAGCAGCCAGCGCTGTTCGCCTGCGGCCTGCACCTGCCAGCCCTTCGGTAGCGAGAACGCGTTCTGGCACGCCTGCACGTGCTGCACTTGCGAAACCGCCGCGCCCGGAGACCCGGAGCGCGGCGGCGGTTCGGACACCGAACAGCCTGCCATCAGCAGGCTGCCCGTGATCGCAAGAGCAGTTCGCAAGCGCATCAGGCGCGGTAGTTCGGCGGCTCTTTGGTGATGGTCACGTCGTGGACGT
The DNA here is from genome assembly GCF_047520755.2 of Stenotrophomonas sp. FR010. Taxonomy (NCBI): domain Bacteria; kingdom Pseudomonadati; phylum Pseudomonadota; class Gammaproteobacteria; order Lysobacterales; family Lysobacteraceae; genus Stenotrophomonas; species Stenotrophomonas sp. FR010. Next base: position 60,292 of record NZ_JAXBQT020000011.1, on the reverse strand, counting down.
GGCTCTCACGCTGGCCGGCGCCGCTGATCTTCACGAACTTGGGCTTGCTGCGCATGTCTTCGATGGTGGCGCAGCCCACGTAGCCCATGGTGGCGCGCAGGCCGCCCATCAGCTGGTGGATGATGCCGCCCACCGGGCCGCGGTACGGCACGCGGCCTTCGATGCCTTCCGGCACCAGCTTGTCGGCGGTGGCAGCGTCCTGGAAGTAGCGGTCCTTCGACCCCTTTTCCATGGCAGCCAGCGAACCCATGCCGCGGTAGCTCTTGTACGAACGGCCCTGGTACAGCTCGGTCTCGCCCGGCGATTCCTCGGTACCGGCCAGCAGGCCGCCGACCATGATGGTCGAGGCACCGGCGGCCAGCGCCTTGCCGATGTCGCCCGAGTAGCGGATGCCACCGTCGGCGATCAGCGGGATGCGGTCCTGCAGCGCTTCGGCCACCAGGTCGATTGCAGTGACCTGCGGCACGCCGACGCCGGCAACAACGCGGGTGGTGCAGATCGAGCCCGGGCCGATGCCGACCTTCACTGCGTCCGCGCCGCTGTCCAGCAGCGCCAGTGCGGCTTCGCCGGTGCAGATGTTGCCACCGATGACCTGCACGTTCGGGAAGTTCTTCTTGACCCAGCTGACGCGGTCCAGCACGCCCTGCGAGTGGCCGTGCGCGGTATCAACCACGATCACGTCCACGCCGGCGGCGACCAGCGCTTCCACGCGGCGGTCGGTATCGCCACCCACGCCGACGGCAGCGCCGACCAGCAGGCGGGTCGACAGATCCTTGGCAGCGTTGGGGAAGTCGGTGTTCTTCTGGATGTCCTTGACGGTGATCAGGCCACGCAGTTCGAACGAATCATTGACCACCAGCACCTTTTCGATGCGGTTGCGGTGCAGCAGCTGCAGCACTTCGTCAGACGCGGCGCCTTCCTTGACCGTGATCAGGCGATCCTTCTTGGTCATGATGTGGCGGACCGGATCGTCCAGCTCGGTCTCGAAGCGCATGTCGCGGTGGGTCACGATGCCGGCCAGCTGGCCGTCGCTGCCCACCACCGGCACGCCGGAGATGTTGTGCGCCTGGGTCAGGGCCAGCACGTCGCGGATGGTGGTTTCCGGGCCGACGGTGATCGGGTCGCGGATGACACCGGCCTCGAACTTCTTGACCTTGGCCACTTCCGCGGCCTGCTGTTCCAGGCTGAGATTCTTGTGGATGATGCCCATGCCGCCGAGCTGGGCCATGGCGATGGCCAGGCGGGCTTCGGTGACGGTGTCCATGGCGGCGGACAGGATCGGAAGCTTCAGCTTCAGGTCTCGGGTCAACCGCGTTTCGAGGTTGACGTCCTTGGGCAGGATGGTCGAGTGGGCGGGGACGAGCGAGACGTCGTCGTAAGTGAGTGCTTCAGCCTGGATGCGCAGCATCGGCATACCCGAGATGTGGGGAAGCGCGACATTTTACCCTGTTTTCGCGCCGCGTGGCAGGGGGTAGATGCGACGCAGTGTCGCGCCGGCGGCGATTGGTTCAGGGGCCCGCCTACCACTTTGGTGGGTGCGGACCGTTGGTCCGCACTGCCCTTCAGACACCTGTGCCCCAGCATTGCGCCGACCAACGGTCGGCACCCACCTTAAGAGGATCACTCGGGCCAGCCCTGGAGCGCCTGTGGTAGGTGCCAACTTTGGTTGGCACCTACCAGGAGCGAGTCATCGGCCTGCCTTTGGTGGGTGCGGACCGTTGGTCCGCACTGCCCTTCAGACACCTGTGCCCCAGCATTGCGCCGACCAACGGTCGGCACCCACCAACAGCAGATCTCCCCAACCGCAGGTCAGCTCAGCGCTTCCGCCGCTTCCAGGGTGTTCTGCATCAACGTGGCCACGGTCATCGGGCCCACGCCACCCGGCACCGGGGTGATCCAGCTGGCCCGCTGGGCGGCGGCCTCAAACCCGACGTCGCCCACCAGGCGGCCGTCATCCAAGCGATTGATACCCACATCGATCACCACCGCGCCCGGCTTCACCCACTCGCCCGGCACGATGCCCGGGCGACCGACCGCCACCACCAGGATGTCGGCGTTGCGCACGGCCTGTTCCAGCACGTCCTTGGGGGTGAACTTGTGGCAGCTGGTCACGGTGCAGCCGGCGATCAGCAGCTCCAGGCCCATCGGGCGGCCGACGTGGTTGCTGACGCCCACGATGGTGGCGTTGCGGCCGCGCACCGGCTGGTCGGTGTGGCCCAGCAGCGTGGTGATGCCGCGCGGGGTGCACGGGCGCAGGCCGAACTCGCGCAGGGCCAGGTGGCCGACGTTTTCCGGGTGGAAGCCGTCCACGTCCTTGCGCGGGTCGATGCGCTGGATCAGCCGGCGCGCGTCGGGGATGCCAGGCAGCGGCAGCTGGATCAGGATGCCGTTGATCTTCGGATCGGCGTTGAGCTGGTCGATCAGGTCGAGCAGCTCGGCTTCGGTGGTACCGGCCGGCAGGTCGTAGTCATGTGCTTCGATGCCGACCTTCTCGGCGGCACGGCGCTTGTTGCGCACGTATACGGTCGAGGCCGGGTCGCCACCCACCAGCACCACGGCCAGGCCCGGGCGGCTGCCACCGGCGGCCACGCGGGCGTCGACGCGCACCTTCAGGCTGTCGAGCAGGTCCTCGGCGATGCGGCGGCCATCAAGGATGCGGGCAGGATGCTGGGGGGCGGAATCGGTCATCGGGGGCAGGCGTGGGGCGGCGGGGACGCTATTGTCCCTGATTCAGGCCCCCTCGCCCACCGCCACGGCATCGACCGACCCGCCCCTGTAGAGCCGAGCCTACGCTCGGCTCACGCGCGCAGCGCGCCTTTTTCGCAACCCGGCCGAAGAGCAGCCGAGCATCGGCTCGGCTCTACAACCGTCCGACCCGCCCTTGTAGAGCCGAGCCTACGCTCGGCTCACGCGCGCAGCGCGGCTTTATCGCAACCCGGCCGAAGAGCAGCCGAGCATGGGTTCGGCTCTACAACCGATCCGCCCGCCCTTGTAGAGCCGAGCCTACGCTCGGCTCACGCGCGCAGCGCGGCTTTATCGCAACCCGGCCGAAGAGCAGCCGAGCGTGGGTTCGGCTCTACAACCGATCCGCCCGCCCTTGTAGAGCCGAGCCTACGCTCGGCTCACGCGCGCAGCGAGGCTTTTTCGCAACCTGACCGAAGAGCAGCCGAGCATGGGCTCGGCTCTACAACCGACCGCCCCGCCCGTGTAGAGCCGAGCCTACGCTCGGCTCACGCGCGCAGCGCGGCTTTTTCGCAACCTGACCGAAGAGCAGCCGAGCATGGGCTCGGCTCTACAACCGACCGCCCCGCCCGTGTAGAGCCGAGCCTACGCTCGGCTCACGCGCGCAGCGCGGCTTTTTCGCAACCTGACCGAAGAGCAGCCGAGCATGGGCTCGGCTCTACAACCGACCGCCCCGCCCTTGTAGAGCCGCGCCTACGCTCGGCTCTACTCTTCCTCTTCCGGCACGTCCTGCGGGTTCAACGTCTTGCTTGCCCGCTTCGGCGCGGTGAACGGCGTCGGCGTCGGCACGCCCTGGCCGGAATTGCCGAACACCATCTTGGCCCCGGCATTCAGACCACCACCGGCAATTTCCAGCTCGAAGCGCTCGGCATCGCGGCGACGGATCTGCTCGGCAATCTCCACCGCATCGTCTTCGTCCGCACCCAGTTCCACCAGCGCGGCCTGGCCGAACAGCACCGCCGATTCAAACGTCTCGCGGATCTGGAAATCGACGCCGGCATGGATCAACCGCAGCGAATGCTCGCGGTCGAACGAGCGCACCATCAGCTTGGCCTGCGGGAACTCGTGCGACACCAGCTCAACAATGCGATCAGCCGCCTCGGCCTTGTCCACGCACACCGCAATCGCACGCGCGGTCGCCGCGCCCGAGGCATGCAGCACGTCCAGTCGCGTACCGTCGCCGTAGTAGATCTTGAAACCGAAGCGCGCCGCGCTCTGGATCATCTCCACATCGTTGTCGATGATGGTCACGTCCACGTCGCGCGCCAGCAGCGACTGGCTGGCGACCTGGCCGAAGCGACCGAAGCCGATCAGCAGCACGCTGCCGGACAGGCCGTCGGCCTCGTCCACGCCATCCATGTTCACCGTCGGCTTCGGCGCGATGCGCTTGTAGACCAGCACCACCAGCGGCGTCAGCGCCATCGACAGCACCACCACGGCGGTGAAGTTGGCATTGATCTCCAGGTTGATCACGCCGGCCGAGGCGGCGGCGGAAAACAGCACGAAGGCGAACTCGCCGCCCTGCGCCATCAGCACGCCGCGGTCCAGCGCCTGCGCGTGGTCGCTGCCCATGATGCGCGCGACCACGTAGATGCACAGCGCCTTGGCCGCCATCAACGCCAGCACCAGGCCGAGGATCAGCTGCCAGTTGCCGGCCACCACGCCCAGGTCCAGCGCCATGCCGACGCTGAGGAAGAACAGGCCCAGCAGGATGCCGCGGAACGGCTCGATGTCCGCTTCGATCTGGTGGCGGAAGGTCGACTCGCTCAGCAGCACGCCGGCCAGGAACGCGCCCATCGCCATCGACAGGCCCGACAGCTGCATCAGCAGCGCCGCGCCCAGCACCACCAGCAGCGCGGCGGCGGTCATCACCTCGCGCGCCTTCGATTCGGCCAGCACGCGGAACAGCGGGTTGAGCAGGAAGCGGCCGACCAGCACCAGGCCGACGATGGCACCCACACCGATCGCCACCGACAGCCAGCGCGAACCCTCGCCATCGGCACTGCCCGCACTGGGGCCCATCCAGGCCACCAGCGCCAGCAACGGCACGATCAGTAGATCTTCGAACAGCAGGATGGAGACGATCTTCTGCCCCGACGGCAGCGCAATGTCGCCGCGCTCGGCCAACAGCTGCATCACTACTGCGGTGGACGTGAGTACGAAACCGGTGGCACCGATGAAGGCCACCTGCCACGGCAGGCCGAACAGCTTGGCGATGCTGGTCAGCACCAGCGCGCAGGTGACGATCTGCAGCGTGCCCAGCCCGAAGATTTCCTTGCGCAGGCTCCACAGGTGCGAGGGCCGCATTTCCAGGCCGATCACGAACAGGAACATCACCACGCCGAGCTCGGCGGTATGCAGGATCGCCTGCGGGTCGGAGAACCAGCCCAGCCCGAACGGTCCGATCGCCAGGCCAGCGGCGAAGTAGCCCAGCACCGAGCCCAGGCCGGCCCGGCGGAACAAAGGCACCATCACCACCGCCGCGCCCAACAGGGCCACGACCTTGACCAGCTCGCTGGTCGCTGCTTCTACCGCCATGCGGTGTGTTCCCCAAGATCCAGAATCGGGTTCAACAATAGAGCAATGCCGATGACGGCAATAGCACGCATGTTGCGCCGGATTGTCTTGGAAGTGGAACGATGCAGGGAGTGACTCCCAGCATCATCCCGAAACCATGCACATGCTTGGGTGGGCGCCATGACCTGTAGAGCCGAGCCCACGCTCGGCTGCTCTTCGTGCCGAGGCCAGAAGCAGCCGAGCATGGGCTCGGCTCTACAGTAGATCCACGCCATGCGTGGATGACGCACAACCGCCGCGCCCCGGTAGATCCACGCCATGCGTGGATGAATCCCCGGCCGGGTTCACCCACCCCGGCAGAACGCGGCGTAATCGATATATCCCGGGAACGGCACACCAGGCGCGCACACCGGGCAGTGCGGGTCCGGCCGGATGCCGGTCTCGCGGAAGCGCATGCCCAGCGCATCGAAGCGCAGCAGCCGACCCACCAGCGGCTCGCCAATGCCCAGCAGCAGCTTCAGCACCTCGGTGGCCTGCAGCACGCCGGCCAGGCCAGGCAGCACGCCCAGTACACCAGCCTCGGAACAATTCGGCGCAAACTCTGGAGGCGGCGGCTCGGGGAACAGGCAGCGATAGCAAGGTGCCACGCCGCGCTGGCGGCCGGCGTCAAACACGCTTACCTGGCCGTCAAAGCGCTCGATGGCGGCATACACCAGCGGTTTGGCGTGCTTGATGCAGGCGTCGTTGAGCAGGTAGCGCAGCGGGAAGTTGTCCGAGCCATCCAGCACAACGTCCACGCCCTCGAGCAGCGCATCCACGTTCTCAGAGGTCACCCGCTCCGGGACCGCCTCGACCTCGATGGAGGGATTCAGCGCCAGCAGGCGCTCGCGAGCGGAATCGACCTTGAGCTGGCCGACGCTGGCTTCGGTATGCACGATCTGCCGGTGCAGGTTGCTGCGCTCCACGCGGTCGTGGTCGGCAAAGCGCAGGTGCCCTACCCCGGCGGCGGCCAGATAGAAGCCGGCTGGCGCACCCAGGCCGCCCGCGCCCAGCACCAGCACGCGTGATTGCTGCAGCCGACGCTGGCCGGCCTCGCCCACCTGTGGCAGCAGCAGATGCCGCGAATAGCGATCAAAGAAATCGCGGTCGGCGGCGCTGGCCAGCGGCTGCACCAAGGGCAGCGACTGCTCGCGCCAGGCCACGGTACCGCCCGTCACGGAAGCGACGTTTGTGTAGCCGGCCTCCAGCAGGAACTGCGCGGCATCGGCCGAGCGCTTGCCGCTCTGGCAGATCAGCAGGATTTCCTGATCGTGCCGCGGCAGATGCGCGGCCGGGTCGGCCTGCAGCTCGCCCTTGGCCACGCCGCGCGCGCCCTCGGCCATCCCGCCGGCCCGTTCATGCGCCTCGCGCACATCGATCAGCACCGCGCCGTGGGCCAGGCGCTCGCGTGCCTGCGCGGGGGAAAGCTCTTGGATGCTCATGCACGAATTATCGCAAAAGTACGGCCAGGCACAGGGTCCGAACCCTGTTCACATAAGAGGGTTCGGACCCCAAGATACGCCATGATGCGCCACCTGCCTTCCCCGGCTGCGGAAACCACGCGGGTCGCACTGGCGGTCCTGCATGCAGCCGCTGGACTTCCGCCCATTATCCACTTTGGGAATTGCTACCCTGTCGATGTCCATTAGGCGCTGGGCGAATTCAGTAGCGTTCTGTATCCGGCACCAACGAGGGCCGAAGCCGGCTGAGGAGATACCCTCGTAGACTGGCGGCAACAGCTGCCCATGCACCTGACCGCCTCAACTATTTGAGCTCGGCCAGAAGAAGGCTTGTTGTCTCCTGTTGCGGTACACCATGTTGAAGAAGACAACCGAGAGTACTCATTGTGCGAAACGGATCCGTTAGAAACGGCAGCACGCGCCCCACAATTCGATCAAGCTTTGCAAGCTTCCAGGGATCTCGGCTGGGAGGCACCAGCTGATGGAGGTAGTCATTGCGCATCGCATTCACCTCAATCATCACCGAAACGAACTCCTTAAATTCCGCGCCTCGCAAGTTCGGCTCTGTTTCGGCTGAAACGACCTTATGTAGCAATCTGAGGTGTTGCCGGTGCCCTTGGATCTTCACCTCTTCTACTGCACCGATGTCGCTCGCCACGGCAAGGACAAGATAACGCTCGACCACTACTTCAAAGGCTGCGTTCACGACGACCAAAGCCTCCGCCGCAAACCCTGACTGGAAGAGCTGCCGAGCCCGAGAAGAAACGAATCCAAGATCGACAACCCTGCGGCCATGTTCGCCGGATACGGTTGATAAAGCCGCTCTCCCCTCCCAACGCCCTTGAACCTGAAACGAAGCATCGTTCTGGCTCGCAAACCCCTGAATCCTTATCTGGCCGTCGTCGCGTCTCGCAAATGTGAGATTAGAACGTAACAGCGCATCTTCTGTTACGTGCCCAGGCACGTTCCCCCCATACTCAAGTGCGAACGCTTGAAGCGCAACATTGGCTGCATCAGCAATGACGTAGGTGAGGTAATAGGGAGCCATATGAATCAGCCAATCGATTGATGGCCCCCTTGCCTTGCTTCTTCCCGAGCGCGCCAAATGCTGCTCTAACTGATCACTCACAAAAGGCGCGACCCGCTCCTCGATGCGCGCAAGCTCCCCCCTGAAAATCTTGAGTAACTGTTTAGCAGAGATCTCTATCTCGATCATCGCTGCCTTGAGGACTCTCAGAGGAATCGGATGCTCCGGCAGCTCGGCTCCCACTGCTTCGCAGACCAAGGGAAATACATCACCCGCTTCGGCCGGCAGATTGTGGAGCCGCACCTGCAATGCGACTGGATCACTTTCGGGGCTGGCTCGATGTTCAATCAACGTCTCCAGCCGACCTGCCAGATGCTGCCACCCCCGTTCCAGAACGACGCAAAAAATAAGGCTATCGATCTTTGAGATACGCGCATCGACCACTAGGGGTTCATTTACCCGGCAAACTCCAGATTCGATCGCTGCGCGAAGGAGTTGGAACAGATGATTCTGGGATTCATGAGGAATAAAGCCCCCGTCCCAGTCATATCCTGTGACGCGCCCATCAGAAGAATAGACCTTAGTAGCACACGTGATATGAGGCTCTACTTCTTCGCAGATCTTGTTTGCAATTCTTTCACGGAGAGTCTGAAAATGCCGATTTCCTTCGGCGCAAGGAATCCAGGAACTATTGGCCTGATAAGCGACATGCACACCGCGCCAACTGTAGACCTTGGTCACGATAGACACATTCGAAAGCTCCATATCCATGCTTGGCTGCGACATGCGCGTCCATACTCCCTCTGTTTACTTGTGAGCTGTTTGCTTGTGAGCTCAATGAAGGATGACACGTTCGACGAAGCAACATGACTGGGCAATTGCATGCCCGCGACCCGAGCTCCGCGTACTGCACATTGCCGTGCATCCCTGCGCCATTGAAACCGGCGAACAGCAGGATTTCAGGCGTCGATCACCAGTCTCCAGCCGCCCGTCCCAGACAGGCAACGCGACCCAAAGCACCAAGCCCACTGCCAACGCCCATCAGATTTCCTTGGGCAAGTGCTCCATCATGGTGCGTTCAAACGAAAAAGGCGGCCCTGCGGCCGCCTTCCCGTGAATCACTTGCCCTTGACGTGCTTCATCAAGCGCCGCTTTGCCTTGACCTGCCGCTCGGTGAGGACGTTCTTCTTGCCCTCGTACGGGTTGGTACCCTCGCGGAAGATGAAGCTCACCGGCGTGCCGATCAGCTTGAAGCGCTTGCGGAAGAAGTTCTCCAGGTAGCGCTTGTACGACTCCTGCAGCTCCTTCAGGCGCGTGCCGTGCACGATGAAGGTCGGCGGGTTGGAACCGGCCGGGTGCACATAGCGCAGCTTGGAGACATGGCCGCGGATGGTCGGCGGCGGGTTGGTCTCGTAGGCCACTTCCAGCGCCTTGTTCACTTCGCTGGTGGTGAAGGTCTTGTTCGCCGATTCGTGCGCACGATGCACCGCGCGGAACAGCTCGCGCAGGCCCGAGCCGTGCTTGGCCGAGATGCGCACCGACTCGGCCCACGGCACGAAGCCCAGCTTCAGCGACAGCATGGTCTCGGCCTGCTCGCGCTGGTACTCGGTCAGGCCATCCCACTTGTTGATGGCGATCACCAGCGCGCGGCCGGCATCGAGCACGGCACCGAGCACGGTCGCGTCCTGGTCGGTCACGCCTTCGGTGGCGTCGAGCATCAGCACGGCCACCTGGCACTGCTCGATCGATTGCATGGTCTTGACCACCGAGAACTTCTCGACGACCTCGTCCACGCGCGAACGACGGCGCAGGCCGGCGGTGTCGATCAGGCGGTACTCACGGCCGTCGCGCTCCAGGTCCACCGCGATCGAGTCGCGGGTGGTACCCGGCACGTCGGAGGCGATCATGCGCTCCTCGCCCAGGATGCGGTTGACCAGGGTCGACTTGCCCACGTTCGGGCGGCCGACGAAGGCGATGCGGATGCGGTTCGGGTCGTTGTCCAGCTCTTCGCCGCTGCCTTCTTCCGGCAGGCGCTGGATCACTTCGTCCAGCAGGTCGTCCAGGCCCTGGCGATGCGCGGCCGAGACGGTCAGCATCTCGCCGAAGCCATAGCGGGCGAACTCGGAACGCACGCTGTCCTCGTCGGTGCCGTCGATCTTGTTGATCAGCAGCAGCGTCGGGCGCGACAGCTTGCGCAGCCAGGCCAGGATCTCGTCGTCCAGCGCCGACGTACCCTCGCGGGCATCGACAACGAACAGGATCAGGTCCGCTTCGGCAGCCGCCGCCCGGGCCTGGCGCGTGGTGGCGCCGGCCAGGCCTTCGTCTTCCCCGGCGATACCGCCGGTATCCACGACGAGGAAATGGTTGTCCTCGTCGAGGCGGCAGACACCGTAGTTGCGGTCGCGGGTGACGCCGGGCTGGTCATGGACCAGCGCGTCACGGGTGCGCGTAAGCGCATTGAAAATAGTCGACTTGCCGACATTCGGCCGTCCAACCAGGGCGACCAGAGGCAGCATCGCGATTACTCCAATTTTTTAGTTTGCCAACCGGAAGGCGGTCAGCTTGCCATCCACGTTCTGCACCAGCAGCACCCCGTCGACGACGACCGGCTGGGCCAGCAGGGCGTCGCCGCCACTTTTTGCCCGTGCCGCCATCGCACCATCGGAGGTCTGCAACCAGTGCACGTATCCCTTGTAGTCACCGACCACGACGTAGTCGCCGTGCAGTGCCGGGCCGGTCAGGGAGCGACGGGCCAGTGCCGTCTGCGACCACATGGCTGCGCCGCTGGCCTTGTCCAGGCCGAACACGCCGCCCTTGTTGTCGGTCACGAACACATTGCCGGACGATACCGCCACGCCACCGGCACCGCCATGGTCGCGCGCCCACAGCGGGCGACCGGTCGGGCCTTCGATGGCCATGGTCTGGTTCTTGAAGCTGCTCACGTACAGGGTGTTGCCGTCGAGCACCGGTGCGCCGTCGACGTCCGCCATGCGCTCCAGCTCGGTGCGGCCTTCGCCGTTGCCGAGGTTCTGTTCCCACAGCGTGCGGCCATCCTGCTGGGCCAGGGCCGCAACCGCGCCCTCGTCCTTGCCGATGAACAGCACGCCCGGGCCGGTCACCACCGGCGCGTTGCCGCGCACGGTCAGCGCCGGCAGCTCGCTCGGGTTGAACCACTTCTGGGTGCCGTTGCCGACATCGAAGGCGGTCACACGACCGTCGTTGCTGCGCACGTAGACCATGCCCTGGGCAACGGCCGGCGCGGCGATCACTTCACCCGGAACACGGGCGCGCCACTTCTCGCTGCCGTCGTTGATGTCCAGCGCGATGACCTGGCCATCCAGCGTGCCGATCACGACCAGGTTCTCACCGACACCCGGGCCGCCGGACAAGCGCAGCTTGGCCTTCTTCTTTTCCTTCTTCGGCTCCCAGGTCCAGACCTTCTTGCCGGTCTGCAGGTCGATGGCGTGCACGCCACCGGTGATCGCCGCAGCGAACACGTGGCCGTTGGCCACCGCCGGGCCCTGGCGCACACCGATGCGACGCTCGCCCTTGCCGAGGTTGACCGACCAGATCTTGCTGACCTTCACGGTCGGCTCGAACTTGACCAGCTCAGCCGGTTCCTGTGCCTTCTTCGCCGCCGCGTCCTTGCCGGCGAACCAGCCCTTCATGGTGCCGCAGCCGGTCAGGGCCATGCCCATCAGGAGCACGGTGGCGACGCGGGTGATCATGACCTTCTGACTCATCAAACCGACTCCGCAGGGGCGGCAACGGTGCCGCCGGCGTCCATAACCTTGGTTTCCAGCAGGCGCCGCTGCGGCGCTGCCACGTCCAGCGTCTTCAGCGCCTTCTCGTACTGTGCACGGGCCTCATCGCGCTTGCCCTGCGCCATCAGCGCATCGCCATGGATTTCCAGGCTGCTGCTGTCGGTGGCGCTGCCCAGCAGCTTGATGGCCTCGTCGCTCTTGCCAGTGGCCACCAGCAGGCGGGCCACACGCTGGTCGACCACGCGCTGCAGGTCGCCTTCGACCTTCACGTTGCGCAAGGTGGCCAGTGCCTCTTCGTTCTTGCCGGCGTCGACCTGGGCCTTGGCCAGCTGCAGCGCCGCGAGGTCGCCGTAGATGCTGGACGGGCCGGCTTCGAGCGCCTTGACCGCCTTGGCGGCGTCGTCAAGCTTGTTCTGCTGCAGGCCCTGCAGGGCCTTCTGGTACTCGACATTGGCCGAGGCCAGCTTGCTGCCCTGATCCTTCTGGTACCACTGCCAGCCGGCAATGGCACCGATGGCGATGACTACGCCACCGAGGATGCTGGCGCCATTCTTCCGCAGCCAGCTGCGGACGCGTTCACTTTGTTCGTGCTCGTCGAGCAGATCGTCGATCGCCATGCGTACTCTCGCCCCACCCGTCGGGAGGGACCATTGGGTTTAATCGAAGGTGGTGAAACCGCGCCTCAGTGCGAAACCGGGACTACGGAGCCTTCAGAGGATACCTGAAAGCGTGCCACGTTGGCTCGCTGGTAGGGGGTCAGATCGACGATAGCGCCGTTCTGCTGAACCTGGACCGCCGAAGCGTTGCCCAGGGTCACCCGGGTCACCTGGCCCGGCGTGAAGCTGCGGGTCTCGCCGGACTTGATCAGTGCCTTCTCGACGGTGCTGCCGTCCGGGCCGCCGATGTCGACCCAGCTGTCGCCGCTGAACTGCATTTCCAGCGCATTGCCGGCAGCCGGGGCCGGCGCCGGGCGCGGCACCGGGGCCAGCGAGGCGACGTAAGGGGTGGCCGCCGGCTTGCTGGCCGGAGCCGTGGTCGCTTCGGCCGGGGCGGCCATCTCGCTGCCGGCTGAGGACGGCGTGACCGGCACGGCGGCCGGGATCACGTCCAGCGAGGCGGTGCTCGGCGACGGGGTCGCGCTGCCGTCGAAGTGGCCACGGGTGGCGAACCACACCGGCACCGCCAGCACGGCGGTGATGCCGACATACAGCACGCGCCGGCCGAGGTTCTCGGCGATGCGGCGCGCACGCGGGGTATGGGTATGGCTGACCAGGGTGGGCGGAACCACCGGGCCGACCTGGGCCTGCTCCAGCAGCTCGCCCACGTCCACGTCGAGCAGGCGCGCATAGCTGCGCAGCTGGCCGCGCACGAACACCGGCGCCCCCAGCTTCTGCCATTGTTCCTCTTCCAGGGACTTGACCACCTGGACCGGCATGCGCAGGCGCGAGCCGACATCTTCGAGGGTCAGTCCGGCCGCTTCACGGGCCTGGCGCAGGCGGGTGCCGCAGCCGGCCGCAGTCTCGAGAGCGCTCACAGTCTGGTCATCAATCACAGTGCATCAACCCTGGAGTTAGGAGCCCGCATCCTGCGGAAATTCCTGTCGAATCCGCTGCAGATAGCGATCAGATGCCGCCCGATCGCCCAGCCTCGCTTCGATTTGAGACGCAAGTTGTAACACGGAACGCGTTGCGGGTGCAGCCGCAATCCTACGTTCGGCGAAGGCCCGGGCCTCCATGTAGCGGCCCTGGCGGAAGCTCAGCTGGGCCATCGACTCCAGCGCCACCGGGTTGGCCGGCGCCGCGACGAGTGCCGCGCGCAGGTCGCGCTCGGCACGTTCGAGCTGCCCAGCGTCCAGTGCGCAACTGCCGGCATTGGCCTGCGCTTCGCCCGGGGTGGCATAGCCCGGCGCCTGCAGCGCCCGGTCGAACCAGACCAGCGATTCGGCCGGCTGGCCCTGCTGGCACAACCAGGCACCGTAGTTGTTGAGCACATCTCCGCGCTGCGGCGCCAGCTCGGCGGCCTTGCGGAAATTCTCGCCCGCCTGGCGGGTGCGGCCACGACGGTCATCGATGCCGGCCTGCAGCACCAGCGCATCGGGCGCCTCGGGCGCCAGCTTCAGCGCTTCGCGCACCTTGCGCTCGGCGGCGTCGAGATTGCCGACCTGCATGTCACGGGTCGCCAGGGTCAACAGGTCGCGCCAGCGCACTTCGCGCCGCACGCTTTCCGGGTCAGCCACCGAATAGACCGGCGCCTGGCTCGGCCCAAGCTTGGCCTTGGGATGGGATTTGCAGCCGCCGACCGCAACGGCCAGCACGCCCGCGAACAGAACCAGCCAGAGGCGGTCAGGCCGCGGCATCGCTCCCCTTCCCCGCCTGCAGCGTCTTGTTGAACTCCGCCTGGCGGCGGGTGCGGTCCATTACCTGGCCCTTGAGCTGGCCACAGGCGGCATCGATGTCGTCGCCACGGGTGCGGCGGACCATGGTCAGCACGTTGCTGTCGAGCAGGATCTTCTGGAAGGCGCGGATGTGCGCTTCTTCCGAACGCTCGTAGCGGGTGCCCGGGAACGGGTTGAACGGGATCAGGTTGACCTTGCCCGAATCCTTGGCCTGCACCGCGTTGTCGAACTGGCGCATCAGGCGGGCCAGCTCCCGGGCATGCTCAGGCTTGTCGTTGATGCCCTTCATCAGGGTGTATTCAAAGGTGACCGACTCGCGGCGCTTGTTGGCGCGCAGGTAGCGTGCACACGAGGCCATCAGCTCGGCGATCGGGTACTTCTTGTTGAGCGGCACCAGCGTCTCGCGCAGCGCGTCGTTCGGCGCATGCAGCGACACCGCCAGCGACACGTCGCTTTCGGCAGACAGGCGGTCGATCTGCGGCACCAGGCCAGAGGTCGACAGGGTCACGCGCTTGTTGGCCAGGCCGTAGCCCAGGTCGTCGCGCATCACACTCATGGCGCGCACGACGTTGTCGAAATTCATCAGCGGCTCGCCCATGCCCATCATCACCACGTTGGTGAGGCGGCGCATCTGGTGCGGCACGTTGCCCAGGTGGCGTGCGGCAACCCACACCTGGCCGATGATCTCGGCGGTGGTCAGGTTACGGTTGAAGCCCTGGGTGGCGGTGGAGCAGAACGTGCAGTTCAGGCCGCAACCGACCTGCGAGGACACGCACAGCGTGCCGCGGGTCTTGTCCGGGATGTACACGGTCTCGATGGCGTTCTTGCCATCCACGCCCATCGCCAGCAGCCACTTGTGGGTGCCGTCGGCGGAGGGCTTGTCGAACACGATGTTCGGAACCAGCACCTCGGCATGGGCCTGCAGCTTGGCGCGCAGGACCTTGCCGAGGTCGGTCATTTCATCAAAGTCGGTGACGTAGCGATGGTGGATCCACTTCATCACCTGATGGGCACGGAACTTCTTTTCGCCGAGGACCTCGACGAAAAACTTCTCCAGGCCCGCGCGATCGAGGTCGAGCAGGTTCTGCTTGCCAGCCGTGGGTGCCGACTTCGGCAGCGGCTGGATGGCGGGGGACTGTACGACCTCGTTCACGGCATTACTCTCAGCGCGAGACGACTTCGGTGGCGGCGAAGAAGTAGGCGATCTCAATCGCGGCATTCTCGACCGAGTCCGAGCCGTGGGCGGCATTGGCATCGATGGATTCGGCGAAGTCGGCGCGGATGGTGCCCGGCGCGGCTTCCTTCGGGTTGGTGGCGCCCAGCAGGTCGCGGTGGGCCAGGACGGCGTTCTCGCCTTCCAGGGCCTGGATCATCACCGGGCCGGAGATCATGAACTCGACCAGCGCGTTGAAGAAAGGACGCTCGCGGTGCACGGCGTAGAAGCCTTCGGCTTCACGGCGGGACAGCTGCTTGTACTTGGCGGCCACGACCTTCAGGCCGGCCTTCTCGAAGCGGGCGTAGATTTCGCCGATGACGTTCTTGGCAACGGCGTCCGGCTTGATGATCGAAAGGGTGCGCTCCAGCGCCATGGGATGTCTCCAATGGAATCGGGCCGCTGATGGCCCGAAGGGTAACATGAAAAAAACCCGCGTCGGGACGCGGGCTTAGCCTGATAAACGTAGGCGAATTGTAAAAGATAACGCGGCTGGGTGGTAGAGGGCCTGCGGCCCTCCTGTAGAGCCGAGCCCATGCTCGGCTGGCCTTTGGGCCGAAGAGCAGCCGAGCATGGGCTCGGCTCTACAGGTTCAGATCCACCCATTCACCCACCTGAGTGAAATCTGACCGGCCCGGGCAATTTTGCTGCACTGCAAAATGCCATACGCTACCGTCTGGTTCTAGTATCAAACAATCGTTTGATTAAGGTCCGCCCACCGATGGCCAAGCCCGCACACTTCTCGACCAAGGACCGGATCCTCGGCGCGGCGGAGGAGCTGTTCGCGCAGCACGGCTTCGCCGGCACGTCGCTGCGCCAGGTCACCAGCCAGGCCGACGTCAACATCGCGGCGGTCAACTACCACTTCGGCTCCAAGGAAAACCTGGTCAACGAGGTGTTCCGCCGCCGCATGGACGAGATGACCGGCGCCCGCCTGTCTCAGCTCGAACGCGCCCGCGCCGAGCACCCTGGCGAACTGCGCCCGGTGCTGGCCGCCTTCGTCGAGCCGGCCCTGGCGCTGGCCCAGGACCGCCAGAACGGCGGCGCCTTCGTGCGCGTGATCGCCCGCGCCTACGCTGAGAAGAACGACAACCTGCGCAAGTTCCTGTCTGACCACTACGGCCACGTGCTGCGTGCGTTCGGCAAGGCCATCGGCGAGTGCGTGCCCGGCCTGAGCAAGGAAGAGTTGTACTGGCGCCTGGACTTCCTGGCCGGCTCGCTCACCTATGCCATGGCCGACTTCGGGCTGATCAAGCGTCCCGCCGGTGTCACCGAAGCGGCGCATCGTGCCCATGCCGCCCACGAACTGATCCATTTCGCCGAAGCCGGGTTCCGCGCCGCCGCACGCGCCAGCGCCCTGCCCGCTTCCGTTTGATTCCACCCAGTAACTGCTGACCAACAAAGGCCCTACACCATGTCCAATTCCCTGCTAGTCCGCCGCGCCGCCGTGCTGGGTGCCGGCGTCATGGGTGCCCAGATCGCCGCCCACCTCACCAACGCCGGCGTCGACACCGTGCTGTTCGACCTGCCTGCAAAGGAAGGTCCGGCCGACGGCATCGTGCTGAAGGCGATCGCCAACCTGGGCAAGCTGAGTCCCGCGCCGCTGGCCAGCAAGTCGCTTGCCGAAGCCATCACCCCGGCAAACTACGAGTCCGGCCTGGAGCAGCTGAAGGACTGCGACCTGATCATCGAGGCCATCGCCGAGCGCATGGACTGGAAGCAGGACCTGTACAAGAAGATCGCCCCGTTCGTGGCCGACCACGCGGTGCTGGCCTCCAATACCTCGGGCCTGGGCATCAACAAGCTCGCCGACGTGCTGCCCGAGCAGCTGCGCCACCGCTTCTGCGGCGTGCACTTCTTCAATCCGCCGCGCTACATGCACCTGGCCGAGCTGATCCCGGCCACCACCACCGATGCCGCCGTGCTGGAAGGCCTGGAAGCTTTCCTGGTCACCACCCTGGGCAAGGGCGTGGTGTACGCCAAGGACACCCCGAACTTCATCGGCAACCGCATCGGCGTGTTCTCGATCCTGTCGACCATCCACCATACCCAGCAGTTCGGCCTGGGCTTCGACGAAGTGGACGGCCTGACCGGCCCCCTGGTCGGCCGCCCGAAGTCGGCCACCTACCGCACCTCGGACGTGGTCGGCCTGGACACCATGGCGCACGTCATCAAGACCATGGGCGACACCCTTCCGAATGACCCGTGGCATGAATTCTTCAAGTCGCCGAAGTGGCTGGACGCGCTGATTGCCAAGGGCGCGCTGGGCCAGAAGACCGGCGCCGGCATCTTCCGCAAGGTCGGCAAGGACATCGTCGTGCTGGACCTGGAGAAGCAGGACTACCGCCCGGCCGACCGCACCGCCGCCCCGGAAGTGGTCGAGATCCTGAAGATCAAGAACCCGGCCGAGAAGTTCGCCAAGCTGCGGGAAAGCCAGCACCCGCAGGCGCAGTTCCTGTGGGCGACCTTCCGCGACCTGTTCCACTACAGCGCCTACCACCTGGCCGACATCGCCGAGACCGCGCGCGACGTCGACCTGGCCATCCGCTGGGGCTACGGCTGGTCGCTGGGCCCGTTCGAAACCTGGCAGGCCGCCGGCTGGAAGCAGGTCGCGCAGTGGATCGCCGATGACATCGTGGCCGGCAAGAGCATGAGCAACGCACCGCTGCCGGACTGGGTGTTCGATGGCCGCGATGGCGTGCACGCCGCCGAGGGCAGCTACAGCCCGTCGCGCAACGCCAAGCTGCCGCGTTCGTCGCTGCCGGTGTACCAGCGCCAGCGCTTCCCGGATCCGCTGCTGGGCGAGAAGTTCGCGCCGGGCGAGACCGTGTTCGAGAACGACGGCCTGCGCATGTGGCACGACGGTGACGGCATCGCCGTGGTCAGCTTCAAGACCAAGATGAACACCGTGTCCGACCAGGTGCTGGATGGCCTGCAGGAATGCGTCAGCCGCGCCGAGAAGGACTTCCAGGGCCTGGTGATCTGGCAGCAGAAGGAACCCTTCTCCGCCGGTGCCGACCTGGCCGGTGCACTGGGCCTGCTGCAGGCCGGCAAGGTCGACCAGTTCGAAGAGATGGTCGCCAACTTCCAGCGCACCAGCCAGCGCATCAAGTACTCGCTGGTGCCGGTGGTGGCCGCCGTGCGCGGCCTGGCCTTGGGTGGTGGCTGCGAGTTCCAGATGCACAGCGCCAAGACCGTGGCCTTCCTGGAAAGCTACATCGGCCTGGTCGAAGCCGGTGTCGGCCTGCTGCCGGCCGGTGGCGGCCTGAAGGAACTGGCGGTGCGCGCCTCGCAGGCTGCGGGCCCGGGTGGCGACGTGTTCGCCGAACTGAAGAAGACCTTCGAGACCGTGGCGATGGCCAAGGTGTCCAACTCGGCGGTCAACGCCAAGGAGCTGGGCCTGCTGCGCAGCACCGACAAGGTGGTGTTCAACAGCTACGAGGCCCTGCACATCGCCAAGGCCGAAGCACGCGCCCTGGCCGAAGCCGGCTACCGTCCGCCGCTGCCTGCACGCCGCATCCAGGTCGCCGGGGACGTGGGTATCGCCACCTTCAAGATGATGCTGGTCAACATGCTGGAAGGCCGCTTCATCAGCCCGTACGACTACGAAATCGCCGAGCGCATCGCCACCGTGCTGTGCGGCGGCAAGGTCGATCGCGGCACCCTGGTGGACGAAGAGTGGCTGCTGACCCTGGAGCGCAAGCACTTCGTCGAACTGGCCCAGCAGGAAAAGACCCAGGCCCGCATCGCGCACATGCTCAAGACCGGCAAGCCGCTGCGGAACTGACGGAAGACATCGGTAGTGCCGGCCGCTGGCCGGCAACCTCTTCCAACCCCTATTCAAGAGATCATTGCAATGACCAAGCAAATCCAGGACGCCTACATCGTCGCCGCCACCCGTACCCCGGTTGGCAAGGCGCCCAAGGGCATGTTCCGCAACACCCGCCCCGACGACATGCTTGCGCACGTGCTGCGCAGCGTCGTCGCCCAGGCCCCGGGCGTGGACGTCAACCGCATCGATGACGCCATCATCGGCTGCGCCATGCCGGAAGCCGAGCAGGGCATGAACGTGGCGCGCATCGGCGTGCTGCTGGCCGGCCTGCCGAACACCATCGCCGCACAGACCGTGAACCGCTTCTGCTCCTCTGGCCTGCAGGCCGTGGCGCAGGCCGCCGACGCGATCCGCCTGGGCAACGCCGACCTGATGCTGGCCGGCGGTACCGAGTCGATGTCGATGGTGCCGATGATGGGCAACAAGATCGCCATGGCACCGAGCGTGTTCGACAACGACCACGTCGCCATCGCCTACGGCATGGGCATCACCGCCGAGAAGGTGGCCGAAGAGTGGAAGGTCTCGCGCGAAGACCAGGACGCGTTCGCCCTGGCCTCGCACCAGAAGGCCATGGCGGCGATCCAGAACGGCGAGTTCAAGGACGAAATCAGCCCGTACGAGATCGTCTCGCACCTGCCGGACCTGGCCGATGGCCAGCGCATCATCACCCGCAACAAGATCGCCGACACCGACGAGGGCCCGCGCCCGGATTCCTCCGCTGAAGGCCTGGCCAAGCTGCGCCCGGTGTTCCGCAACGGCCAGTTCGGCGGCACCGTCACCGCCGGCAACTCGTCGCAGATGAGCGATGGCGCCGGTGCCGTGTTGCTGGCCTCGGAGCAGGCGATCAAGGACTACGGCCTGACCCCGCTGGCCCGTTTCGTCAGCTTCTCGGTGGCCGGCGTGCGCCCGGAAGTGATGGGCATCGGCCCGATCGCCGCGATCCCGAAGGCCCTGAAGCAGGCCGGCCTGACCCAGGACCAGCTGGACTGGATTGAACTGAACGAAGCCTTCGCCGCGCAGTCGCTGGCAGTGATCCGCGATTGCGGCCTGGACCCGAGCAAGGTCAACCCGCTGGGCGGCGCGATCGCCCTGGGCCATCCGCTGGGCGCGACCGGCGCGATCCGTACCGCGACCCTGCTGCACGGCCTGCGTCGTCGCCAGCAGAAGTACGGCATGGTGACGATGTGCATCGGCACCGGCATGGGCGCGGCGGGTATTTTCGAGGCGCTGTAAGGTTCAAGGCGTTGCCTCGTTGGGCTTCATGGCGTGGGTCGGGTTGGCAGGGCTGCCCGGGACACGCCGTGAACCCTTCCATGGGGGCTCGATGGCGCCATCCATGGCGCCAACGGTCCCGGGCAGCCCTGCCAACCCGGCCCTTCCAGCCTCCCCGCGGCGGAGGGATGAGCAAAGGCAGGGTCAAAGGCCGGGGTCAGATCCCTTTGCTGCGCAAAGGGATCTGACCCCAACAAGCAAAAAAGGCAGCCAGTGGCTGCCTTTTTGCTTTGCTTCTGCCTTTGATTCCGCCCTTCCCGTCCGCGCCCGCAGGAAACTGTCGAGAGGCGCGGGCAGTCCGCTGCAGGACCGTTGGCGCCATGGATGGCGCCATCGAGCCCCCAGGGATGGGTTTACGGCGTGTCCTGCAGCGGACTGCCCGCGCCTCCCCCACTTTGGCAGGAAGGCGCTGACGGAGCGCTTGATAGAACCCTTATTCCGCCAGCATCGCCGCCAGCTTCTCCCGCGCCGGGCCGGCCAGCTTCGGGTTGTCCAGCGCGAAGCGGATCGTCGCCTCCACCAGACCCAGGTGCGTACCGCAGTCGAAGCGGGTGCCCTCGAAACGATAGGCATCGACTTCTTCGGTCTTCAGCAGCTCGGCAATCGCATCGGTCAGCTGGATCTCACCGCCGGCACCAGTCCGGGTCTGTTCCAGCAGCTCGAAGATCTTCGGGCTCAGCACGTAGCGGCCGACCACTGCCAGGTCACTCGGCGCGTCCTCCGGCTTCGGCTTCTCGACGATCTGCGAAATGCGGCCCTTGCGGCCATCGAACGCCTCAGTGGCGACGATGCCGTAGCTGGCGGTCTTTTCGTGCGGCACGTCTTCGACCGCGATAACGCTGGCACCGCTGGCCTCATTGAGGTCGGCCATCTGCTTCAGCGCACCGGCACCGCGATTCCAGATCAGATCGTCGGGCAGCAGCACCGCGAACGGCTCGTCACCGATCACAGCCTTGGCACACAGTACTGCGTGCCCGAGGCCCAGCGCCTCGGCCTGGGTCACGAAGATCGCGCGCACGCCATTGGGCAGCACATGCCGGATCAGCTCCAGCTGCTCCTGCTTGCCGGCGCGCTCGAGCTTCTGCTCCAGCTCGTAGGCCTTGTCGAAATAATCGGCGACCGCGTGCTTGTAGCGGTTGGTGATGAACACCAGCGTGTCGCAGCCGGCTTCGATGGCTTCATCAACGGCGTACTGGATCAGCGGCCGATCAATGATCGGCAGCATCTCCTTCGGCACAGTCTTGGTTGCTGGCAAAAAACGCGTTCCCAGTCCTGCCACCGGGAAAACTGCCTTGCGAATTCGCTTGCTCATTGGTGCCTGTTTGCCTCACGTGCCGGAAAGGGCACGACTTTAGCGGATGAAATGTAAGCATCCTGTTCGATTGGCGAGAATTCCGGCATCGTCGCAAACAGGATTTCCTGGATGCTGGCAGTGTCGTAGCTGGCAATCGCCTCACGCAGGCGCGGAACATTGCCCAGCACCAGGTCGCGCGAGAACGTACGCACGCCGGCCTCGAGAATCTTCGGGTGCGCGGTCGAACGGTAGTCTTCGTCCGAATAGAACAGGGTCTCGTGCAGTTTCTCGCCCGGGCGCAGGCCGGTGTAGATGATCTGGATGTCCTTGTACGGCTGCTTGCCGGTCAGGCGGATCATCTGCTCGGCCAGCACACGGATCGGCACCGGCTCGCCCATGTCCAGGGTGTAGATCGCACCATGCGACGCCGACGCGGCCGCCTGCAGGATCAGCTGGCAGGCCTCGGGGATGGTCATGAAGTAACGGCTGACTTCCGGGTCGGTGACCGTGACCGGACCACCGCGCAGGATCTGCTCGCGGAACAGCGGCACCACGCTGCCGGCCGACGCCAGCACGTTGCCGAAGCGCACCGTGACGAAACGGGTGTGCGTGGACTTCTGGTCCAGGCTCTGGCAGATCATCTCGGCGTAGCGCTTGCTCGCACCCAGCGCATTGACCGGGTCGACCGCCTTGTCCGTGGAAATGAACACGAAATGCTCCACGCGGGCTTCCAGGCACGCGCGGGCGACGTTCTCGGTCGCCAGGATGTTGTTGCGCACCGCTTCGCGCAGCTGCCGCTCCAGCACGGGCACGTGCTTGTAGGCGGCGGCATGGAAGGCGGTATCGACCGGGTGCAGCGACAGCGCGTGGCGGATCACGGCAGGGTCGCCACAGTCGCCCAGCACCGCCTCGATCTCGACATCGGGGAAGCTGCGCCGCAGCTCGCCTTCGATGGTCAGCAACAGCAGCTCGCTGATCTCCAGCAGGATGATGCGACCGGCACCATGCCGCGCGCACTGGCGGCACAGCTCCGAGCCGATCGAACCACCGGCGCCGGTGACCATCACAGTGCGCCCACCCAACCAGCCGCGGATCAGGTTCCAGTCCGGCATGATCGGCTTGCGGCCCAGCAGGTCCTCGATCGCCACTTCCTTCAGCTGGCCCGGTAGCGACTGGCCCTGCAGGATGTCGCTGAGCTTGGGCACGGTACGGAACGGCACACCGGTGCTTTCGCAGATCGCGACAACGCGCTGCATGCCTGCGGCGTCCAGTGACGGCATGGCAATGACCAGCAGCTTGGCAGCGGTCTCGCGGACCACCGTCGGGGCGTCATCCAGGGTGCCGAGGATCGGCAGGCCCTGCAGCTTGGCACCCCGCAGGTGCGGTGCATCGTCGAGCAGGCCGACCGGCTCGAAGTTGCCGGAACGACGCAGGTCGCGCACCAGTGTTTCCGCCGCCTGGCCAGCGCCGAGGATCAGCACGCGGCGGGCGCTGGAATCGGACTGCAGTGCCTGGTAATCCTTCCAGGCCCGGTACAGCAGGCGCGGTGCGCCCAGCAGGGCCGACAGCGCGAACGGGTAGATCACCAGCACCGACATCGGCACGCCGTCGAAGCGCTTCCACATCAGCACCAGGACGATGGCGACCATGCCGATGAAGCTGGCCTTGAAGATGTTCAGCAGGTCGCTGACGCTGGCGAACCGCCATAGCCCGCGATACAGGCCCACGCGCCAGAACACCAGGCCCTGCAGCAGCAGCACCAGGGTGGTATCGACGTTCCACAGGGGCAGCGCCGGAGCGTTGGGCAGGATCGAGTAACGCCCTGCATGGAGCAACCGCCAGCATGCCCAGACCATGAAGAGGTCGTGGCAGACGATGGCCGAACGCGGCATCAGGCCGAGGATTCTGTCCCGCCAGGGTGAAGCCATAAGTCAGGTATTTCCTTGTCGGTAGCGCATTCCATTGCGCAGGAGGAGCCAGAGGACGCTCAGCGCGGTGAACCACGCGATCGCCACGGCAGCCTCCCACCTCGGCTGCAAGTTGGAGCAGACATTGAACACTGTAATACTGAACAGGCCCAAAGCAAAGTACATCCCTGTCACCTGGGGGTGACTGGCTCCTGCCTGCACCGCGCGCTGGTAGACGTGCTGGGTATGGGGTTCCATCCAGCGTTGTCCCGAAATGATGCGCGCCAGCAGTGTGAAGCCCGCGTCCACGAGGAACGGCGAAACCGGGACCAGCAGCAGGATCCAGTTGATATCGGTACGCACGCTGGCGAGCGCCAGCACCGCTGCGACCGCGTACCCCAACGCGCCGCTTCCGACATCGCCCATGAAGATCCGGGCCCGAGGGAAGTTGAACGGCAGGAATCCAAGGCAGGCCAGGCCCAGGGCCACGGCAGCCAGCGAGTACGGCCACGGCAGCACCGGCGCCAGCCCCAGCATCGCCACGACGGCCTGGCTGGCGGCAATGCCGTTGATGCCGTCCATGAAATTCCAGATGTTGATCAGTGAGGCGGTGAACAGCAGCACCAGCGCCGCCAACAGCCAGCTGCCGCCATTCACCTTCACCAGGCCGGCCAGCAGCGCCGCGGCGATGAAATGCACCAGCAGGCGACGCATCGCCGGCAGGGGCCTGTGGTCGTCCCACCAGCCAATACCGGCCACCAGCACTAGCCCAAGGCTGGCCACCAGCACTGTCGGCGTGCTCTCGGGCCAGGCCCAGATGGCCACGGCTGCAGTCACCAGCAGGCTGATGACGATGGCGATGCCGCCACCGCGCGGTGTAGCGACGCTATGGCTGCGGCGTTCGCCGGGCTGGTCCATCAACTGCTGGCGCAGCGCCTAGCCACGTGCAGCCCAGGTCAGCACCGCACTCAGCAGGGCGAGCCCCAGCAGCGCGCCCATCACAAGCCAGGGCATGGATCAGAGCACCGCGTAGTTCAGCAGTGGCTTGACCGTTCCCCACTCCTTGCAGCTCGGGCACTGCCAGTGGTGGGTACGCGCACCGAAGCCGCAGCGGGTGCAGCGATAGGCCGGGTTACGCACCAGCAGCTGGTCAGTGATGTGCTTGAGGTCATGCAGGGTGGCGGTGGAATCGGCGCCCTCGGCGAGGGTGAGGTCGATCAGCGCGGACTCGCCACGCACCGACGGGCGATCCTTCAGCTGGCGGCCGAGGTAGGCACGCGCCGGGGCCACGCCTTCCTGCTCCTCCATCAGCCGGGTCAGCGCCAGCACCGGGGCAATGCCACGGTAATGCTCGGTCATCTCCGACAGGAACGCGCGCGCACCTGCCAGATCGCCCACCTTGCGATAGTTCTGCATCAACGCCGGCAGCAGTTCCGGCAGGTATTCGGGATCGTTGCGCGCGGCGCGCTCGAAGGCGCGCACGGCGGCCTCAGGATTGCCTGCGTCGGTTTCCAACCGGCCCTCGATGATGCCGGCGCGCACCGACATCGCGTCGGCCTGATAGGCGCGGGCGATCGCTGCCCTCGCCTCTTCCAGCTTGCCGGCGCCACGGAATCGCTCGGCCAGTTCGCACTCGAACTGCCCGATCAGCTTGCCCATCGGCTCGCCGGTGACATCCTCGAAACGGGTGGCGTTGTCGATCGCCTTTTCCCAGTCACGCTCGGCCTGGTAGATGCCGATCAGGTGCTTGAGCGCCTGCGGTGCGCGCTGATCCAGCTGGGCCAGCTCGGTGAACACGGTCTCGGCACGGTCCAGCAGGCCGGACTTCATGTAGTCTTCGCCCAGGGCCAGCAGGGCCTGCACGCGTTGTGCGTCACTCAGGTCATGGCGATTGACCAGGCCCTGGTGCAGGCGGATGGCGCGGTCGACCTCGCCACGACGGCGGAACAGATGGCCCAGCGCGACCTGGGTCTCGAAGGTTTCCTTGTCCAGCTCGGCGATGTGCAGGAACAGCTCGATGGCCTTGTCCGGCTGCTCGTTGAGCAGGTAGTTCAGGCCACGGAAATAGGTGCTCGACAGGCGGCTGACCTGGCTGTCACCGTGGCGTTGGCCACCACGCCGCCCGATCACCCAGCCGGCCAGTGCGGCCAGCGGTACGAACAGGAAGAACCAGAACCACTCGGTGACGAAATCCATCTTCGATCAACGTCCATCAAAAGATTGGGGGGAAGCAACCGGTGCCGGCGAAGCGGCAGCGGACTTGTTGGCGCGACGCAGCTGGCCGTAGAGCGGAATGACCACGCTCACCAGCACCAGGCCAGCACCGACGATGACGCCGATCAGCAATGCGGCAATGATTGCCACGCCGACCGAGGTCTTCAGTTGGGTGAAAACAAGGTTGATAGTCATCTCGTCCATGTTCATGGCACCGATGATCAACCCAAGAATGAGTACCGCCAGCAGGACCAGCAGACGAAAAACCTTCATGCGACAGCTCCAGTGGCAGGAGTCCGTAGCTTATCCGACTCGCGGCTGGATTCGCACGCGGTGGCGCGACGGCAGGCTCAGGCCGGATCGGCGTCCAGCGGCAGCACACTGCTGACCCGCTCGCGCAGTTCCTTGCCCGGCTTGAAATGGGGGACATGCTTGCCCGGCAGGGCAACCGATTCGCCGGTCTTCGGGTTGCGACCCAGGCGCGGCGGACGATAGTGCAGCGAGAAGCTGCCAAATCCACGGATTTCGATGCGATCCCCGGCGGACAGCGATCCGCCCATCATTTCCAGCAACGACTTCACCGCCAGATCGACATCATCGGCCTTCAGGTGCGCCTGGCGGCGCGCAAGGATTTCGATCAGTTCGGATTTGGTCATTACCGGCTCACATCAGGGGCATCTCAGCCTGAAACGGCCCGGGCAATGCCCGGGCCGTCCAGGAAACATCAAACAGCCTAAGGCCGATTACTCGGACTTGTTGCCGTTCAGCTGTGCACGCAGCAGCGCGCCCAGCTGGGTGGTGCCGCTGGAAGCCGAAGAGGACTGGTATTCCTCCAGCACTTCGCGCATTTCAGCGTCGTCCTTGGCCTTGATCGACAGCTGCAGGGTACGGCCCTTGCGGTCCATGCCCACGAACTTGGCTTCGACCTTGTCGCCGACCTTCAGGTGCTGGGTGGCGTCGTCAACGCGCTCGTTGGCGATGTCGCGGGCCGAGACGTAACCTTCGATGCCGTCAGCCAGCTCGATGATCGCGCCCTTGGCGTCGACTTCCTTCACCACGCCTTCGACCTTGGAGCCCTTCGGATTGGCAGCCATGTACTGGCCGAACGGATCCTGCTCCAGCTGCTTCACGCCCAGGGATATGCGCTCGCGCTCCGGATCGACGGCCAGGACGACGGCGTCCAGGGTATCGCCCTTCTTGAAGTTGCGAACGACGTCTTCGCCGGTGGTGTTCCAGCTGATGTCGGACAGGTGGACCAGGCCGTCGATGCCGCCGTCCAGGCCGATGAAGATGCCGAAGTCGGTGATCGACTTGATCTGGCCCGACACCTTGTCACCCTTCTTGTGGGTGGCAGCGAAGGTTTCCCACGGATTGGCGGCAACCTGCTTCATGCCCAGCGAGATGCGGCGACGCTCTTCATCGACGTCCAGCACCATCACTTCGACTTCATCACCCACCTGGACAACCTTGGACGGGTTGACGTTCTTGTTGGTCCAATCCATCTCGGAGACGTGCACCAGGCCTTCGACGCCCGGCTCGATCTCAACGAACGCACCGTAATCGGTGACGTTGGAGACCTTGCCGAAGACGCGGCTGTTGGCCGGGTAACGACGGCCGATGTTGTCCCACGGATCCTCGCCCAGCTGCTTCAGGCCCAGCGAAACGCGGTTGCGCTCGCGGTCGAACTTCAGCACGCGGACGTCCAGCTCGTCGCCGACGTTCACGACTTCCGACGGGTGACGCACGCGCTTCCACGCCATGTCGGTAATGTGCAGCAGGCCGTCGATACCGCCCAGATCCACGAACGCGCCGTAATCGGTCAGGTTCTTGACGACACCCTTCAGGATCGCGCCTTCCTGCAGCTTGTCCATCAGCTGCTCGCGCTCTTCCGAGTGCTCGCTTTCGACGACAGCGCGGCGCGAGACCACGACGTTGTTACGCTTGCGGTCCAGCTTGATGAGCTTGAACTCGAGTTCCTTGCCTTCCAGGTAGGCCGGATCGCGCACCGGGCGCACATCGACCAGGGAACCCGGCAGGAAGGCGCGGACATCCTTGATGTCCACGGTGAAACCACCCTTGACCTTGCCGCTGATGCGGCCGGTGATGGTTTCGTTCTTCTCCAACGCTTCTTCCAGCTCGTCCCACACCATCGCGCGCTTGGCCTTCTCGCGCGACAGGACGGTTTCGCCGAAGCCGTTCTCGATCGAGTCGAGGGCGACCTTGACGATGTCGCCTTCGGCGACGTCGATTTCGCCAGCGTCGTTACGGAACTGTTCGATCGGCACGATGCCTTCGGACTTCAGGCCAGCGTTGATCACCACGACGTCGCCGCGGACTTCAACAACGGTACCGCTGACGATGGCGCCCGGCTTCAGCTTGGCCAGGTTGGCCTGGCTGGCTTCAAACAGTTCGGCAAATGATTCGGTCATTAGATTTACTCTGTTGGACACATGGGTCGGTGGCGTCCCCTTCAGGGGAATGGCGACCGCCCGCCTGTTGGTCGACCCCGGAAACGCAGGTCGTGTGTAGTAGGAAAACCGCCACGCATCATTGCGCGACGGGGCTGGTACAGCACTGCTATGCGCGACCACTGCCGATGCGGCTGGCAGTGCTCCCGCGCGAACGGATCAGGCAGCCGGAACCGGAAGCAGATCCATCACTCGGGCAACGACATCATCGATGCCGATGCCTGTGGAGTCGATGAGGACAGCATCGTCTGCCGGCTTCAGGGGCGCCACGGTACGCTGAGCATCACGGGCGTCGCGGGCCATGATCTCGCGCAAGAGGTCATCAAAGTTAACAGAAACCCCCTTGTCTTTCAACTGCTTATGCCGGCGCTCGGCGCGCTCCTCGGCACTGGCGGTCAGGAAGACCTTGTAGGGGGCGTCCGGAAAGATCACCGTGCCCATGTCGCGGCCGTCGGCGACCAGGCCTGGCAGTTCCCTGAATGCGCGCTGCCGCTCCTTCAAGGCGGCCCGGACCTCCGGGATGGCGGCAATGGCCGAGGCCAGCGCCCCGGTGGTCTCCAGGCGCAGCTCGTCGGTGGCATCGGTGCCGTTGACCATGACTCGCATGGCATCGCCCTGCTCGACAAACTGAACGTGAGTGTCAAAGGTGCAGCGGACCAGCGCGGAGGCGTCGGAGGTGTCGATGTCGGCCCAGCTTGCGGCCACGCCCACCGCCCGGTACAGCGCGCCCGAATCCAGGTAATGCCAGCCCAGCCTGCGCGCGATGATGCGGCTGATGGTACCCTTGCCGGCCCCGGATGGGCCGTCGATGGTCAGGACGGGAGCGAGTGGATTCATGGGGGTCCCAGAGCGTGTGAAGAGGCCATTCTAGCCCCTGCCAGACGCCCCCAGCGGGATCTTTTGTGCAACCACTTGAAACCATGAGGAAAAGCCCGGTAGAATGGCGGGCTTGAACGAGCGTCAACTGCCGATTGTCTTTCGCATATCGCGGCCACGCTCCACCCGAACAACTACTGTTTACGCCGAGGTATGCCATGAAAGTCCTGTCCTCCCTGAAGTCGGCGAAGGCCCGTCACCGTGACTGCAAGGTCGTGCGTCGTCGTGGCAAGATCTTCGTCATCTGCAAGTCGAACCCGCGTTTCAAGGCGCGTCAGCGCTAAGCCTCACAGCCTTCCGGCTGCGGCTGGCCCTACGCGGGGCCGACCCGATGCAAGAAACCGCCTTCGGGCGGTTTTTTGTTTATGCGGCTTTTTCCTGCCGTTTTTGCTGTAATCGCCTTTCTTGACCACTGGGGAGTAGATCGAGATGAAGCGTTACCTGTCCGCCCTGGCCGTAATGGCCACCCTGGCCGCCGCCACACCGGCACTGGCCGATACCCTGCTTGTCGACCGTGCCCGCGAGAAGCCGGCCGGTGCCCTGCCCGTGCGCGGCCAGAGCATGCAGCAGGTGCAGGCGCAGTTCGGCGCGCCCAGCGAACAACTGCAGCCGCGTGGCGGGCAGAAGCGGCAGTGGCCGACCATCAACCGCTGGGTGTACCCGCAGTTCACCGTCTACTTCGAGAAGCAGAAGGTGATCGACGTGGTGGCCAACCAGGCGGACCCGAACGAAATCGGCCCGAAACCACCGATCCGTTGATCCCTTTACCCGCCCTGGGCGGGCCTGTGTAGCGAGACCATGAACCAGACCCTTCGTTTTCCTGCCGAGTGGGAAGCCCAGAGCGGCGTCCTGATTGCCTGGCCCACCGCCGACACCGACTGGGCCGACCGCCTGGGCCAGGTGGAAGAGACCTACATCGCCCTGGTCGCGGCCATCACCCGCTTCCAGCCGGTGCTGATCTGCGTGGCCGACGACGATGTGGAGACCTATGCCGAAATGCGGCTGCGCTCCAACCGCATCGACATGGACAAGGTCCACTTCACCACGGCCGCCTACGACGATACCTGGCTGCGCGACTCCGGCCCGATCACGCTGCGCCGCGCCGACGGCGGTTTCCAGCTTCTGGACTTCCGCTTCACTGGCTGGGGCGGCAAGTTCGACGCCACCCTGGATGACCAGCTGGTGGGCGTGCTCGACCAGGCTGGCGTGTTCAACGACGCCCCGGTGCGCAGCATTCCGTTCGCGTTGGAAGGCGGTGGCATCGAAACCGACGGCGAAGGCACCCTGCTGACCACCTGGAAGTGCCTGCACGAACGCCACCCGGACCGCGACCGCGCCAGCCTGAGCGCCGACCTGGCCGACTGGCTGCAGCAGGACCGCGTGCTGTGGCTGGACCACGGCTACCTGGAAGGCGACGACACCGACGCCCACATCGACACCCTCGCCCGCTTCGCCTCCGCTGACAGCATCGTCTACCAGGCCTGCGACGACGAGAGCGATTCGCACTACGCCGAGCTGCAGGCGATGGGCAATGAGCTGGCCGCGCTGCGCACCAAGGACGGCCAGCCGTATCGCCTGTTCCCGCTGCCGTGGGCGCGGCCGGTGATCGACGAAGGCCGCCGTCTTGCTGCGTCGTACGCCAACTACCTGATCGTCAACGGCGCGGTGCTGATGCCGGCCTATGGCGACCCGGCCGACGACCTGGCCCGTGATGTGCTGGCCCAGGCGCATCCGGGTCGCGAGATCGTGCAGGTGCCTTGCCGCTCGCTGATCTGGCAGAACGGCAGCCTGCACTGCATCACCATGCAGCTGCCGGCCGGGTTGTTGAAGGTCTGAGAAAAGGGAGTGCCGGCCGCTGGCCGGCAACCAGGCAATGCCTGACGGATTGATGGGGATGCCGGCCAGCGGCCGGCACGACCATCACCCATTCAGCGCGCAACACGCCGTCGCCGCCCATCCGCGCTAACATGCAGGTTTTCCCCCGCAGGAACGCCCCGCATGAACTCGCGCAGCCCCCTTACCGTCGCCCTGATCCAGGAGCGCAACCACGGTGATGCCGCCGCCAACCTGGCGGTGATCGAAGCACGCGTGGCCGAGGCGGCTGCGCAGGGTGCCAAGCTGGTGCTGCTGCAGGAACTGCACAACGGCCCGTATTTCTGCCAGCACGAATCGGTGGACGAATTCGACCTGGCCGAATCCATTCCGGGCCCAAGCACCGAGCGCCTGGGCGCACTGGCGAAGAAGCATGGCGTGGTGCTGGTCGGCTCGCTGTTCGAGCGCCGCGCTGCCGGCCTGTACCACAACACCGCGGTGGTGTTTGAAAAGGACGGCAGCCTGCTCGGCAAGTACCGCAAGATGCACATCCCGGACGACCCGGGCTTCTACGAGAAGTTCTACTTCACCCCGGGCGACATCGGCTTCAAGCCGATCGACACTTCGGTGGGCCGCCTGGGCGTGCTGGTGTGCTGGGACCAGTGGTACCCGGAAGCGGCGCGCCTGATGGCGCTGGCCGGCGCCGAGCTGCTGCTGTACCCGACCGCGATCGGCTGGGACCCGGACGACGTGCAGGACGAGAAGACCCGCCAGCGCGACGCCTGGGTGCTGAGCCACCGTGGCCACGCCGTGGCCAACGGCCTGCCGGTGCTGAGCTGCAACCGCGTCGGCCACGAGGCGTCGCCGCTGGGCGCGTCGGGCATCCAGTTCTGGGGCAACAGCCACGTGCTCGGCCCGCAGGGCGAGTTCCTGGCCGAGGCCGGCACCGAGGCCACCGTGCTGCTGTGCGACGTCGACCTGCAGCGCAGCGAGCATGTGCGGCGCATCTGGCCGTTCCTGCGCGATCGCCGCATCGATGCATACGGCGACCTGCTCAAGCGCTACATCGACTGAGCCGGAGCCCGCGCATGGCCGTCCTCATCCGTGATGCCGGCCCGGCCGACATCGACGCGATCACCGCCATCTACGCGGTGGAAGTGACCGATTTCGTCAACACCTACGAGTACGACATCCCGGACGCGACCGAGATGCTGCGCCGCATGCGCGACATCATTGATCGTGGCTTCCCCTACCTGGTCGCCGAGATCGACGGTCAGGTGGCTGGCTATGCCTATGCCAACACCTATCGCACCCGCATTGCCTACCAGTGGACCGTGGAGAACTCGGTCTACGTCGATGCCGCGTTCCAGGGCAAGGGTGTCGGCACCGGCCTGCTGCAGGCCTTGATCGACGCCTGCGTGGCACGTGGCTACCGGCAGATGGTGGCGGTGATCGGCGAACCGACCAACACCGCCTCGATCAAGCTGCACGAACGCTTCGGATTCGAGCTGGTGGGCGTGTTCCGTGGCCTCGGCCGCAAGCATGGCCGCTGGCTGGACACCGTACAGATGCAGCGCGCGCTCGGCGATGGCGCCGACACCGCACCCTCCAATGAATGAACCCATGACCGAAACCCTTCCCGAGACCGGCGACGACCTGTTCGCCGGCCAGCCGGTGCGCGTCGTCGAACGCGACGGCGTGCGCTACACCCTGCTGGGCACCGCCCACGTCTCCCGCGCCAGCGTCGAGGCCGTTGAAAAAGCCATCGACAGCGGCCGCTTCGATGCCGTTGCCGTCGAGCTGGACCCGCAGCGCCTGCAGGCGCTGAGCGACCCCGACACACTCGCCAAGCTCGACCTGGTCGAGGTGATCCGCAAGGGCCGCGTCGCCCTGTTCGCCGCCAACCTGGCTCTGTCCGCCTATCAGCGCCGCCTGGCCGAGCAACTCGACATCGAGCCCGGTGCCGAGCTGAAACGTGCGGTGGAACTCGCCCGCGAACGCAACCTGCCGGTGCACCTGATCGACCGCGAGGTTGGCCTGACCTTCCGCCGCGCGTCGCAACGGCTGGGCTTCTTCGGCAAGCTGAAGCTGGTTGCCGGCCTCGGCGCCGGCCTGTTCTCGTCCGAGGAAGTGGGCGAGAACGAGATCGAGAAGCTCAAACAGGGCGACATGCTGGAATCGAGCTTCGGTGAGTTCGCCAGCGAGAGCCCGGCGCTGTACGAAACCATCATCGGCGAGCGCGACCGCTACATGGCCACCCGCCTGCGCGAAGAACACGACCCGCACCAGCGCGAAGTGCTGGCAGTGGTCGGAGCCGGCCACCTGGCGGGTCTGGCACGCCACCTGGAAACCGACACCGAGGCACCGGCGCCGCTGCGCGCCGAGCTGGAGGCGGTACCGAAGAAGCGCAACATCCCGTGGTTCACGCTGGGCATCCTGGCGATCGTGGCGACCGGCATCGGCGTAGGCTTCTACCGCGGCGGCCTGGGCGTAGGCACCGAGCTGCTGGCAACCTGGGCGATGTATACCGGCGGCCTGGCCGGCCTGGGCTGCCTCTTGGCCGGCGGTCACCCGCTGAGCATCCTCACCGCGATCGCGGTGGCCCCGTTCAAGCCGTTCCGCCTGAGCATCCCGACCGGCGCCTTCTCGGCACTGGTGGAAGCGCGTGTGCGCAAGCCAGCCTACGAGGACTTCCTGAAGCTGCGCGACGATGCGCAGAGCCTGAAGGGCTGGTACCGCAATCGCGTTACCCGCGTGGTGCTGACCTTCATGCTGACCAACATCGGCAGCATGCTAGGCCTGTGGCTGACCACGTTCAAGGTGTGGGGCAAGGTGGCGGGGTAAGCCTCAACCGGCCACAGAATCTGTAGCGCCCGAGCCCATGCCCGGGCGATGCCGCAACGCGGCGAACAGCAGCCGAGCATGGCTATGCCGGCCGTCCTGGCCGACACCCTCCGGGCCGTCGCAAGCGACGTTGGCAGCGGCTCCTGCCGCTGCCTTCGGCTCTACAGAGGCAAGCAGACGCGGCGAGCAAAAAAAGGGGGAGACCGCCCCACTACGACCGGCCTCCCCCACACCACAACACGTTGACGTGCGTTACAGCCGGGCAGCGCCCGGCTCTACCATTTCCACTCCACGCGCACGGCGGATCAGGCGCGTCACGGCATTACGCAGGTCATCGAGCACCGCGTAGATCGTCGGCAGGAACAGCAGGCTGACCACGGTCGAGAACGCCAGGCCGCCGGCAATCGCACGCGCCATCGGCGAGTACTCCGGGCCATTGCCGAACATCTGCGTGTCGGTCAGCGAGATCGGCACCATCGCCAGGATCGCCGTGCCCATGGTCATCATGATCGGGCGCAGGCGTTCGCGTGAGCCTTCCACCAGCGCCTGGGTACGGCCCATGCCGCTGCGCCGCAGGTTGTTGATGTGCTCGATCATCACGATGCCGTTGTTCACCACCACGCCCATCAGCACCAGGATGCCGATGAAGGACATGATCCCGAACGAGGTGCCGGTGATCCAGAACAGCCAGAACACGCCGAAGATCGAGAACAGCACGCCACTCATGATTGCCGCCGGGAACAGCAGCGACTCGAACACCGCCGCCATCACCACGTAGATCATCACCAGCGCGATCAGCAGGTTGAACACCATCTGCTGCATGGCTTCATCATCGTTGCCGTAGTCGCCGCCATCGAAGGTGAAGCCGTAGCCGGCCGGGAAGTTCATCGGCTTGAGCACGGCTTCGATCGCCTTGCGCCCGTCCGGCGCGGTGACCTTCTCGGCCAGGTTGGCCTTGATGGTCAGCGTCGTCTGACGGTTGGTGCGGCCGATCTGGGTGGCTGACGAGCCGACGTCCACGGTGACCAGGCTCAGCAGCGGCACGCTGCGGCCATCGCCGGTACGCACGCTGAAACCGGCCAGGTCTTCCGGGCTGCTCTGCTCGGCGCCGGCAAAGCGTACCCACACCGGCACTTCATTGTCACCGCGGCGGAACTCGCGCATCGGTGCGCCGCGCAGCGCCAGGCCGACGAAGCTGGCCACCTGTTCGGCGTTGAAGCCGAACGCTGCGGCACGCTCACGGTCGACGCGTACCTTCAGCTCGCCGCCCTTCTCGCCGTTGTCGATGCGCACGTCCCGCAGTTCGGCACGCTGCGCCAGCAACGGCACCACTTCCTGGCCGATCTCCTGCAGCATCGAGCTGGAATCGCCGACCAGCTGCACCTGCACGCCCTGGTTGCCGCCACCCCCGCCATCGCCACCCTGGTTGCCGACGAAATAGTCGGTGCGGGCGGACTTCGGCAGGCCCTTGCGCAACTCTTCCTGCAGCGCCTTGATGTCCTTGGCGTACTTCTCGTCCAGGGTGACCACCGTGGAGCTGCCTTCCTGCTCGCTGTACCAGGAGTACACCTGCTTGACGTGCAGGCGCTCGCGGTTCTGGTCGATCCAGCTCTCCACGCGCGCCACTTCCTCGGACATCTGCCGGTAGGTGTAGGCGCCCTTCCACATGTAGCCGATGAAGATGTCCTTGCCGCCCTCGCCACCGAACATGTCGACCTTGGTCAGCTTCATCGGCACCAGGCTGACCAGCACCACCAGCAGGATGCCGAGCAGGCTCCAACCGCGGTGATGCAGTGACCAGTCCAGCAGCTGCGCATAGCGCCGCTGCAGGCGCGCGATCAGGCCGGTCTGCGAGTGCACCAGCTTGGGCGTGGCCATGCGTGCGGACAGCATCGGAATCAGGCTGACCGCGACCAGCCACGAGGCCAGCAGCGAGACCGAGATGGTGATCGCGATCTGCGCCATGAAGATGCTGATGTTGTTGGTCTCGCCGAACAGGTTCGGCACGAACACGATGCAGTGGCACAGCGTACCGGCGCTGAGCGCGATGGCCACGTTGCGGGTGCCGATGATCGAGGCCAGCCGTGGCTGCCCCGGCATGCGCTCGCGCTCCTGGTAGATGCTCTCCACCACCACCACGGCGTTGTCGACCAGCATGCCCACGGCCAGCAGCAGGCCCATCATGGTCAGGATGTTCAGCGTCACCCCGACGAAGTACATGAAGCCCAGGGTGATGGTGAAGCAGATTGGAATGGCCAGGGTCACCATCAGCGTCGACGGCCAATGGCGCAGGAAGAAGAACAGCACCGTCACCGACAGGATCAGGCCGACCGCACCGGCTTCGGCCAGCTCCAGCAGTGACGAGGTCACTGCCTTGCCCTGGTTGTCGATCACCTTGATCTGCACGTCGCGCATCGACGGCTGCGCGCGGATCGCCTCGACTTCGGCCAGCGCCGCACGCGAGACGTCCACCAGGTTGGCACTGCGCTCCTTGAAGATATCCAGGCCCACCGCCGGGTTGCCGTCCAGACGGCGCCCGTAGTTCATCCGCGCCGGCTTCAGGCGCACGTCGGCGATATCGCCCAGGCGCAGGCCCTTGGCGTTGATCACCAGGTCGCGCATTTCCTGCAGGTCGGTGATCTCGCCCACCGGCTGCACGCGCACGCGCTGGCCGTTGTCGTCGATCTGACCGGCCGAGATCGAGAAGTTCAGCGTGCGCAGGCGCTCGCTCAGCTCGTTGATGCTCAACCCATGCGCGTTGAGCCGGTTCGGATCGATGGCGATCTCCACCTCGTTCGGCGGTGCACCGGTGATATCGACGCGGGCCACACCCGGGATGCGCTCGATGCGCCGCTTGAACTCACGGTCGAGCATGTCATAGGCAGTGGTCAGGTCGGTGGTGCTGGCCAGGCGCACCTTCAGTACCGGCTGGTCACTGCTGGACCACTTGAACACGTTGTAGCGCTGCAGGTCGTCGGGCAGGTCGCTGCGGATCGCATCGATACGCTCGCGCGCGTCGGACGCGGCAATGGCGATGTCGCGGTCCCAGTCGCTGAACTCGATGTAGATCAGCGCCGCCTCGGAGGTGGCCGATGAGCGCATGCGTTTGATGCCGGTCATCGTCGCCAGCGACTCCTCGACCGGGCGGATGATGGTCCGCTCCACTTCCTCGGGCGTCGAACCGGTGTACGGGATCTGCACGAACAGGAACGGCGCGGAGATGTCCGGCAGCGCCTCCAACGGCAGCCGGAACGAAGCGATCAGGCCGATCACCACCAGCGACACGAAGCACATGATGGTGGTGACCGGGCGGCGGATGGAGAACTCGGCAACGCTCATGCCGGCTCCTCCACGCCTGCCGTGCCGCCCTCGTCGCCATGCAGGCCTTCACCGGCATGCTTGCGGCCGCGCTCACGGTAGTAGGCGTCGCCGCGACGATCCATCAGGTCGTACACCACCGGGATCACCAGCAGCGTCAGCAGCGTCGACACCAGCAGGCCACCGATCACGGTGATCGCCATCGGTGCACGCACTTCGGCGCCCTCGCCCATCGCCACCGCCAGCGGCAGGAAGCCGAACAGCGTGCACAGCGTGGTCATGATGATCGGGCGCAGGCGCGAACGCGCACCTTCCACCAGCGCCTCATGCTTGGCCACGCCGGCTTCGCGCAGCTGGTTGACCTTGTCGATCAGGATGATCGCGTTCTTGGTGACCAGGCCGACCAGCAGGATCAGGCCGATGAACACCACCACCGAGATGGGCTTGCCGGTCAGCATCAGCGCCAGGATCGCGCCGACCAGCGCCAGCGGGATGGTGAACAGGATCACGAACGGGTGCAGCAGCGACTCGAACTGCGAGGCCATCACCAGGTAGACCAGGAAGATCGCCAGTCCAAAGGCGAAGATCAGCGACTTCGCCGCCTGCGCCAGTTCCTCGCCCTGGCCACCGATGTGCAGGCCAACGCCCGCGCCCAGCGGCTGCTCGGCCACCATCTGCTGCACTTCGCGCATGGCGGCGCCAAGGTCGATGTCGCGCAGGTTGGCCGATACCACCGCCACCCGGGTCTGGTCGGCACGATGGATCTCGCTGGGGCCGGTGGTGGCGACCACGTCGGCCACCGCGTCCAGGGTGACCGGGCGGCTGCTGCCCGGATTGACGATCAGCCGGCGGATGCTCTCGACGCTGGCGCGGTCACCTTCCTGGGCACGCACCAGCACGTCGATCTTGCGATCACGGAAGCTGTAGCGGGTGGCGACGTCGCCGCGCACCTTCTTCACCACCACGTCGGCGATCTGGCGGGTGGTCAGGCCCAGCGCACCCGCGCGCTCCTGGTCGAAGCGGATCCGGATTTCCGGGAAGCCCTCTTCCACCGTCGATTTCACGTCGGCGTAGTGCGCATTGCCGCGCAGCATCGCCGCCAGGCGTTGCCCGGCCACTTCCAGGGTGGCCATGTCCTGCCCGCGCAGTTCGATTTCCAACGGCGTGGAGAAGCTGAACAATGCCGGCCGCGCGAAGTCGACCTGGGCGCCCGGGTGCTGGCTCATGGTGCCGCGCAGGCGCTCGGTGATTGCTGCTTCGGTGCGCGCGTTGCCACCACCTTCCATCACCACAGTCAGCTTGCCGATGTTCTCACCGCTTTCGGTCGGACTGGCATCCAGCCGGGTGCCGCTGCCACTGACGCCATACAGCGAGGCCACGCCCTCCCCCTTGCCGTGCGCCAGCTGCAGCTCGCGCACCAGCGCATCGGTCTGCTTCAGCGGCGTGCCGGCCGGCAGCTTCACCGTCATTTCGAACCGGTCCTGCGCCAGCTGCGGAATCAGGTCCGCGCCAAGCATCGGTACCAGCGCCATGGTCGCCACGAAGATGATGGCTGCCACGCCCAGCACCTTGCCGGGATGCGCCAGCGCACTCGGCAGCAGGCGCAGGTAGCCTCGCTCGGCGCCTGCATAGGGCTTCATCGCCAGGTCGCTGGCCTTGCGCATCACCGGGCCGACCACTGCCACCACGCCACGCCACACGCGCACGACAAGCCAGGCCAGCGCATAGAAGCTCCAGCGCACGCTGGCAACCACGCCACGGCGGCCCAGCGCGACCGGCTTCTGCCAGCGCTTCTGCGGCTGCCACGCTTCGTTCGGCGCCTCTTCCGGGAACGCCAGCGGTGGCCGCCCCTTCAGCGAGCTCAGCATCGGGATCAGGGTCATCGACACCAGCAGCGAGATCGCGATGGCGATCGCCACGGTCAGCGCCTGGTCGCGGAACAGCTGTCCGGCAATCCCGTCGACGAACACCAGCGGCAGGAACACGGCGATGGTGGTCA
Source organism: Stenotrophomonas sp. FR010 (assembly GCF_047520755.2). Classification (NCBI taxonomy): domain Bacteria; kingdom Pseudomonadati; phylum Pseudomonadota; class Gammaproteobacteria; order Lysobacterales; family Lysobacteraceae; genus Stenotrophomonas; species Stenotrophomonas sp. FR010. The sequence goes on along the minus strand of NZ_JAXBQT020000011.1, from coordinate 21,299 downwards.
GGGTTGAGGCAACCACCGCCATGCTCACTTCGCGGGTGCCGGCAATGGCCGCCTGCAGGATGCCCAGGCCACGCTCGCGGGCCTTGGCGATGCTCTCCAGCACCACGATCGAGTCATCCACCACCAGGCCGGTGGCCAAGGCCAGGCCTCCCAGCGACATCACGTTCAAGCTCAGGCCGAGCTGGCCCATGAAGAAGAACGTGGCGATGATCGAGACCGGCAGCGACAGGCTGATCACGAACGTGCTCCAGCCATCGCGCAGGAACAGGAAGATGATCAGGATTGCCAGCAGGCCACCGATCACCGCGTCCTTCTTGACGTCGGCGATGGCGTGCTCGATGAAGCGCGACTGGTCCTCGATGGTGGTCAGCTCGACATCGGACGGGAACGTGCCCTTGATCTGCTCCAGCCGCTTGCGCAGCGCTTCGGCGGTGGACACGGTGTTGGCGTCGCCTTCCTTGTAGATGGCCAGCTCGACCGATTCCTTGCCGCCCAGGCGGATGATCGCTTCACGCTCCTTGTAGCCCTGCCGCACCGTGGCCACGTCCTTCAGGCGTACCGGCACGCCATTGGCGACCACGCTGGAGCCACCACCGGACGATGCGCTCTGTGCCGCCGACGCGGCGGCGATGGCTGCAGCCGAACCAGTCGACGCGGCGATGTTGAACATCTGCTGCAACGCCGAGTCGGCTGCGCTGCCATTGGCGGCCTGGGTGGTCACCAGCAGGTTGCGGATTTCCTCGAGGTCGGCGAACTGGTTGACGGTACGCACCAGGAAGCGCTGGGAGCCCTCCTCCAGGCGGCCGCCGGAGATGTTGATGTTCTCGTCCTTGAGACGCTTGATGACGGTGTCGATCGGCAGGTTCAGCTGCGCCAGCTTCTGCTGGTCGATGTCGACCTGGATCTCGTCTTCCAGGCCACCGCCCACCTTCACTGCTGCCACGCCGGTGACCGGCTCCAGCTTCTTCTTCAGGTCTTCATCGGCATAGCGGCGCAGGCCGGTCAGCTCGCGGACCGCGTCGGCATCGCTGGCCGGCGCGACCTTGTTGGACAGCACCAGGCGCATGATCGGCTCGGTGGACGGATTGAAGCGCAGCAGCACCGGAGCCTTGGCCTCCAGCGGCAGGTTCAGCGCTTCCATCTTGTCACGCACCTCCAGGCTGGCCTGGTCCATGTTGGTGCCCCAGGCGAACTCCAGCACCACATCGCTCTGGCCGGTGCGCGAGACCGACTTCAGCTTGCGCAGGTTCTTGACCACGCCCACCGCTTCTTCAACCGGCTGGGTGATCAGGGTTTCGATTTCGGTCGGCGCCGCACCGGTGTATTCGGTGCGCACGGTCAGCGTCGGGTAGCTCAGGTCGGGCAGCAGGTTGACCTTGAGGTTGCCGAGCGCGATCAGGCCGAACAACAGCAGGGTGACCGTGCACATGGCGATGGTCACGCGGCGGCGCGTGGCGAATTCCACCAGGCCGCCGCGCATGCCGGCGGCGGCGCCGTCGCTCGCCGGCGAGGCACCGTGGTCGTGGCCCGGGGCGGTCATTGCTTGCTCCCGGCCTTGTCTGCGGGCTTGGCCGCCGCCGCGACCGCCTTCGCCTTCGGATCGGCAATCACCTGCACCGTGGTGCCGTCGCGCAGGGCGACCTTGCCGGCAGTGACCACCTGATCACCGGCCGCCAGGCCATCACGGATCTCCACCCACGGGCCCTCGGCGTAACCCAGCTTGACCGGAACGCGTGCGACCTTGCCTTCGCGCACGCGGAACACCGCAGGTTCACCGTCATCGAGCAACGCCAGGCGCGGCACCACCAGCGCATCGGCACGCTGGTCGTAATCGATGCGGATGCGGCCGAACATGCCGGGCTGCAGCGCGTGGGCGGCGCCATCGAAGGCACTGACCACGCGAAACGTGCCGCTGCCCGAGTCCACCACCGGCGCGATGCGGTCAACGGTGCCGGTGAAGCTCTGGCCCGGAAGTGCGTCGGCCGCCAGCGTCACCGGCTGGCCGGCACGCAGGGTGGCCAGCTCACGTTCGGGTACGTTGAGGGTGGCCTCCAGCCGCTAGTTGTCGACGATGCGGAAGATCGGTGTATTGATCTGCACGAAGTTGCCGGTCTTGATCGAGCGTGAGGCGATCACACCCGAGATCGGTGCCACCACCGTGGTGTAGGACAGCTCCAGCGTGGCCAGGCGGTACTGCGCACGCACGTTTTCCAGATCAAAGCGCAGCTGGTCGACATCGGCCGCGCTGACCATCTGCTGGCCGACCAGCTTCTGTGCGCGCTGGTAGTTGTTTTCCAGCTTGCGCATCTGCGCTTCGCTCTGCGCCACGGCCAGGCGTGCACGATCCGGGTCCAGCCGCACCAGCGGCTGGCCGGCGGTGACCCGCTGCCCTTCCTCGACCAGCACCGCCAGGGCTACGCCGGAGGTCTTGGCGACCACCTGCGACTCGGCGCGTGGCTCCAGTGCAGCGGTACCGGTGTAGCTGGCCGCGACGGCACGATGGCTGGCCACCGCCACTTCGACCGGGACGGCGTCGACCTTCTTCCCCTCCTTGGTCTCGGCAGCCTTGGCTTCGGAATTGGGCCCTGCGGCGCAACCGCCCAGCAGCAGGGAGGTGGAGATCAGCAGTGCGGCAGCGCAGATTCCGCTGCGACGGCCGGACAGGAATGTTGGGTGCGACATCGTCGGGTCCCTGGAGGATGCGTGGACAGGTGTGGTAGCAAAGTAATGCACCACTTCACGGTAACACCATATCCCAAAGGTCATGGTGTCTTCACGCCGCTGGTCGGCCCGCCCCCATTTCAGCTAGATGAAACCTGAGGCTATACTCGGGTCGTTCCGTACCCCACGCCGGAACGACCAGACCCGAATCCCCGGAAACGACACCATGCGCCCGCAGCCGCTCGCCGCTTGTCTCGCTCTGGCCGTCCTCCTGCCCCTTGGGGCCGCCGCACAGCCCGCTCCCGCTCCTGCCACACCCGCCCCGGCGCCTGCCGCCGCGCCGGCGCCTGCCACGCCCACCGGCAACTTCGACAATGGCCGTGTCCTGGCCTACACCTGCCAGGGGTGCCACGGCATCACCGGCTACAAGAACGCCTACCCCAGCTACCGGGTGCCGAAGATCGGCGGCCAGACCCAGCAGTACCTGGCCCAGGCCCTGACCGAGTACCGCCAGGGCAAGCGCCGGCATCCGACGATGCAGGCACAGTCGATGAGTTTCAGCGAACAGGAGATCGCCGATCTCTCTGTTTACCTGTCCACCGTCAAGTAAGGCCCGCCCATGTCGAAAGCCGCGCATCCGATGCGTCACGCCATCGCCCTGTCCGTTGCCCTGCTGCTGGCGGCCTGTTCGCAGTCGCAGGTGGAAAACAGCGAGAAATCCGCCGCCGACCCGGGCCATGCCAGCGGCGAACACGGTTCTTCGTCCTCCGCCGGCCTGCCGGCAGGCCGCGAGGCCGCCGGTGAAGCCCGCGCCAAGGTGAAGGGCAAGGCCACCAACCAGAGCTGCATCGACTGCCATGGGGCTGACGGCAATGCGCCGATCGATCCGACCTATCCGAAGCTGGGTGGGCAGTACGGCGACTATCTGGCGCATGCGCTGCAGGCCTACCGCGCCGGCGACCGCCAGCATGCGCTGATGACGCCGCAGGCGAAGGACCTGAGTGATCAGGACATCGCCGATCTGGCGGCGTATTTCGGTAGCCGGCCGAGCCAGTTGCGGGATCTGCACGGGGTCAAATGACGGCCGGCCCCCGGTCGGTGCGGACCGTCGGTTGGTAGGCGCGGACCGTTGGTCCGCACAGATTCCGGATATCCACGCATGGCGTGGATCTGCTGAGCCGAGCGTGGGCTCGGCTCTACATCAACCGGCGCAACCGCTGGCGCCGGTCAACGCTCAGCCTTCCAGCTCTTCCCAGCGCGCGTACGCGGCATCCAGCTCGGCCTGCACCTTGGCCAGCTGCTGGGTGTGCGCGGTCACTTCAGCACTGCTGCGGGTGTAGAACGACGGATCGTTCATCGCCGAGGTCAGCCCTTCGACATCGCTTTCCAGCTTCTCGATGGTCTTCGGCAGCTGCTCCAGCTCGCGCGCTTCCTTGTAGGCCAGCTTGCGCTTGGGCGCAGCCGGGGTGGCAGCAGCCGGCGCGGCAGGTGCTGCGGCTGCCGGCTTGGCGGCGGGGGTCGCGGCAGGCGCTGCCACGCTGGCCGCATAACGCTGCCAGTCGCTGTAGCCACCGACGTACTCGCCGATCACGCCGTCGCCTTCCATCACCAGCGTGGAGGTCACCACGTTGTCGATGAAGTCACGGTCATGGCTGACCAGCAGCAGGGTGCCGGTGTACTCGCCCAGCAGCTCTTCCAGCAGCTCCAGAGTTTCCACGTCCAGGTCGTTGGTCGGTTCGTCCATCACCAGCAGGTTGGACGGCTGCGCGAACAGCTTGGCCAGCAGCAGGCGGTTGCGCTCGCCACCGGACAGGCGGGTGATCGGCGCACGCGCGCGTTCCGGGGTGAACATGAAGTCCTGCAGGTATGCATGCACGTGCTTGCGCTTGCCGTTGAACTCGAGGAAATCGCGGCCTTCGGCCACGTTCTCGATCGCGCTCCAGTCTTCGCGCAGCACCGCACGGTACTGGTCGAAATAGGCGATCTGCAGGTTGGTGCCGGCGTTGACTTCGCCCTTGGCCGGCTGCAGCTCGCCCAGCAGCAGCTTCAGCAGCGTCGTCTTGCCGCTGCCGTTGGGGCCAATCAGGCCGATGCGGTCGCCGCGCATGATGGTGGTGGTGAAGTCGCGGACCATGGTGCGCTCACCGAAGGCGAACGAAACATCCTTGACGTCGATGACCTTCTTGCCAGAGCTGATGCCCTGCGCGGCTTCCATCTTGACGTTGCCGCTGAGATCACGGCGCTGCGAACGCTCCACGCGCATCGCCTTCAGGCGGCGCACGCGGCCCTCATCGCGGGTGCGGCGCGCCTTGATGCCTTGGCGGATCCAGATTTCTTCCTGCGCCAGCAGCTTGTCGAAGCGCGCGTTCTCCTGCGCTTGCGCGTTGAGGCGTTCCTCTCGGCGACGCTCGTAGTTGGCCCAGTCGCCCGGCCAGCTGGTGACCTGGCCGCGGTCGATCTCGACGATGCGGGTGGCCAGTGCACGCAGGAAGCGGCGGTCATGGGTAACGAACACCACGCTGCCGCTCCAACCCTTCAGGAACGCTTCGAGCCAGTCGATGGCTTCGATATCGAGGTGGTTGGTCGGTTCGTCCAGCAACAGCACGTCAGGGCTGGACACCAGCGCGCGGGCGAGCAGCACGCGGCGCTTCATGCCGCCGGACAGACGGCCGAACTCGGCCTCGCCGTCCAGGTCGAGCTTGGTCAGGGTTTCGCTGACGCGCTGATCCAGGCCCCAGCCGTTGGCGGCGTCGATCTTGGCCTGCACGTTGCCCAGGGCTTCGCCATCGAAGACCTCGGCATGGCTGAGATGGTGGAATTCGGCCAGCCACTGGCCCAGTTCACCGAGGCCATCGGCGACGACGTCAAACACCGAGCCGGCGGCGCCATGTGGCACTTCCTGCTCCAGGCGGGTGACGCGCACGCCCTGCTGCACGCGGACTTCGCCGTCATCGGGCTTGTGGTCGCCGGACAGCAGCTTGAGCAAGGTGGATTTGCCGGCGCCGTTGCGGCCGATCAGGGCGATGCGTTCGCCCGGCTCGATCGACAGTTCGGCCTTTTCCAGCAACAACGGGCCGCCGACGCTGAAGTCGACGTTCTGCAGAGTAATCAGAGGCATCCGGATATTGTACGGGTTGGGGGCGTCGGCCGGGTTGCACCCGGCACCCGCGGTAGTGCCGGCCGCTGGCCGGCAACCTCAACGGCAACGTCAAAAGCTGGTTTCCTGTGGGATGCCGGGGCGGTGCGGGTCTGCAGGACACGCCGTAAACCCCTCCTTGGGGGCTCGATGGCGCCATCCATGGCGCCAACGGTCCTGCAGACCCACACCGCCCCGCCTCTGACAGTTTCCCGCGATCTGTCGGAACGGCATTCTGCGCGGGTGGGTGTCGACCTTGGTCGACACGGCAGATCCAGGCCACGCGTGGATGAGCGCTGCAAGGCCTGTCGATCTGTCGGGGTCGGATCCCGTTGCTGCGCAACGGGCTCTGACTCCTTCGTGGAATTCGTGCAGTGCAAGACCGATCCCTGCTACTCCACCTCCCCCAGCAACGCCTGCAACCCCGGCAGCCATTGCTTGCCCGGGTGGCGCACCAGCCACAGGGTGCGCTGAAGGGCGGGCAGCGGCGTCTCGAGCACGCGCAGGCGGCCCAGCGCCAGCGGCTCTTCCAGCGCGTGACGCGAAAGGCAGGCCAATCCGAGGCCGGCGATCGCAGCCTGCTTGATCGCTTCGGTATTGCCCAGCTGCAGGGTCTGGGCGAAGCCGCGCAGGTGCGGCAGCAGGGCCTGTTCCACTGCTTCACGGGTGCCGGAGCCCGGTTCGCGCAGCAGCCAGCGGGCGCGGCGCAGTTCGTCCAGCGACCAGCGCGGGAGAACGTCGGCGGCGCCGACGATCACCAGCGGATCCTGCTGCCAGGCCGTGACCTGCAAACCGCGCTCATGGCACGGGCCTTCGATCAGGCCGGCGTCGACGTCCAGGCGCTGCACGGCGCCGACTACGCCAGCACTATTGTCGATGCGCAGGTCGACTTCGGCCTGCGGCGCCTGCCGCAGCAGTTCAGCGATGCGCTGCGGCAGCAGGTAGTTGCCGATGGTGGTACTGGCGGCCAGCACCAATCGCAGCGGCGCGCCCTGCGACGGGTCGCCGCCGGCGGCCAGCTGCCGCTCCAGATCGGCGGCGTTGACCAGTAGGGTGCGCGCCGGCTCCAGCAGCGCGCGGCCATGACCATTCAGGGCCAGGCGGCGGCCGATGCGGTCGAACAGTGGGGTGCCGAAGTGCGCCTCCAGCTCCTGCAGGGCGGCGCTGCTGGCCGACTGCGAGAGCGCGATGGCCTGGCCGGCGGCGGTGGTGCTGCCGTGGTCGGCGATGGCAACGAAAACCTGAAGCTGGCGTAGGGTCAGGCGCATGCAGATTACCCATCTTATAGGTAGCTTTTACCAATAGTATTCGTTTTACAGGTCATGAACGAAGGCGCACGCTTGCCTCGTCACCACAGCCCTGCCCTGCTATGAACGCCCCCGCCCTCTCCCCCTGGTCCCTGCCCGCCCTGCGCCAGCGCTGGCAGCCGCGCCTGCCTGGTCTACTGCTGGTGGGCCTGATCGCGGCGGTATCGCTGTACCTGGCCGAGCTTTCCTGGTTGCAGGCGCGTGGCCTGAGTGCACTGACGGTAGCCATCGTGGGCGGCATCGTGGTGGGCAACACGCTCTACCCGCGGCTGGCACCGAGCAGCGCGGCCGGCGTCGGTTTCTCCAAGCACTGGCTGCTGCGCGCCGGCATCGTGCTGTACGGCCTGCGCCTGACCTTCCAGGACATCGGCCATGTCGGCGTCAGCGGCGTGCTGATGGACGTGCTGGTGGTCGCCAGCACCTTCGGCCTGGCCTGCTGGCTGGGCGTACGTGTGTTCAAGATGGAACGCGAGGCGGCAATGCTGATCGGCGCCGGCAGCGCGATCTGCGGTGCGGCAGCGGTGATGGCCGCCGAACCGGTGGTGCGCGGCCGCGCGGCACAGGTCACGGTGGCGGTGTCGACGGTGGTGGTGTTCGGCACGCTGGCGATGTTCCTGTACCCCGCCCTGTATGCGCTGGTGCAGTCGCACGGCTGGCTGGCGATGGACGCACGGCAGTACGGCCTGTTCACTGGTGCGACGGTGCACGAAGTGGCGCAGGTGGTGGCCGCAGGCCGCACGGTCAGCGAGGCCGCCGCCGATACCGCGGTGATCACCAAGATGGTGCGGGTGATGCTGCTGGCGCCGTTCCTGGTCATGTTGTCGTTGTGGCTGGCGCGTGGCGGGAAGGCCAGCGCCGACGGCAGCAAGGCGCGCATCGTAGTGCCGTGGTTCGCGTTCGGTTTCGTGGCGGTGGCCGGTTTCAACTCGCTGCACCTGCTACCGGCTGGCCTGCAGGCCGGGCTGGTGCAGCTGGATACTGTGCTGCTGGCGATGGCGATGGCCGCGCTGGGCCTGACCACCCATGTCTCGGCGCTGCGCCAGGCCGGCCTGAAGCCACTGCTGCTGGCGCTGATCCTGTTCGCCTGGCTGCTGTTCGGTGGCCTGGCGATCCACCAGGGTGTGTTGGCGGTGCTGGGCTGAGCAGGAGCGTACCGACCAGGGTCGGCGCCCACCCGTAGATCCACGCCATGCGTGGATGACGGCACCGTTGGGGTCAGATCCCGTTCCTGAGGAAAGGGATCCGCCCCCGGGCCCACCAGGCGGGACCCGCCGCGCAGGCAGGTACAATGCGCCATGACTGATTTCTCGACCCTGCCGCTGAGCCCGGCCCTGCAGCCCGGCCTGGACGCCCTCGGCTACACCACCCTCACCCCCGTGCAGGCGCAGAGCCTGCCGGCCATCCTGGATGGCCGCGATGTGATCGCACAGGCGCCGACCGGCAGCGGCAAGACCGCCGCCTTCGGCCTGGGCCTGCTGCAGGCCATCGACCCCAGCCTGATCCGCGTGCAGGCGCTGGTCCTGTGCCCGACCCGCGAACTGGCCGACCAGGTCGGCAAGCAGATCCGCAAGCTGGCCACCGGCATTCCCAACCTGAAGCTGTTGCTGCTGGTGGGTGGCGTGCCGCTGGGCCCGCAGCTGGCGTCGCTGGAAGGCCACGATCCGCACGTGGTGGTCGGTACGCCCGGCCGCGTGCAGGAGCTGGCACGCAAGCGCGCGCTGAATCTTGGCGCGGTGCGCACGCTGGTGCTGGACGAGGCCGACCGCATGCTCGACATGGGCTTTGAGGAGCCCATCCGCGAGATCGCCGGCCGCACCCACAGGGATCGCCAGAGCCTGCTGTTCTCCGCCACCTTCCCCGACAGCATCCGCGCCATGGCGCGTGACCTGCTGCGCGACGCGGTGGAGGTGACCGTGGAAGGCGCCGACCAGGCACCGGCCATCCGCCACCTGTTCTGCGAGGTGGAACCGGCGCATCGCCAGAAGGCGCTGGCCGGCCTGCTGCTGAAGTACGCGCCGGAATCGGCGGTGGTGTTCTGCAACACCCGCAAGGATGTGGACGAAGTGGCCAACTCGCTGCAGCAGTTCGGCTTCTCCGCACTCGCCCTGCACGGCGACATGGAGCAGCGCGACCGCGAGGAGGTGCTGCTTTTGCTGGCCAACCGCAGCTGCAACGTGCTGGTTGCCAGCGACGTGGCTGCACGCGGACTGGACGTGGAAGAGCTGGCGGCGGTGATCAATTACGAGCTGCCGACCGACGTGGAGAGCTACCAGCACCGCGTGGGCCGTACCGGCCGTGCCGGTGCGAGCGGCCTGGCGATCAGCCTGGTGGCTGGCCGCGAAAAGACCCGCGCCGAAGCCATCGAAGCGCAGATGGGGCAACCGCTGGATTGGCAGAAGACGCCACTGGCGACCTCGCGCCCGGCCGAGTTGCCGCAGGCGGCGATGCGCACCCTGCGCATCGACGGCGGCAAGACCGACAAGCTGCGCCCGGGCGACATCCTCGGCGCACTGACCGGCGATGCCGGCCTGTCGAGCAAGTTCATCGGGAAGATCGCGATCTTCCCGACCCGCTCCTATGTGGCGATCGCGCGTGAACAGGCCAACAAGGCCGTCACCAGGCTGGAAGCCGGCAAGATCAAGGGCCGTCGTTTCCGCGTACGGATGATGTGATTGAAGCCGCGTTGCCAACCACGGTTGGCAACGACCGGCTCCCGGCCCTTCGCTCTGGTAGATGCCAACCCTGGTTGGCATTCACCCTTCGATCAGAACACCAGTTCGGTGTGCAGTGGCAAGCCCGCCTCCCAGCGGGCCCGGCCGCCCAGGCCGTCGAGCTCGACCAGCACGCCTGCACCGACCACTTCAACACCCAGGCGGCGAACCAGCGACAACGCAGCGACCAGCGTGCCGCCGGTGGCCAGCACGTCATCGATGATCGCGACGCGGGCACCGGACGGCAACGCGTCGGCGTGCACTTCGATGCAGTCGCTGCGGTACTCCAGCGTGTATTCCTCGCGCAGCACCTGGCCCGGCAGCTTGCCCGGCTTGCGCACCGGCACGAAGCCCACGCCCAGCTCCAGTGCCATCGCGGCGCCGAGGATGAAACCACGCGATTCGATGCCGACCACCGCGTCCAGCTTCTGGTCGCGCCAACGGTCGGCCATCGCGGTGATCGCGCCGCGGAAGTCCTCGCCGTGGGCGAGCAGCGGCATGATGTCCTTGAACAGGATACCGGGCTTGGGGAAGTCGGCGATGTCGCGCAGGCGGGAGGCCCACTGCGGAGCGACGAGGGCGTCGGTCATGTCACATTGGCTATCTGATGGCGGCATAGGGTACCTGTTCCGGGCGCCGGCTGCCTGTTGGGGGTGTCGGCAGGGCTGCGCCCTGCACCTGCGGAGGCTTCAAGCAACGGCAACGGCAGAAGCTGGTTTCCTGTGGGATGGCGGGGTGGATCCGATGGCGGGAGACGCCGTAAACCCGTCCATGGGGGCTTGGCCGCGGCATCCATGCCGCGGACACTCCCGCCACCGGACCCACCCCGCCTTCGACAGTTTCCTGTGATCTGTAGTAGATCCACGCCATGCGTGGATGAATCTCAATCGAAATCGAATATTTCGAGAATTGAACGAAAAGCATCCACGCATGGCGTGGATCTACCGTGTCGACCAAGGTCGACACCTACCAACAGCCGCCGGAATCTGTCGGAGGTGGGGCGGTGTCGGAGTGCGGGGTGTCAGCCGCATGGATGCGGCTGCCAAGCTTACAGGGACGTACTTGCAGCGCCCCCGCATTCCGACACCGCCCCGCCAAGCCACGGGATCCAGCTCTGGCCGTTGACTTGGCCTCTGCAGGTGCAGGGCGCAGCCCTGCCGAAACCCACCCTCAGGAACTGCAGGACAGCATCGAGCAGCCGGCGCGGTTGTCGGCCCACGCCGGGCGCTTGCCGGCGAAGTGTTCAAGCCCCGGGCGTTCGGTGTATGGGTCGCGCAGCACGTCCTGCAGCGCATGCACACCGCCGAGGTCACCCTGCTCTGCGCGGTCGATCGCCTCCTGGGCCAGCCAGTTGCGCAGCACGTACAGCGGGTTGGCCGCTGCCATCTTCGCCAAGCGTTCGCGGGCCGACAGCGGATCGCTACGCAGGCGCGCTGCGTAGTCCTGCAGCCATTGCTGCAACGGCGCCTGCACCGAATGCTTGCGCGCCCCGTCGTAGTACACCGCGTCCAGAACCGTAGCGTCCGCTGCCGACGGGTCGATGCGCATCAGTGCACGCCAGGCCAGGGTCATGTCCATGGCGCCCTCCTGCATCAGCTGCTGCCAGCGCTGGTAGAGCTGCAGGTCGTCATCGTCGGCAGCAGCCAGCCCCAGCTTCGATGCAGCATCGCGACGCGTGCAGGCCACGAAGGTGGACTGGTAGGCCGCCAGGCCCGCCTGCAGCGGTGCGACATCGGCGAACAGCGGCGACAGCGCCTGCGCCAATCGGCTCAGGTTCCAGTACGCCACCTGCGGCTGGGTGCCGAAGCGGTAGCGGCGCCCCTGGGCGTCGGTGGTGTTCGGCGTCCACTCCGGATCGAAATCCTCGACCCAGCCATAGGGGCCGTAATCAAGTGTGAGACCGAGCACGGACAGGTTGTCGGTGTTCATCACACCATGCACGAAGCCGACACGCATCCAGTGCGCGATCATCTCGGCGGTGCGCACCGCGATCTGCGCGAACCAGTCGCCATACAGTGCCTCGCCCTGCCCCTCCAGCCCGGGGAAATCACGGGCGATGCAGGTGTCCACCAGCTGTTGCAGCAAGGCCGTCTCGCCACGCGAGGCCGGCAGCTCAAAGGAACCGAAACGCAGGAACGACGGCGAGACCCGGCACACGATGGCGCCAGGCTCGGCACGCGGGTGGCCGTCATAGAACATGTCGCGCACCACCTCCTCGCCGGTACCGACCAGCGACAACGCGCGCGTGGTCGGCACCCCCAGGTGGTGCATCGCTTCGCTGCACAGGAACTCGCGGATCGACGAGCGCAGCACTGCCCGTCCATCGGCACCGCGCGAGTACGGGGTCGGCCCGGCCCCCTTCAGCTGCAGCTCCCAGTGGCGGCCATCGGGTGCCACCAGCTCGCCCAGCGAGATCGCACGTCCGTCGCCGAGCTGGCCGGCCCAATGGCCGAACTGATGGCCACCGTAATTGGCGGCCCATGGCTGCATGCCGGCGTACAGCGCGTTGCCGCCGAATACATCGGCGAAGCCTTCGCTCTCGATCTCGGCAGCATCGAAGCCGAGCATCGTGGCAACCTCAGGCGACCACGCCAGCAGCGTGGGCGCCACCACCGGGGTCGGCATCACCGGCGACCAGGCCGCGCCCAGCACTTCGCGCCTGCGCGGGCCGGATTCGGGGTCGCCCGGCAGGGTGTGCAGCAGGCGGTTGTCGAAACGGAGGCTGTCGGTATCCATGGTGCTGAAGATGGGGGCGACGGCCGCCCGCCTCAATTGCCGCTGAGCGCCTGCAGGTGGCCGCCGTGGGCCTCGGCACGCTGGTAGGCCGGGCGTTCACCAATACGCTTGAGAAAGCCGCGCAGCGCCGGCTTGTCGTCGAGCCCGCCGCTACGCGCGGCAGCGGCCTGGATCGGGAAGCTCATCTGGATGTCGGCCGCACTGAAGCGCTCACCGGCAAACCACGGGCTTTCAGCCAGACGGCGCTCCATCCAGTCCAGATGCAGCCGCCGCTGCGGGCCGATGAAGCCGCGCTCGGCCTTGTCGGCAATGCTGCGTGCGATCGGGCGCGCAAAGAACGGCATCGGCGCGTTGCGTATGCGGCCCATCACCAGAGTCAGCAGCAGCGGCGGCATCGCCGAGCCTTCGGCGTAGTGCAGCCAGTAGCGGTAAGCGATGCGTTCGGCCCCGTCAGCCGGCATCGGTGACGGCGACAGCTGGCGTTGCGTGTCGTAACGGTCAGCGAGGTAGTCGAGGATCGCACCGGACTCGGCCAGTACCAGCTCGCCATCCTGCAGCACCGGTGACTTGCCGAGCGGATGCACGTTGCGCAGTTCCGGCGGCGCCAGCAGCGTCTTCGGATCACGCGGATAGCGGCGCAGTTCGTAGTCCAGCCCCAGCTCCTCCAGCATCCACAGCACGCGCAGGGAACGGGAGTTTTCCAGGTGATGAACGATGCGCATGGGGACGGTCCTCGGGAAGGTCTCCATCCTACCGCGCCGGCTGCATGCCCTTTGTAGAGCCGAGCCATGCTCCACTGTCTTTGAGAACTGTCGAGCGTGGCTCGACTCTACAAAAAACAGCGGGCAATAAAAAACGCCGGAAGCTCTCGCTTCCGGCGTTCTCTGGCTACCCAACGGTAGCAGACGGATTAGACCGCCTGCACCTGGTCAGCCTGCATACCCTTCTGACCCTGGACGGCGATGAAGGTAACCTTCTGGCCTTCCTGCAGGGTCTTGAAGCCGGTGCCCTGGATCGCGCGGAAGTGCACGAACAGGTCCGGGCCGCTTTCCGGGGTGATGAAGCCGAAGCCCTTGGCGTCGTTGAACCACTTGACGGTGCCGGTCTGACGTTCAGACATTTTACTAACTCCTGAAACACATGTTGAAAAAAATCGCAGCCACCGGGTATCGGGGCCGAGACTGAGTTGCAGGCGTTGGTAAAGCGGATCGATGAGCGGATCGTGAGATCAACTGCACCAGGCCACGATTCACGGTGACCCTAGCAAACACAGTGGGTCGCACGATACGCGTGTTTTCCGCAAAAAGCGATAGTCCCGACGTTCATGGGAACAGGTCACCCGCTAGGCGTGACAAGGGTTGGCAGCCGTTCGCGGCTAACCCCGAGCCCCCATTCAGGTTTTTCCTACCCTACACTGGGGAAATGACTGAAGCTGCCCCCCCCCCCTGAATACGCGCCCTCTCGCATCTGGGTGGACGCGGACGCCTGTCCGACTGTCATTCGCGACATCCTGTTTCGTGCGGCTGAACGGGTGGGGATCGAACTGACCCTGGTCGCCAACCAGTGGATCCGCACCCCGCCCTCACGCTGGCTGCGCTCGATCCAGGTGCCGCAGGGCCTGGACGTGGCCGACAGCGCCATCGTCGAGCGGGTCGCCGCCGGAGACCTGGTCGTCACCCAGGACATCCCACTGGCTGCGCTGGTGCTGGAGAAAAAGGCCGTGGCGCTGAACCCGCGCGGCCAGCTGTACACCCCGAACAACATGGCCGAGCGGCTGTCGATGCGCAATTTCATGGAGGAACTGCGCGGCGCCGGGGTCCAGACCGGCGGACCGCCGCCCCTGGGGCCCCGCGACCGGCAGCTGTTCGCCGCCGAGCTGGACCGCTGGCTGGCGCGACGCCCGGCCCGCTGAGCGCCTGGCCGCGCTAAGCCGGAAGGCTCAGGCTGCGGCCGCTGCTGAACGCCCGTCGTTCGCCGCTCAATGGGTCGTCGAAGGCCAGGGCCCGCGCCAGCAGCTGCAGCGGCGCCTCGGCGACGTTCGGCGGACGTTGCCGAAGCTGCGGGTACAGGTCGTCACCCATGATCGGCGCCCCCAGCATGGCCATGTGCACGCGCAGTTGATGCTTGCGGCCGGTCTCCGGCAGCAGCCGGTAGCGCCAGATCGGCCCTTCGGCCTCGATCAGCTCGATCCGGCTGCGCGCATTGGGCTCACCGGGCACTTCGGACATGCGGAAGAACGGCTCGCCCGGCACCAACCGGCTGTCCCGCTGCAACGGAAACGCCAGCCCCGGCAGCGCCGGTGCCAGGGCCTCATAGGTCTTCTCGATGAGCCGATCACGGAACAGGCGCTGGTAAGCATCGCGCGACGCTCGCTGGGTCGAGAACATCACCAGCCCGGCCGTCAGCCGATCCAGCCGGTGCAGCGGTACCAGATCGGCATTGCCGGTGCGGGCGACCAGCCGCGCCAGCAGCGTCTCGCGCACATGCCCACCCGCAGGTGTCACCGGCAGGAAATGCGGCTTGTCGGCCACCAGCAGGTGCGCATCCAGATGGACGATGGTCTCGACAAAGGGAATCACCGGTTCGTCGGCCACCTCGCGGAAGTACTGAATCTCCCGCCCGACCTGCCAGGGCATGTCCGCAGTGAGCGCCCTGCCCTGCGCATCCAGCACACGGCCACGCGCGAAGCGATCCTGCCATTGCGCGGGCGCGATGCGCGGGAAACGTGCACACAGGCCATCCAGCAGGGTGGCCCAGGGGCCGGGCGGCAGCTGCAACCGGCTGGGCAGGCTCATGGCGTCCACTCCGGCCACAGGAAAGACCTCAAGAGTGCCACCGTTGACGGCATGCAGACAGCCCAGCCACGGACACCCCCGGAGCAAACCTCTATCATTGTCGTCTTTAGTCCACGGACCCCCCATGGCTCTTACCGCCACCATCCGCAAGGCCGAACTGCAGATCAGCGACATGGATCGCGGCTACTACGCGACCCACAACCTGACCCTGGCCCAGCATCCGTCCGAGACCGACGAGCGCCTGATGGTGCGCCTGCTCGCCTTCGCGCTGAACGCCGGCGACCGCCTGGAGTTCGGCCGCGGCCTGAGCACCGATGACGAACCCGACCTGTGGGAACACGACTACACCGGCGACATCCTGCAGTGGATCGACCTGGGCCATCCGGACGAATCGCGCATCCGCAAGGCCAGCAACCGCAGCCGCCAGGTGCAGGTGGTCAACTATGGCGGCAACGCCTCGGAGATCTGGTGGGGCAAGCAGGGCAAGGGCCTGGCGCGCTTCGACATTCTTTCGGTGGTCGATCTCGACGGTGCCTTCGTAGAGCTGTGGGGCCAGCAGATCCAGCGCGCGATGCGCTGGAGCGTGCTGATCCAGGACGGTGAAGTGCAGCTGCTCAACGATCAGATGCAGCTCGACGTGATCCCGACCTGGCGCAAGCGCGCCAAGGCATGAGCACGATCCGTTGTGACGTGGTGGTCATCGGCGCCGGCGCAGCCGGGCTCATGACCGCGATCACGGCTGGCCAGCGCGGCCGCCAGGTGCAGGTGATCGACCATGCCAACAAGGTCGGCAAGAAGATCCTGATGTCCGGCGGTGGCCGCTGCAACTTCACCAACACCGGCACCACCCCGGCCAACTTCCTGTCGGCCAACCCGCACTTCTGCAAGTCGGCGCTGGCCCGCTACACGCCCTGGCACTTCATCGAGCTGGTGCACAAGCACGGCATCGCGTATCACGAAAAGGAACTGGGGCAGCTGTTCTGCGATGTCTCCTCCAAGCAGATCGTGAAGATGCTGGTGGACGAATGCCACGCGGCCGGCGTGCAGATCCGTACCGACTGCAGCGTGCAGCGCATCGAGCATGGCAGCGATGGTTTCCGCGTGCACACCACGCACGGGCTGTTCCATTGCGCCTCGCTGGTGGTTGCCACCGGCGGCCTGTCGATTCCCAGCATGGGGGCCAGCGGCTTTGGCTATGAAGTGGCCCGCCAGTTCGGCCACCAGGTGCTGCCGACCCGCGCCGGGCTGGTGCCGCTGACCCTCAGCGGCAAGCACCAGGAACGGTTGGCCGACCTCAGCGGCGTGGCGCTACCGATCGAAGCGCGCTGCAACGGCAAGAGCTTCCAGAACTTCATGCTGCTGACCCACCGTGGCGTGAGCGGTCCGGCCATCCTGCAGATCTCTTCGTTCTGGCGGCCCGGCGATGCGCTGGAGCTGGACCTGTTGCCGGGCCAGGATGCCGGCGAGTGGCTGCGCCAGATGAAGCGCGACCGCCCCGCCGCCGAGCTGCGCACGGTGCTGGGCGAGGTACTGCCGAAGCGGCTGGCACAGCGGCTGTGCGAGCACTGGCTGCCCAACCGCCCCGTGCGCCAGCTGGACGAGCCGGTGCTGCGCCAGGCTGCGCAGCTGCTGGGCGCATTCCCGCTGGTGGCCAGCGGCACCGAAGGCTACCGCACCGCCGAGGTCACCCTGGGCGGCGTGGACACCGCCGAAGTGTCATCCTCAACGATGGAATCCAAGCGCGTCCCCGGCCTGCACTTCGTTGGCGAGGTGCTGGACGTGACCGGCTGGCTGGGCGGCTACAACTTCCAATGGGCCTGGGCCAGCGGCCACGCAGCGGGCGGCGTGGTGTGAACCACTTCGCCGTTCCATGCGCGCAAGGGGTACGCGCATGGACGGTTCGCCGCGCATCGTGTATCTAGATTCGCAGATTGGGGAGCAGTGCATGCAGAACGCGAACGACATCACCATCCGCCTGCTGATCGTCGATGACAGCGGCGAGAATGCCGAAGCCATCGTCAGCACCCTGCGCAACAGCGGCATCGCGGTACGCCCGTGGCGCCCGCAGGATGCGGCCGAGCTGGCCCAGGTGCTGACCAGCCAGGCCATCGACCTGGTGCTGGCCTCGCCGTCGCAGGGCATTCCGCTGCAGCTGGCAGCCCAGCACATCGCCGCCAGCGGCAAGGACATCCCGCTGGTGCTGCTGGCCGAGCGCATCGACGAGGACGAACTGGTGCAGGCCAGCAGCCATGGCATCCGTGCCCTCGCCCTGCGCCAGCGCCCCGAGCACCTGCTCGCCGTGGTCCGCGACCAGTGGGTCGACCTGCAGGCACGCCGCGGCCTGCGCCGCATCGAGGCGCAGATGCGCGAGACCGAGCGCCGCTGCGACGCGCTGATCGCCTCCTCGCGCGACCCCATCGCCTACGTGCATGAAGGCATGCACATCCGCGCCAACGACGCCTATCTGGAGATGTTCGGCTACGAGCAATTCGACGACATCGAAGGCATTTCGCTGCTGGACATGGTTGCTGCCCAACACGTGGAGGGCTTCAAGCAGCTGCTGAAGGGCCTCAGCCGTGGCGAGGCGCCGCCGCCGCAGTACCAGCTCGACGCGCGCCACCAGGACGGCAGTGCGTTCCCGGCGACGATGGAATTTGCGGCGGCCACCTACGAAGGCGAGTCCTGCCTGCAGGTGGTGCTCCGCCGCCGCATGGAGTTCGACCCCGAGCTGGCACGCGAGGTCGAGGACCTGCGCCAGCGCGACCAGGTCACCGGCCTGCTCAATCGCCCGACCTTCATGCTGCAGCTGGAAAGTGCGGTGGCCCAGGCCGGGCGCAGCGAGGGCCAGTTCGGCCTGCTGCTGATCGAGCCGGACCACTACGCGCGCCTGCTGCCGGATATCGGCCTGGCCTCGGCCGATACCCTGATCGGCGCCCTCGCCGCCCTGCTGGCCGAAGTGGTTGGCGAGGACGCGCAACTGGCCCGTTTCGGCGAACACAATTTCGCCGTGCTGCAGGCCGGACCCTACGCACAGACCGTGGCGCTGGCCGAGCGCATCCGAGAAGCCTACGCCGCGCACGTCTTCAGCATCGGCGCACGCTCGGCCACGGTGACGGTCAGCATCGGTGGCGTGCAGGTCGGTGAGAAGATCGCCAGCATCGGCCAGGTGCTGGCGCGCGCCAGCGAATGCACCCAGGCTGCAGCCGAGCTGGGTAACACCTGCCGCATCTTCGACCCGGCTGCCGCCGACCGTGTCGAGGAAGAGCGTGTGCAGCGCTGGGTGGCGCGCATCCGCGAGGCGCTGGCCGGCGACGGTTTCCAGCTTCACTACCAGCCGGTGCTGAACCTGCAGGGCGAACCACTGGAGCTGTACGAAGCCTATCTGCGCCTGGAAAACAATGGCGAGCTGCTGAGCCCGACCGCGTTCCTGGGCATCGCCGAGGAACACGGCCTGCTGGCCGACATCAACCGCTGGGTGGTCTCGCAGGCGATCGCGGTGCTGGGTGAACGCGCACGTGCGGGTCATGCCACCCAGGTGCTGGTGAAGGTCACGCCGGAATCGTTCGATGACCCACAGATGATCGCCACCCTGCACCGCGAACTGCAGGCACAGGGCGTGCCCGGCGAACGGCTGTGGCTGCATGCACCGGAAGCGAAGGTGTTCACCCACCTGCGCAGTGCACAGCAATTCCTTGCCGAAGTGGCGCCACTGGGCTGCCGCATCGGCCTGGAGCAGTTCGGTTCCGGGCTGGACTCGTTCCAGCTGCTGGCCCACTTCCAGCCGCAGTTCCTCAAGCTGGACCGGGGCTTCACCAGCGACCTGGCTGCCACCCGCGAGAACATCGACCGCATCAGCCAGATCACTGCGCGTGCTCAGGAAGCGGGCATCCGCACCATCGCCGAGTTCGTCAGCGATGCCAACTCGATGACGCTGCTGTTCAGTGCCGGCGTGGATTACGTGCAGGGCGACTTTGTCGGCCCGGCGTTGCCGGAGATGGGGTTCGAGTTCGGGTAACGCCTCTCTGTAGAGCCGAGCCATGCTCGGCTGCGGGACTCAAGCGAAGAGGAGCCGAGCATGGCTCGGCTCTACACAAACGAGAAGGCCGGCTTTCGCCGGCCTTCTGCTTGATCAGGTCATGTCGACGAGATTTTCGATCTTCACGTCCGGATTGACGTCGGCCTCGTAGTCGACGCCCTCCACGCCAAAACCGAACAGGCGCAGGAAGTCGGCCTTGTAACCGGCCAGGTCGCTGATTTCGTACAGGTTCTCGTTGGTCACCTGCGGCCACAGCGCGACCACCTTGCCCTGCACGTCTGCGGCCATTTCCTTGTAGTCCGCACGCAGGCGGCCTTCCTCATCGACCAGCGCGACGGTGTGGCCGCCGCCATCGACCAGGTCATGGCGCAGGCGATCAACCGCCGTGCCATCAGCCTTGCCGCCGTAAAGGATGTCGTACAGCACGTCGAGCTGCTCGATGCAGCCTTCGTGAGTGCCCTTTTCCTTCATCACCTTGAACAGCAGCGACAGGTACAGCGGCATGGTCGGAATGGCCGAGCTGGCCTGGGTCACCACGGCCTTCAGCACCGACACGCGCGCGTCGCCGCCGATTTTCGCCAGCTTTTCGCGCAGGCCCAGCACCTTGGTGTCCAGGTCCTTCTTGGCCGCGCCGATCGAGCCATTCCAGTAGATCGCCTGGGTGATTTCTTCGCCCACGTAGGTGAAGGCCGTGGTGGTACAACCATTGGCCAGCACGCCGGCATCGGCCAGCGCATCGATCCACATCTGCCAGTCCTCGCCGCCCATCACCGCGACGGTGCCGGCGATTTCTTCCGGGGTGGCCGGCTGCAGGGTGGTCTCGGTGATCACTTCCTTGTCGGTATCCAGCCCGCGCAGGGTGATCGGCTCGCCGATCGGCTTCAGCGTGGAGCTGATGATCTCGCCGGTCTTCGGGTGCCTGCGGCGCGGCGCGGCGAGGCTGTAGACAACCTGGTCGACCTGGCCCAGATCGGCCTTGATCATTTCGATGGTCTTCGCCTTCACTTCATCGGAGAAGGCATCGCCATTGATGCTCTTGGCGTACAGGCCGGCTTCGTCGGCGTACTTGTGGAACGCGGCCGAGTTGTACCAGCCCGCGGTACCCGGCTTGGTCTCGCTGCCCGGGCGTTCGAAGAAGATGCCGAGGGTGGCAGCACCACTGCCGAAGGCAGCGGTGATGCGCGCAGCCAGGCCGTAGCCGGTGGAGGCGCCGATCACCAGCACACGCTTGGGACCGTTCTGGATCGGCGGGCGCGCACGGATGTAGTCGATCTGCTGCTTGACCGCGGCCTCGCAGCCGGTCGGGTGGGTGGTGACGCAGATGAAGCCGCGGACGCGCGGTTTGATGACCATGGATACCTCGGGTTGGCAGATGCGGCGCACGGGGCGCTCAGCAGGAGTACGGGCGCGCACGCGCGCGAACCGCAGGATCGTAGTGCGCGGGGGCCGAATGCACAACCGACGCTGGCGTAGGGTGGTGTTTCTTTTGCAGGGTTGCACCCTGCACCTGCGGTAGTGCCGGCCGCTGGCCGGCAACCTCAACAGCAACGTCAAAAGCCGGGCTACTGAGGGATGCCGGGGTGGGTCCGGTTGCGGGGGACGCCGTTAACCCGTCCATGGGGGCTTGGCCGCGGCATCCATGCCGCGGACACCCCCGCAACCGGACCCACCCCGCCTTTGACAGTCTTCCGCGATCTGTCGGAACAGCTCTTGGGGTCAGATCCGTTTTCTGAAGGAAAACGGATCTGACCCCAGAATTGTTTCGATATCTGACAAATGTGTCGACCCAGGTCGACACCTACCCACAGCCGTGGGGATCTGTCAGAGGTGGGTCGGTGTCGGAGTGCGGGGTGTCAGCCGCATGGATGCGGCTGCCAAGCCTACACGGACGTACTTGCGGCGTCCCCGCACTCCGAC